>CAZFFW010000001.1:0-163749 GCA_964518125.1 uncultured Porifericola sp.
GCCATGCAGGAGTTTGGTGGCGATTATTCGGAGGAAGAACTAAGGCTTATGAGAGTTAAATTCATTTCAGAGTACGCCAACTAATATTCGGCTGCTGCTTTTGCTAAAAGATGGTTGCGGGTTGCCCTTGTTTTTTCTTAGCTTTACCGGCTAAGATTGCAACGCCTAACCATCTTTTTTTATGAATATACTGATCATTGGCTCAGGTGGACGTGAGCACGCACTGGCCTGGAAAATCAGCCAAAGTCCCCAATGTGAACAGCTTTTTGTTGCTCCCGGCAATGGAGGTACCAGTCAGATTGCAGAGAACTTACCCGATCTGGGAAACGCTTTTGACGAAAGCGGTAAAGCAAGAATTGCTGACTTTCTTATCCAAAAAAATATACAGCTGCTGGTCATCGGTCCAGAGGCTCCACTGGTAGCCGGACTGGTAGATTATCTTCGGGCACATGAGCAGTTGCAGAAACTTGCCATTGTGGGTCCTGGCCAAGAAGGGGCACAGTTGGAAGGCAGTAAGGATTTTGCCAAAGCATTCATGCAAAAGTATCAAATACCCACCGCCGAATCAGCCTCCTTTACCAAAGAAAGCATTGAAGAAGGTATCGCCTTCCTTAAAAAAATGCCTCTCCCTATCGTTCTCAAAGCAGACGGACTTGCAGCAGGTAAGGGCGTCATCATCAGCGAAAGCTACGATGAGGCTGAGCAAACACTCAAAGATATGCTGCTGGATGAAAAATTCGGCGAGGCCAGCCGTAAGGTGGTACTTGAGAATTTTCTAAAAGGCATTGAACTCTCCGTATTTGTGCTCACCGACGGCAAGAGCTATGTTTTACTGCCTGAAGCAAAAGATTATAAAAGAATCGGCGAGCAGGATACCGGACCCAATACCGGGGGAATGGGTGCAGTAAGCCCGGTGCCTTTTGCGGATCAGGAATTTCTGCAGAAAGTGGAAGAACGTATTGTTCAACCCACCATCAATGGTCTGCAGGAAGAAAATATTGATTATCGCGGTTTCATCTTCATTGGCCTCATGAATGTGGAGGGAGATCCTTATGTGATTGAGTACAACGTTCGCATGGGCGACCCCGAAACACAGGCAGTTTTGCCACGCATAGAAGAGGACCTCCTTCCCCTGCTACTGGATTGTGCGCAGCAGAAAATCACCAGCAAAGCCCTGAAGCTAAGTACACAGACAGCCACAACAGTGGTTCTGGTATCTGGCGGTTATCCTGAAAAGTACGAAAAAGGCAAAGAAATCATAGGCCTGCAGGATGTTGAGTCGGCTCAGGTATTTCATGCCGGCACCAAAGAAGAAAATGGACAGATCAAAACCAATGGCGGCAGGGTGCTGGCGATTACCGGAATGGGAAATGATATCAGCGAGGCATTGAATAAAAGCTACGATGCTGCCCTGAAAGTCTGCTGGGATGGCCTCTACTACCGGAAAGACATCGGCAAAGACCTGCAAAAGCCATGAAATATGGGCGGTAATTTTTTCTGGAGTCGGTTTTATGTAGCCATCATCTTTCTGCAAGCTTGTACAGGGGATACTTCGCGGATATCCTCGGATCAAACTCGCTGGCAAAAGACAACGATGGGAACGTATCTTTCGCAGATGGGCGGGATAGTGATGGAAGTAGATCCTGAGGAGGGGGGAAGAATCATAACAATGTCAATAGACGGCTATAATCTGCTTACCGGATCTGAAATAGACAGCATCAATTTTGGCTCAACGCTCTGGCTTAGCCCGCAAAACCTATGGCGATGGCCACCACCTGCCAGCCTTGACCGGGCGCCTTACCAAATTTTAGCCAAAAGCGATACTTTGTATCTACAGAGCCAAACTGATACCCGATTTGGAGTTAGTTTTACCAAACAATTTATAGCAATCCCTGCAGATACCGTTTTTTCCATGGTTTACGCGATCAGGAACCACACAGACAGTGTACAGCAATACGCCCTGTGGGAAGTCAGCCGTATGCATAAGGATAGTAAGGTGATTTTTGCGCTGGAAGAGCGTAACAGTTTGCGAACCATCAAAGATTGGACCTGGCTAGAAGAAGATGGCCTTCTTTACAGTAACATTGCTGCTACCGATACCCTTACCAATAAAATGTATGCGAATAGTAGCGGATGGCTGATTTACCAAAAAGACTCCCTGGCCCTGATCAAGCGGTTTCCTGATCTTACTTTGGAGCAGCTGCCTCCTACCCATAATGAAGTGGAAGTCTACATTGACGATACGTCCTACCTGGAAATAGAACAACACAGCCCTTATCGTAAACTGGAAGCGGGCGAAACCTACACCTGGGAAGTTAAGTGGTACCCCAGAAAAGTTCGCTCAGATGCAGAACTGAAAAAGTGGATTAATAAGCTAGAAAATGAAATAAATTAAATTTAATGTTGTTACAGCTACTGTAGATTTGATTCAGTTAATATTTTTACTTAATATTTTGATTAGTGCTGTCAGACCTTCAGCTATATTCGCGAGCTTGAATACCTGAGTCTGGCGGTTCAGTCATATTGTATTGTTCAACGTAGGGTCCGTTCACCGTATATTGGGATCTGATCCGATAAATATATATATCATGGGATGCAGTACTTGTAGCTCAGGCAATGGTACTGCCGTATCCGGTTGTAAGAACAACGGCGGGTGCGGTACCGGAGGCTGTAATAAAATGAATGTGTTTGACTGGCTTTCCAACATGGATTTGCCACAACTGAATACTTTTGATATTGTAGAAATTAGGTTTAAGGGAGGGCACAAAGACTTTTTCAGGAACATTGATGATTTAGCACTCACCACTGGCGATCCGGTGGTAGTAGACGTTCCCAATGGTCACCATATTGGCTATGTATCCCTGCAGGGAGAATTGGTAAGGCTGCAGATGCAGAAGAAAAAAGTAGCCAACAATGATGACATCAAGAAAATTTACCGCATTGCCAACGAAAAGGACCTGGAGGCATTTGAAAAGGTGAAAAACCGGGAAATGCCCACGCTCTACCGTACCCGGCAGATCATTGAGCAACTGGGGCTCTCTATGAAGCTTTCTGATGTGGAGTACCAGGCTGATAATAATAAAGCCACATTTTTCTATTCCGCGGACAGCCGGGTTGATTTTCGTGAGCTGATCAAAATACTGGCGGGTGAGTTCAAGATCAGGGTGGAAATGCGTCAGATCAGCCTCAGGCAGGAAGCCGGAAGGCTGGGAGGTATTGGCTCCTGTGGCAGAGAATTGTGTTGCTCTACCTGGCTGACAGATTTTAAAAGCGTATCTACCTCAGCGGCCCGATACCAGAACCTTTCTCTCAATCCCAGCAAACTATCCGGTCAGTGCGGCAGGCTGAAATGCTGCCTCAACTATGAGTTGGATACCTACATGAACGCGCTGGAGGATATCCCGGATATTGAAACCCCGCTCCAGACCAAAACTGGTTATGCTCAGCTACAGAAAACGGACATTTTCCGTAAGCTGATGTGGTTTTCATACGAAAAGGAAAGCTCCTGGATTCCCCTCAAAGCTTCCAGGGTGAAGGAGATCCTGGAAATGAACAGGAAAAAAATTATCCCTGATACCCTGCAGGAAAATAGCGTCAGCATGGAAGCGGAAGCCGATGTGCTAAACAATGACCTGGTGATGATGGATAAAAAGTTTGAGAAGAAAAAGAAGAAGAAAAAACGCTCCAGGAATAAAAACAAAAAGAAAAAACCTGACAACAGAGGTAAAGGCTAAAAAAACTTACGCATCCCGGCTTTTTTCCTGCTTGGATGCGTATTTTTTATAGCTTTGTCTCCAACAAATCACCAACGTCATACAATCTTAGTAGTGTCCAGGATAACCATTGTTTTATTTCTGCTGATCAGCTTTTTTTGGCTCAGTGCCTGTGATGAAAACCGGGTATATGAAGAAAACCAGGATTTTGGTCAGAAAGTCTGGTTGGTAGACAGCGTACCCGCCTTTGAATTTGAAATCACCGATCCGCAGCAGCCCTATAATATTTACTGGAATATCCGTAACACCCTCAATTACCCTTTCCATAATCTCTACCTTACCTACTACCTGGAAGATACCCTGGGCAGAAGGATTGCCACTGACCTGCACAATATGCTGCTTTTTGATCCTAAAACCGGTGAACCCTACGGAAGTGGCCTGGGTGACATTTTCAGCCATCAGATCATGGCGCTACCTACCTACAAGTTTGATTCTGCCGGTATATACCGTATCAGGCTGCAGCAGTACATGCGCACCGATACCCTCAAAGACATACTGTCAGTTGGTGTTAGAGTAGAAAAGGCCGAATAAGCCACTTCTTTTAGGCAATTAAAAGATTCCACCAAGTTCCCTTTACCCCCCTGAAAAACCCATTAATTTTTGTGCTATTTTGAAATAAGAGATCCATTTTTAGCCTCCTATTTTTGAGCAGAATTTTCCTCCGAAATAAAATTTCCTCGGTAAAAATTGCCAGAAGCTGAAAAAAGAAGCATTTTGGAAGGCCAATTCTACACCTGAAATGACCTATGAAAAAGCCGGATAGCTTCTTTACCTACATACTTACGCTCTGCCTTATGGCCTCTGGCCTTTCCCTCAGTGCCCAGGGCATCAGCCTCTTCAACGGAAAAGACCTGCGGGGCTGGCATGTAGATGTGCCGGAGATGGACAAAGACCCTGCAGCGCGAAATCCCTTTATCGTGCGCGACGGGATGTTGGTTAGCCTGGGTACACCGGGTGGACATCTGATCACTGATCAGCAGTACAGCAACTACCGACTGGAAGTAACATACCGTTTTGCCGGAGAGCCGGGTAACTGCGGTGTGCTGGTACATGCTTCTACTCCTCGTTCGCTTTATGAAATGTTTCCCAAATCCATAGAAGTCCAGATGATGCACGAAAATGCGGGTGATTTCTGGTGTATTGTGGAAGATATCAAAGTGGATGATATGGAAGCCAGGCGCGGACCTCCCGAAAAGTGGGGTATTACCGAAGGAAAAAACCGGCGTATCCTAAACCTTACCGACGGCTCCGAAAAGCCCCTGGGTGAGTGGAACAGCATGACGATTGAGGCAGTAGATGATGAAATCAAAGTGTGGCTCAATGGAGACCTTGTCAACCATGGCTACGGTGCTACCGCTCAATCCGGTCAGATCGCTGTACAGGCCGAAGGCTCAGAGGTAGAATTCCAAAAGCTGCTGCTTACCCCGATTTCGTCAGTAAGCCCATAAAAAAACGGCCCTCGCCTCGGGCCGTTCCGGTATTAGTCTTTGATCAATTGGTTGATGGCTAATCAGTAGGTATCATTGTCAAAAATGCCACTTTCTCCCAGTTCGTTTTCATCCAGAAAAGTGTCATCATTGGTGTCCATTGTTTCAAAAAAGCCCCGGCTATACTCATTTTCATCCAGCATAGCGTCTTCATTCTGGTCCATATTGTCAAAATACCCGTTTTCATCGCTTATCTGACCAAATTCATCTTGGCTGATAAAACTGTCGTCATCAAGGTCATAATCACCAAATGCATCAGTGTCATTTTCATCCAGGTAGCCAAAACTGTCATTCAGGCCTGCATTCCATTCTTCAGCATCCAGTACATCGTCCATATTGGTATCCCAACTGTTGTAAATGCCTGTTGAAACCTCATCATTATCCAGTAAATCATCTTCGTTACGGTCCCAGTCATTGAAGGGACTATTATCAGATGCCATAAAATTATCGTTAAATTCTCCTTCATCCAGTTGCAGATCTTCATTCTGATCCCAGTCGGCAAAGGTATCCTGTGCGTGCAAAGCAGGAGAAAGCAGTAACATACTGCACAATACTACCGAAAAATTAAGAATACTATTAGTTCCAAAAAGTAATTTCATATCTCTATATTTTATCAAAAATTGCTTTTAAAATAAATGAACTTAATCTATCATAAATAGTTATCTTTTTATCTTATTATAATTTGAACATCATCATACTGAATAATTCGTATCCTCGCTGACATAGGCCATGCACCATGCAGAGCGTTTGTGAAGGCGGCCGCGAAATAACTTACTATCCCCTCCGATGCTTATTTGCTAAAGCCTTTACTGTTGTTATTTTGATTATTTACAGCTTTTGCCAAAATTTCCGGCATGAACAGTAAGCAGCATGGCTGGAAAATATGGATAGACACCGGCGGCACATTTACCGACTGCCTCGCCTACGCGCCAGATGGTGAACTAAAACGAGTTAAAGTACTCAGTAGCAGTGCGCTAAGAGGCAAAATACTGGAAGTGAAGCCCGACAATAGCCTAGAGGTATCTGTCAACTGGCCGGTAGCGCGGGATATTCTCAAAGATTATGCTTTTCACCTGTCCGACTTTCCCGATGAAAAGCTACAGGTACTATCTTTTGACCCAGCAACAAGCTTGCTCAGGCTCCGCGATTTTCCCGACCATTTGAAACTTGCAGACCGGGATTTTGAGATCACTGCGGGAGAAGAAGCACCTATCCTCGCAGCCAGGATTGCCACTCAGACTGCCCTGGATGAGCCCCTTCCTGTCATGGAAATGCGGCAGGGTTCTACCCGGGGTACCAATGCGCTGCTGGAGCGGCGCGGGGCTTCTACCGCCCTCCTACTGACCAGGGGTTTCGGCGATCTGCTGACAATAGATACACAGCAAAGGCCGGATATTTTTGCCCTCAATATCCGCAAACCGCTACCTTACTACCAACAGCTGATTGAAGTAGACGAGCGGCTGGATGCTGCCGGTAAGGTAATCACCCCCCTCCGAGAGGAAGAAATAGCAAGAGTGCTTCAACTACTTCAGCAAAGTGGCGTCAGGAGCGTTGCCATTGCACTGATGCATAGCTACCTGAATGACGAGCATGAAGTCATTTTACAGGAAGCATTACAAAAAGCAGGTTTCCGCTATGTTTCCTGTTCTGCGGCGCTTGCGCCTTCCATCAAAATATTGCCCAGGGCCAAGACTGCTTTGGTCAATGCCTACCTTTCACCGGCAGTAGGCGATTACCTGGCATCTGTACAGCAAAGCCTGCAGGAAGGCTCTCTCAAAGTGATGACCAGTGCCGGCGGACTGATAGGTGCTGACTTGTACCAGCCCAAGGACAGCCTGCTCAGCGGCCCGGCCGGTGGTGTAGTCGGGGCGGCGAGTATTTGCCGGCTGGCAGGCTTCAGCAATCCTGGTATCAGGCAAATACTGGCATTTGACATGGGAGGCACCAGTACGGATGTCTCCCGCTATGATGGCGAGTTTGACTACCGCTACGAAACCCAGGTAGGAGAAATCAACCTGTTCTCCCCCAGTCTGGCTATAGAAACTGTAGCGGCCGGGGGAGGCTCCTGCTGCTATTTTGATGGTCATAAGCTGTCGGTAGGCCCCGAAAGTGCCGGTGCCAGCCCCGGACCGGCCTGCTATGGCTTTGGCGGTCCGCTCACCCTTACCGATGTCAACCTGCTGCTGGGTAGGGTCAGTGAAAAATATTTTGGTATCCCTATCAGCCGTCAGAAAGCTGCCGCCGCTCTGCAGCAGCTAAAGCAGGAAATGCAACAGGCCCAGGGAAAGGATTACAGTGATGAGGAAGTGCTAACCGGTCTACTTGCTATCGCCAACGAGAAAATGACGGGGGCCATCCGCAAAATTTCCCTGCGCAAAGGCTATGATCCTCAGGAATATGCTCTGCTCGCATTTGGGGGTGCCGGGGGGCAGCATGCCTGCCGCCTGGCTGAAATACTGCATATCCGGGAGGTAATCGTTCCTTACGATGCCGGCCTGCTGAGTGCCTATGGGATGGGACAGGCCACCATTGAACGTTTTGCGCAGCGACAAATTTTGCAGCCCCTGTCATTGATCGGCGCTCAGTTGGAAAAAATTTACCGGGAACTGCGCCAGGAAGCTTTTCTTGCGCTTAGCCAGGAAGGTTATGCAGAAAGCCAGGTTCAGGTTCGCTTCGCTAAATTACAACTCCGCTTCCGGGGACAGGAAAGCAGTCTTGAAATTGGTTACTCTCAGCATCAGGACATACACCAGGCTTTCAGAGAAAAGTATACCGAACTGTATGGACACTGGCTGGAAGACCAGGAGATTGAAGTGGCCACTATGCTGCTGGCAGCTTGTACGCGGCAAAGTGATCAGGTGCAAAATACCCGAACACCTGACCGCTACACACCGCCATCTGCTGAGACACAGTCCTGCTGGGTGGGTGAGCAGTGGCGGGATATCCCGGTGTTTATCTGGGAAGAACTTCAGCCTGGCGCCACCATCACCGGGCCGTCGCTGGTGGTAAGCCAGAATTGTACGACAGTCATTGACACCGGCTGGGCGTTTGTGCTGGACCACTACAATAATGCGCTCATCAGCAGTCATCAGCAGCGGGTAAAACAGCATGTTAGCGAGCAGCCCGAAGCGGTACAACTGGAGCTTTTTACCAATCGCTTCGGAGCCATTGCTGAGGAAATGGGCGCTTTGCTGGAAAGAACTTCCTTTTCTGTTAATGTCAAAGAGCGACTGGATTTTTCCTGTGCCCTACTGGACAGCCGGGGTGAACTGGTGGTCAATGCGCCCCATATCCCGGTGCACCTGGGCAGTATGGGCATTTGTGTCCGGACTGTCGCCCAATACCTGCCGCTGGAAGAAGGTGATGTGGTGATCACCAATCATCCCGGGTTCGGCGGTTCTCACCTGCCGGATATCACGCTGATCAGCCCGGTCTTTGTGGAAAACAGCCTGGTAGGCTATGTCGCCAACCGGGCGCACCATGCTGAACTGGGTGGTAAACAGCCGGGTTCCATGCCTCCTGATGCCCGCAATCTGCAGGAAGAAGGGGTGGTAATCCGTCCCGATTATCTGATTCGCAAAGGAAAGGCCCGTTGGGACCATATTCGTCAGTTGCTGACCCGGGAGCCCTATCCCAGCCGTTCTCCCGAGGAAAACATCGCTGACCTCAATGGAGCACTGGCTTCTATTCAGTTTGGTGTGGCTGCGCTCAAAAGACTCTGTCAGGCACATACTACCGATAAGGTGCTGTACTATATGCAAAAGTTGAAAGACTACGCCCATGCCTGTATGCAGCAAGGCTTGCAGGGTCTGCCTGAGGGGAGTTACGATGCCAGTGAATACCTGGATGACGGCACCCCCATTCAGCTGCAAATCCGGCTTAGTCCGGAAAGAGTAAAGATCAGCTTTGCGGGTAGCGGTGATGTGCACCCTGCCAACCTGAACGCTACGCTGGCTATCGTCAACAGCGCTGTGTTATATGTGCTCAGGCTACTGATCCGACAGAATATCCCGTTGAACGAAGGACTTATGCAGCAGGTGGAGTTAGAGGTTCCTCCAGGAAGCTTTCTGAACCCCTCATTTCCGGCAGAGCCTGCCTCCTGTCCAGCAGTGGTAGGCGGCAACACTGAGACAAGTCAGCGGGTGGTAGACACCCTGCTCAAAGCCCTGGGCATCGCTGCCTGCAGCCAGGGAACCATGAACAATCTTTTATTTGGCAACGAGCGCTTCGGCTACTATGAAACGATCGGTGGCGGCAGTGGTGCCGGAGAGGGATTTGCCGGGACCGATGCGGTACATCAGCATATGACAAATACGCGCATTACGGACCCTGAAGTGCTGGAGTTTCGCTATCCGGTACGTTTACAGCGTTTTGCTGTCCGTCAGGATTCTGGAGGCGAGGGAAAGTGGCGTGGAGGCAATGGTATTAGCCGTGAGTTGCTCTTCCTGGAAGAGGTTTCGCTCACCCTGCTATCGCAGCATCGGAAGGAAGCACCCTACGGTGTAGCCGGGGGTAAGCCTGGCGCCTGTGGCACACAGTACATCGTACGCCATGACGGTAGTCATGAAGCCATTGCGGGCATTTGCCAGACTGTGATGCAGGCTGGTGACCGAATTATTATTGAAACGCCGGGAGGAGGAGGTTTTGGTAGGGCCTAGATGCCGGAACTATAGCCGTTTCGGTCTCTTCGTATGACGGGAGAGTTAAAGTTATGGAAGACAGTAAGGCCGAGTGCCTCAGCCTCTTCTATAGCTTCTATCACTCGGTCAATGGCTTCTCTGCGACGGCTTTGCAGCAGTGCATCTTCCAGTTCCTGTTCACTCTTCAGGTTCAGCGTGCCATCTTCCATCTCAAACATTTCCCATTTGATGCCCTGTTCAGGTTTCCTCTTGTCAAAGAAAGAAACCATACGCTCATAGGTTTCCAGTTCCTCACTGGAGGTAATGGTAGACGCCAGTCCGAGGCTTTCCGTATCTGATGGAAAATTTCTCTCCATAAACAGCTTCTTGACGGATTCCACATCTTCTACTGCCCTGCGCAGGTCATCAATGTTACCCAGCTGCCCTATGTTCAAAGCCTGATAGCTTTGGTTGACAAGGGTAAGCAGATCAAATGCTTCCTGAACCTGATGGTCTTCCTGCTTCCTCGGGTAATGTGGCTGCTCTAAAATATAAGTCTTGATTTCACCCATCTTATTTCACTAAAAATTTCTGTTATCTAAATATACTGAACTTATTTTCGCCGGGCGTTAGGCCATGATGAAGAAAAAGCGAAGTATGTTACTATTCTGTTAAGAAAAAATATTGATGGAGACTCTTTTCTTTTTTCCTGACAACAATTTACAGGAATTTTTCTTAAAAACCGCTGATAATCAGCATGAAAAAACCCTTTGATTAAATATTATCGGGCAAAAACCTCCAGAATGTCATTCCATTTTGACGTGTAATTTGGCGAAAGATCATTTTGCCTGGTCTCTCCCTGTTTGGCAAAACCCATAGCCGCCGAACGCACTTTAAAGCGCCCCAGCTTACTGTTGATCTCATCCATGGCCTGCATGGCTTTGATCGCCTTTTTCCGGTCTAGTTGATCAAACAGCTGCTGCTGGCAGTCATAGGCAGGCACCAGTCCGCCCACCAGTATACCCGCTTTTTTGTAAGAAAAACCCTCCCGGTAGATCAGTTCCAGTGCCTGAAAGGCATAACGGATCAGTTCCGGCGTATGGTCAGTAGGCACCGGCATCTGTATACTGCGGGCGTTGCCATACTGTACAGCATCTTTGCTGAAGCGGTTAGTACGGATAAAGACCGTGATCAACTGGGCACAGCTGCGCTGCTTGCGGAGCTTCTCTCCTACCCGGCTCACATAAGTGGCTACGGCTTCCTGAAGGGCACTAAGTGTCGTCAGCGGCTTAACAAAAGAGCGGGAAGAGCCAACCATCTTTTTGGGAGGACTGAGTATTTCCAGAGGCAGACAGCTAATACCTCTCAGCTCCATATGCAGCCGCTGCCCTACTACGCTCATGCGCTGCTTTACCCAGCTTTCGTTTGCCTCTCGTAGCTGCCAGGCGTTTTCTATACCCGACTGGTACAGAAAAGCAGCATAGCGGCGCCCTATGCCCCAGATATCTTCCACCGCCGTAGCTTTCAGGGCAGCCTGTATCCCTGCCGCTGAATTGAGCACATATACGCCCGAGGCCGATACATCCTTTTTTGCCAGACGGTTGGCTATCTTGGCCAGAGTCTTGGTGGGGGCTATCCCGATGGATGTCGGGATAGCTGTCCACTGCCATACCGTCTGCCGGATATACCTCCCCAGGTCCTGCAGGTCCTGGTAGGAATCAGGTAAGTCCTTCAGGTTAAGAAAAGCCTCGTCAATGGAGTACACTTCCACATCCGGTATGATCTGCCGCAGGGTTTCCATCACCCGGTTTGACATATCTCCGTAGAGCGCGTAATTGGACGAAAATATGGCTACTCCGTGTTGCCGGATCAGCTTGCGCACCTCAAATACCGGCGCGCCCATTTTGATTCCCAGCGCCTTGGCCTCTGCCGAACGGGCTATGATACAGCCATCATTATTGGATAGTACTACTATCGGTCGCTTTTCCAGGGCCGGGTTGAATACCCGTTCACATGAGGCGTAAAAATTATTGCAGTCTACAATGGCAAACATCATCAGGGTTTATGGATTACGTAAGCCACCACCCCCCATATCTGAAAAGTGTTCTCCCGGCTAACCCGGATAGGCTTGTAAGCATCATTGGCTGGCAGCAAATACAAGTCTCCATTGCGGAAGCCGACACGTTTTACTGTAAACTCCCCATCCAGGATACAGACGACTACATCCTTTTCCCGGGGTTCCAGTGCCCGGTCTACGATCAGCATATCACCATCGTGGATACCAGCATCCAGCATGGAATTCCCCTTAACCCTGGCATAAAAGGTAGCCGCCGGGTGTTTGATCAGGTACTTGTTCAAATCCAGCTTAAGCTCCATGTAATCGTCAGCGGGAGAAGGAAAACCCGCCGGAATGCGAGACTCAAACAGGGGAATGGCCAGAGGCTCGGAGACATCAAGGGTGTAAAATTCAAGCACTAGCGTCTGACTGATCCGGCGAAGCGGAACGCTACTTAATCTTGTCATAGAATTGTGGTTTGGTTAATCTGAAGGAAAAATTAGAGGCTTTATATTCTTAAAACAAGTAAACTTGCGATTAAATAATACTTATATTAAGTATATATTGTTTATGATAGCTCCTCCCGGATGGCAAACTTTTCAGCATCAGCCGCTTACGAAAAAAATGATCCGCGGATAATTTTCAGTATCAGAAATTTTCGGGCTAAGTTTAAACAGCTAAATTTCCATTCGTTTTTATCACCGGACTTCAAGCATGCGAAGAAATACCATCATCGGCATCGCCCTTGGCATCATCATCATCGGCAGTCTTGTCTTTATCCTTACTTTCTGGCTGGATGAAGCACCAAAAGGCAAGGGTGTCAGTCGCGAACTACTGCAGAAGGAGTGGGTGACGGCAGAGTATGGGCAACCGCCTGTCCGTGTCAGTACACCGGAAAAGCTCAACCCTACCTTTCTGGAAGGCGAAGGCCCTCAGAATATGACGCAGTTTGTCAAAGATGCCCGCAGCTATACCTATAGCAGGGGCGGCACGCTGAACATACTGATCAATACTGTAGAGTACCGCCCGGGCGTGAATACCAACCTGCAGGGTGCCGCCGACGGAGCGCTGTATACCCTGGGGCAGCAGCCCGGCGTGCAGAACCTGAGCCACGAGGCTGAGGATTTGCAGATAGATGGCGTGAACGCCACCAAACTGCAGGGTACTTACCAGTTGCGGGAGCGGGAGTTTGCCTTTGTCAATGTGCTGATGGCCGACTCCAGTCATTTGTGGCAGGTGACCGTCATTCATCCGCAGGGTGATGAAGGTGCTGAGACCATCGCGGAGCGGATTGTCGCCTCTGTGTCGGTAAACCCCTGAGCCCTACTTATTCAGAGGGCTTATCATTGGAAAACTGCCAGCAACCCGTAGCATCTGGCAAAAACAACCATCCAAGTTTTTGGAAGGAACGGACCCCAAAAAACGTGAGCGTCATTGGTGTTTCCCTCCCTGCTTCCTGTGTTGCTGGTAAAGCCGGTTTACCTTCTCCCTGGCCCGCTTCAGCCGCATTTTAATGGCACTCTCTGAGAGGTTGAGCGTTTGCTGAATATCCCGGATCGGGTGTTTTTCTTTGTATTTGAGGAGTAAGAGCATTTTTTCCTCCGGGGTGAGCTGTTCCAGCAGTTCTTCCAGTATCTGTTCACTTAAGCCTTCCTCTACCGCCTCATCCGTATCTACCATCTCAGCCACTTCATCAGCCAGCTTTTCGGTGATCACGCTATGCACATTTTTCTTATGCCGGCGCAGGTGGTCAATACAGGTACTGTGGATAATCGTAAACAACCAGGTGGAAAAGCGGGCCTCGCTGCGAAAATCTTTGATACGCAGGAAAACTTTGATGAGCACTTCCTGCATCAGGTCTTCGCTGGCTTCATCATACTTGACATATGACCTGCACTTTTTGAGGATCTTCTGCTCATGCCTTTGCGCCAGTACCGAAAAATAACGCTGATCGCCGCTCTCTTTCAGCCTAAGGGCCAGTGCCTCATCACTCATGTTTTGTATATCTGTCATAAAAAAATTGGCCGATCCATTCATTCCCTACAAAAGTAAAAACATTTTCTACCAGATGTGGTGACTTTTTTCAGCCTATGCGTCATAGTATAGAATTTATCAATCATCCTTTCATGGAATCTGTGCAAAATGTATTAAGCGTCAATATCAGGCCCCAGCCCGACGATGTCACCTGTGGACCTACCTGTCTGCAGGCGCTGTATAACTACTACCAGGATCATATAGAAATGGAGCAGGTCATCGCCCAGGTACAGCAGCTCAAAAGCGGAGGCACATTAGCTGTTTACCTCGGTATCCATGCTTTGCAACGAGGCTATCAGGCAAAAATTTATACGTACAATCTCCACATTTTTGACCCTACCTGGTTTGCCGAAGGTGTGAACCTTCAGGAAAAGCTCAGGCAGCAGGTAGCCGTCAAAAAAAACCGCAGGATAAAGCAGACTACTGCTGCCTATCTGAAGTACCTGGAACTGGGCGGAAAAATACAATATGCTGAATTGACCACCCGGCTCATGAAAAAGTACCTGGTCAGGCAGGTGCCCATCCTGACGGGGCTAAGCGCCACCTATCTGTACCAGTGCGCCCGCGAAATCGCCGAAACCAACCAGTATGATGATATATACGGAGAACCCAGTGGCCACTTTGTACTGATTAAAGGCTACGATAAGGAAACCCGCATGGTACATATTTCTGACCCGCTCAATCCTAATCCCGTAGCCAAAACCATACAGCATTATCAGGTATCTATCTATCGTCTAATCAATGCCATTCTGCTGGGCATTGTTACTTATGACGCCAACTTATTGATCATCCAGCCGAAAAAAAAGGAACATGTCTAAACTTATCGTAACAGAAAACCCAAACAACTGGAAATTTCAAATTGAAGGAGTACAAATCATTAGTCCAGCCGAATATTTTGGCGAGAAACAATATCTCAGTGCGAAGCACATCAAAATTCTTAATTTCTGCCGCTCATACCAATACCAGAGCCTGGGGTATTATGTATCCCTGCTGGCAGAAGCGCGGGGGCATAAGGTCATGCCCCGTATCTCAGCCATACAGGAATTCCGCTACCCATCCCTGATACGGGAAGAAAGCCTTGATTTTGACGAGCTGATCCAGGAAAGCTTCAAACAGGTAGAGGACAAAACAATAGAAATGCGGATTTATATGGGGCGCACCCGCCAGGAAAACCTCCTGAAAATTTCTTCACTTTTGTTTAATCTGCTGCAGACACCGCTGCTCAAGGCCCGCTTTGTCAGAAAGGAAAAAAAATGGCTCCTGCAGTATATCAAGCCGCTCAATAATGCTGATGTACCGGAGGAGGATAAAGCCCTGCTCAAACAATCACTGGAAACTTATTTTGCGGGTAAAAAGATTTTTGGAAAAAACTATGCCCGTAAAAAGTACGACCTGGCCATATTGGTCAACCCTGATGAGGTGGCCGCTCCGTCCAACCCCAAGTCTATCCAGAAATTTATCAAGGCAGCCGATAAGGTAGGCTTCAGCACTGACCTGATCACCAAGAATGACTACAGCAAGCTGATACAGTATGACGCGCTCTTCATCAGGGAAACCACCAATGTCAATCACCATACTTTCCGTTTTGCCAAAAAAGCGGAGTCCGAAGGGTTGGTAGTCATTGACGATTCGGACTCTATCCTGAAGTGTACCAACAAGGTATACCTCAATGAACTGCTGCAGACCAAACAGATTCCTACGCCCAAGTCAATGATGGTACGGAAGGAAACACCTGTGACGGCGCTTTACGAATTTGGTTTTCCCCTGGTGCTCAAGCAGCCCGACAGCTGTTATTCCAAAGGTGTGATCAAGATTGATAAGGAAGCTGATCTGGCAGCGGCCCTGCAGACCCTCTTTCAACATTCTGAGCTGCTCATTGCCCAGGAATTTATGCCTACTCCCTTTGACTGGCGCATCGGGATTATCAACAATGAGCCGCTGTATATCTGTAAATACTTTATGGCCCGTAACCACTGGCAGATCGTCAACTGGTCCCGGATCAAAGACCAGAACGGCAAGGCAGAGACCCTGGCTGTTAAAGATGCCCCTGAAGACTTGATCAAAACTGCCCTGAGTGCTACCAGGCTCATCGGCGACAGCCTTTATGGGGTAGACATCAAGGAAGTGAACGGTCAGTACTATGTCATTGAGGTAAATGACAACCCCAGCATAGACTCCGGCATAGAGGATAAAATCATGAAAGACCAGCTGTACCTGCGGATTATGGATACCCTGCTGCAGAGAGTATAACCCCACTGAAATGAAAGAAAACAAGCCGCTACATATTTTCCAGGCCTATGGTGTGGAACTGGAATACATGATCGTTGACAAAAACACCCTCAGCATCAAGCCGATAGCCGACGAACTGATCAGAGCTGCCTCCGGAAGCTATGTTGATGAGTTTGAAAACGGGAGCGTCACCTGGTCCAATGAACTGGTGCGCCACCTTATTGAGCTGAAGTGTACCAGACCTACCGCTGACCTTTGGCAGCTGGGGCAGGATTTTGCTGCTAATGTGCGGCATATCAACCACTTACTAAGCGCCTTTGACGCCAAGCTGATGCCTACTGCTGCGCATCCGTGGATGAACCCTATGGAAGAAACGCAACTGTGGCCCTACGGTAACAAAGAAATTTACGAGACTTATGACCGTATTTTCAACTGTAAAGGACACGGCTGGGCTAACCTGCAGAGCACACACATCAACCTGCCTTTTGCCAATGATGAGGAGTTTGCCCGCCTGCATGCAGCTATCCGGGTACTGATGCCCATTATGCCGGCACTTACCGCCAGCTCTCCCATTCTGGACGGACAGTTTAGCGGGTTTCTGGATAAGCGCCTGGATTACTACCGCCGTAACCAGGAAAGAATACCGGAAATCTGTGGCATGGTAATACCGGAGCAGGCTTTCAGTGAGGCAGATTACCAGCGCATGGTTTATGACCCCATCACTACTGCGAAAGCGCCGCATGATCCTGAAGGTATACTGGAAGCGGTATGGCTGAACTCACGGGGAGCTATCGCCCGCTTTGACCGCGGATCCGTTGAAATCAGGATACTGGACATACAGGAAAGCCCACTGGCTGACCTGGCCTTGCTGAACCTGATCATCCACGTACTCAGGCTGCTGGCTGATGAAAAACTCTGTAGCATGGCCACTCAGCAGCAACAGCCGGAAGACAAGCTCGCTGCCTTACTTTTCAGGGTTGCCCGGCAGGCGGAAGGCACCCTGGTGGATGATGAAGCCTACCTGTCGCTATTGCAGTGGCACAATGGTCCCGTAGAGGCACATCAGTTGTGGCAGCATCTTTATCAACGGGCGCTAGCTGCCTATCCTGTTGCTCTGGCTCCATGGAAAACCACGATTGAGCATATTCTTCAGTCGGGGAGCCTGAGCAGCCGCATCCTCAGGCATTGTGACGGCATTTACAGTCGTGAGAACCTGAAGCTGGTATACAGTGAACTCTGCGATTGTCTGCAGGAAAATGATACTTTTGAAACTTGGCAGCCTGCGGTATCCTCTTAAGCTGTGAACATGGGGGATATGATATTCCCCCGGCTTATCAGCACCTTTTTGAAAGGCAGGAGGATGTGCTGAAGACGCACCGTGGCTGGGATCCTGCCACCCTGGAACTGAGCAGGTACTGGGCCGAAAAGCTGTCGCTTCCCCTGGTCTACAGCACCATCAGCCGGCTTTTGATAGAGATGAACCGCTCCTCCTGGAGTGAGGAGCTGTTTTCTGCCTATAGCCGAAAGCTGCCAGTTTCTGAAAAAGAGCAACTCATCCGTGAATACTATCTTCCCTATCGCACAGCAATAAGGCAACACATAGACAACTATCTGCGGCGGCAAAGGGTCTGCCTCCATTTTTCTGTGCATTCCTTTACGCCTGTCTGGGAAGGCTCGGAAAGAAAAGTAGACATCGGACTTTTGTTTGACCCTGAGAGAAAGCGGGAAAGAAGCCTCTGTGCGCTGATACAGCATCAGCTCGAGGCATCACTGCCCGGTCTGAAGATCTGCTATAATGAGCCCTACCTGGGTACCGATGACGGCCTGACTACTTTTTTGCGTAGTCAGTACGGAGATGCCCACTATGCCGGTATTGAAATTGAAATCAACCAGAAGTGGGTTGGCAGCCAACAAATGTTGCAGATTAGGAATGCCTGGAAGGAGATTCTTATGAAGCTCGGGGACAGGCAGTAAACAAGAAAGCCAGCGGTCAAGCGACCACTGGCTTTACTATATATTAGCACTGAAAACACTGACATTATTTAACCAAACCTAACCAAACTATTTTTTTAGGATGCTGACTCCTCAATATTATCTGCCAGCACCATATTGAGCAGTTGATGTAGTTTTTCCCTTGTCTGATTGAACTTCTCCATTAATTCATAATATTCTTTTTCCAGCAGCATCTCTCCTGTAATCTTCAGGTGTTCTCTGATGAAGATGGAAAACAGCAGCATACTCTGACGACTCTCCTTATTTCCTTCAAAAAAGCGTCTCACACAGCTGTTCATATTATACATGCTGTTTTTTTCTGATAAAAGATACCTGTTGAAGTAGCGCTGAAACTCATCACAAGACTGGGCGAAAGAAAAGCCTTTCATCAGTTTTTCTTCCGGCAGCTTATCCTTGTATTCGTTATAAAATGATTCTGCACCGTTGGGTTGAAGCTCTAATTCAGGGAAACGTAGCATGATATATTTGTTTTATATTTGTACCAAACTTTATTTAATACAATTATATGCAAGAATTATTTAATTTCAAATTAATAATGTGCAATTTTTTATATAATAAATGAAATCTTACAAGCCTGGAGGGTTTACCAAAAGCACAAATGCCTTAAAAACCAGCTTTATGGCATTTTTTAGCCTCATAACTGAACATTTATTACTTCCGGTAAAATTTTGGAGATACTGGCTATCTGAATAGAGTTTTGTGTTATTGCAAAGAAAAAATACAATGCATAGCGGCCCGGAGGCTTGACCATTTGCCATAAGCCAGCCGGGTATGAATAGTATAATACCCTCTTTCGTCAATAGCGAGCGTGAATGGCTCTCAGCAGGAAGCAGTGACGAAAAATCATCAAGAAAGGAATTTCAATGGAAAAGTAATCATGGACAGCACAAAGCTGCCCTGCTAAAAAAATTGATTGAGATGCTTGGGGAATACTTATACCCTTTCCTTTCCCTTATTCAACCATGCTGCTGCCAGGTGGTCAACAAACCAGTGTAGCTCGCCATCTTCAGCTTTGATGAGTTGCGCCGGGTAAGTTTCAGGATTTTCCTCTCCTTCCAGCACTTCATGTAATGCCTCGGCCTTCTTTTCTCCAAAAGCGATAAAAGCAATACAGGCCGCCTGGTTGATGAGTTGAGGCATCAGACTGATTCTATAGGTATCCATTTTTTCTACCCAGATTTCCTTTACCCAGGTCATGGATTTATGGGGAAATGATACATGGGGAAAGAGCGATGCTGTATGTCCGTCAGCCCCCATACCCAGCAGGATCAGGTCAAATTTGGGAGAATGCCCCTGGAAAAACTCCTGTAGCAGTTCCTCGTATTGCAGCGCAGCGATATCAGGGCGCAGATGACCAAAGATAGGGTGAATATTTTCTTCGGGTACAGGCACATGCTTCAGCAAAGCATTCATGGCCATACCCGCATTACAGTCGGGGTGGTCCAGGGGAACCGGACGCTCGTCGCCCCAGAACACATGGGTTTTTGCCCAGGGAACTTCGTTGACAAATGGTGGCCGCGAGAGTAAGTGATACATCTTGTCCGGCGAACTTCCACCGGTCAGGCATACGACAAACCTGCCATTTTTCTCCACCGCCTCCTGGCTTTTTCTGACAAAAAGTTCGGCTGCGCTGTAACTGAGATCATCAGCGTTCTGGAAAACGTGCAGGTTGAGAACCTCTTTACGCGCACTATCCTTACTTTCCTCAATCACGGTGGTTTTCACATTGGTCGCCCGGGGATTGATCCACTCATGCCCTTCGGCATTGAGGAGATCATCTGCTTCAGAAGGGCCCCAGCTTCCGGAAGCATACTGGGGCAGCTGCAGTGAAGCTTCTTTTTCCCAGTTTTCCAGGATAGGCATTACCACCTTCCAGGCTTCTTCCACCTGATCTGCCCGCATGAAGAGGGCGGCATTTCCGGCCATAGCATCCAGTAGCAGGGCCTCATACGCTTCGGGCGGTTCGGCATCATAGGCCTGGTTGTAATCAAAAATCATCTCTACCGGATTTACAATAGGACTGATTCCCGGCCTTTTAGCCTGAAAGCGAATTGTAATACCCATATCAGGCTGTATGTTGATGATAATGCGGTTAGGTTCGCGCAGATGATTTTCATCATAGGCAAATGCCCGGTGGGGAGGGGTACGGAGCTGCAGTGTGATCACCGAGCACTTATCTGCCATCCGTTTGCCGGTGCGTACATAAAATGGTACGTCCTGCCAGCGCCAATTATCTATATTGAACTTGAGGGCGGTATAAGTTTCGGTTGCCGAGTTTTCGTCAACACCATCTTCACTTAGATAACTTTGGACTTTATTTCCTTTGATCCAGCCATCGTCATACTGCGCACGCACAGCATGCTCTGCTACTTTTTCAGGCTTAATTCTCCGCATGGCTTTCAGTACGTCCACCTTTTTGTTACGTATTTCGTCAGCATCCAGGGAGATAGGCGGCTCCATGGCTACCATAGAAACCAGCTGGAGTACGTGATTTTGTACCATATCGCGCAGTGCGCCTGATTTTTCGTAGTAAGCGCCCCGGCCTTCCACCCCTACTGTTTCTGCTACTGTGATCTGCACATGGTCCACATAGTTCCGGTTCCAGAGGGGTTCAAAAATGGTATTGGCAAAACGAAAAGTGAGAATATTCTGTACAGTTTCCTTTCCCAGATAGTGGTCAATCCGAAAAATCTGTTTCTCATCGTAAAGCTCGGTCAGGAGCTTATTCAGCTTTTGAGCACTTTCCAGGTCATGCCCGAAGGGCTTCTCCACGACAATACGAGAGCAATCCAGGTCATGACAGGCCTGCGTGGAGGCCAGATTGGTAGCAATGGTGGTAAACAATTGCGGAGCTACCGAGAGATAATAGAGGCGGTTGGCTTTTTGCTGCCAGCTGCTTTCCAGCGCATGGATTTTATGATCCAGTTCCTGAAAGGCACTTTCTTTCTGCACATCCATCACATAATAGCCCAGGTGTTCGGCAAAGTCTTTCCAGTTGGATTCACCACCCAGACCACGGCGCGAAAAACCAGAAACTTCCTGCTGTAGCATCGCCCGATAATCTTCGTCCGAGTAAGGGGTACGGCCGATACCAATGACATGGAAATTGTCCGGCAGGTACTTATCCAGGTACAGATTATAAAGAGCCGGTATGAGTTTTCTTTTGTTCAGGTCGCCACTACCACCAAAAATGATGATGACGGTAGGGCTGAGTTTACGGCTTATGAGTTCCATGCGCTAGTGATTTGAGATAATGATACAGCAGAAAAGATCTGTCAGGATTTTAGAACGACTGAGCAAACATGCTAAGATTTCCCCCAGATGGTATGAAATGCACCGGTCTTATCCAGCCTTTCGTAGGTATGGGCTCCAAAATAATCCCGCTGGGCCTGTACCAGGTTAGAGGGCAATCTTGCAGTACGGTAGCTGTCAAAATAGCTGAGTGAGGCAGAAAGTGCTGCCGTTGGCATTCCACTTTGTACGGCCTGTACGATTAGCCGGCGTAGTGAGGGAGCAGTAGTCAGCAATTTTGCCGCAATTTGCTGGTCCAGCATCAGGTTCGGCAGATCGGGCTGCCGGTCAAAAGCCTGCATAAAATCCTCCAGCATCCGTGCCCGGATGATACAGCCACCTCTCCAGATCCTGGCTACTTCCGACATTTTCAGGTCAAAACCCATGCTATCGGATGCCTGGCGCAGCATGGCAAAGCCCTGGGCAAAACTGACCAGCATGGCAAAATGCAGGGCGTCCTTTGCCCAGGCAATTACTTCCTGTTTATTTCCGGCATGTAGCTGAGGTCCGCTGAGTACCGCCTCGGCTCGTGTCCTTTCCTGTTTTAGTGAAGACAGGTAACGCATAGTCACTGCCGAGTCAATGGTGGGGATGGCTACTCCCAGGTCCATAGCGCTCTGGGATGTCCACTTGCCGGTACCTTTCTGTTTGGCACTATCTAAAATATTATTGATCAGCATAGCCCCTTCCTGCTGGTCGTCGGCCTGCAGAAAGATATCCGCTGTAATTTCTACCAGGAATGACTGCAGTTCGTGCTGGTTCCATTCACTGAAAGCCTGGTGCAGTTCATTTTCATCCAGCCCTCCCAGCCTCCGCAAAATATCATAGATCTCAGCAATTAGCTGCATGATGGCGTATTCTATACCATTGTGCACCATCTTTACGTAATGGCCGGCGGCACCGTGGCCAAGAAAAGTTACGCAGGCTTCACCATTTACTTTTGCCGCAGCCGCTTCCAGTATGCCACGCATGGGCTCGTAGGCATCTTTTTTTCCTCCCGGCATCAGGCTGGGTCCAAAGCGGGCACCCTTTTCCCCACCCGATACGCCCATTCCCAGGTAGTGAAGCCCGGAATCACTGAGCTTCTCCATGCGCCGCTGCGTATCGTCATAATGTGAATTGCCCCCGTCTATTAATATATCTCCCTGTGAAAGATGGGGCAGCAGGCTATCAATGACTGAGTCTACAGCTTTTCCGGCTGGCACCAGCAACATGATCCGCCTCGGGGATTTCAGACTGCCGATAAAGCGCTGGAGTTCGGTGGTGGCATGTACCCGCTTGCCATTATGCTCCTTTTGTAAAGCGGAGACTTTCTCCGGATCAAGGTCATAGCCAATCACTTCAAACTGATGGTCAGCTATATTAAGCAGAAAATTACGGCCCATCACACCGAGGCCAATCATTCCAAAGTCGCATTGTGCGTTAGTATTCATCATGGGTAGTTTAGTATTGAGGAAAAAATATCAGCTTAAGATCTCAGGCTTAACTGCCAGGCTTTAACTTCTTTCTCCTTCAATTTTTTTGAGTTTATCCAGTCTTCTCTGATGCCTTGCTTCGCCGGTGAAGCGGGCATTCAGAAAATTTTTCAATATTTCCTGGGCATAAGTTTCGCCAAGCACCCTGGCGCCCAGACAGATGACATTCATATCATCATGCTCTACTCCCTGTCGGGCAGAATAGGTTTCGCTGATGAGCGCTGCCCTTACTCCCGGAATTTTATTAGCTACCATACAGGCGCCTACTCCACTGCCGCAGATAGCAATACCCCGCTCAACCTGACCTGAGGCCACTGCTTTGGCCAGCGGCAGGATATAGTCCGGGTAGTCGTCGCTGGCCTCGTACTGATGTGCGCCAAAATCTTCCAGCGTATAAGCATCTCCCAGAAACTCTTTTAGCTGTTCCTTCAGAGAGAAGCCTCCGTGATCTGCTGCAATGCCTATTTTCATGAAAGTAAATAGATTAGTTTCCCCAGAACTTGGCCCAAGTTAGGGTTTTGGGAAGCGCTGTTCAAAATTTGTTATAGAATTTCCCACCGAATTTATTTACGTCAATGATAACCCCTGAGATGTGCATTGGATGCATTAATCAGCATGAATGTCGCAGGCATTACATTAGTGTTGGTGTAGCTGCATCAGTGAGTAGTTTCCTTAGAAAGGATTCAAATAAGGATCTGTGTTAACATTAAGTCAGCTGGGCTGTTTCATTAGTGTACCAAAAATAATTTTTTAGCTATGGAAAAACTCGTAAACAAACAGAAAAGCACCAGAAAATCAGCCAACATCGGACTTTCTGAAGATAACAGAGCTGGTGTTGCTGAGATCCTGAACCATATTCTGGCCAATGAGTCAGTTATATATACCAAGACAAGGAATTTTCACTGGAACGTGACAGGCCCGCTTTTTTACAGTCTGCACAACCTGCTGGAAGAACAGTACAGCCAGATGGCTACCTCTATTGACGAAATTGCCGAAAGAGCCCGTCAAATGGGATTTCGTGCCATTGGTAGTATGCAGGAATTTCTTGACCTGGCCAGTCTCAAGGAATCAAAAGATGAAAACCTCAGTGATACCGACATGGTGGCACTACTGGTAGAAGATCATGAAGGAATTATCCAGCAGATGAGAGGTGATATTGAAAAACTGGAGGATGAACTTCAGGATGCCGGAACAGCTGATTTTGTGACCGGTCTGATGCAGATGCACGAAGAAATGGCCTGGATGCTACGTTCTCTGCTGAAATAATTAAATTAAGGCCGAAAATTCTTTCGGCTGTCTGAATATTGAAAAGCCCGGACTTATGTCCGGGCTTTTCTTTTTCTCAGAGCTTAGCAGAATGATTTAGCTATCAGAATTTTTTGGTCACGCTCTTGACGATCTGTATGATCACGATGGGAATGACACTACCGGCAGCAACCAGGATCCAGTTACGTGCTTCCATAGGCTGAAGCGATAGTAACTCTCTAAGGTAAGGTATACTATAGGCCACCACCAGCGCTGCAGCACAGAGCGCTACTGCCATCCATACGTACTTATTTCTGGTGATCTGGTTGTTAAACACCGGCTCTTCCGAATCACGCATGTTTAAAGTATGCAGCAATTCAGCTACTGCCAGACTGAAGAAAGCGACATTATTGGCAACTTCAAACGACTGATCCCACACATAATAGGCATAGAAAAAAGCTCCTGATACGCCTAATGCCAGTATACTTCCAAAGAAAATAATTGACTGCCAGCTCTTTTTGTTGATGATGGGTTCTTCCGGATCTTTGGGCGGATTATCCATCACCCCTTCTCTACCCTCTCCAATGCCAATAGCCAGGGCAGGAAATACGTCTGTCAGTATGTTGAGAAATAGCAATTGTAGCGGCAAAAGGGAAAGCTTGGCGATAGCAAAGGTTGACGCTGCAATGATGATGATCTCACTCAGGTGATAAGAAAGCTGGTAAATGATAAACTTACGGATATTGCTGAATATAATTCGGCCCTGCTTGATCGCCCTGACGATGGAAGGAAAGGAGTCATCCTTTAGCACCATATCGGCCACTTCTTTAGCCACTTGTGTTCCACGCATTCCCATCGCAATGCCGATATCTGCCTTTTTCAGGGCCGGTGCATCATTCACACCATCACCGGTCATGGCTACAATTTTACTTTGTTTCTGAAACTGTTCAATCAGGTTAAGTTTCTGTTCCGGAGATACCCGAGAAAAAACCCTGACATCGGTCAGGTCACCGCTCTCTTTCTTTTCCTCTACCTCCCTGCCACGCATCACTTTTGCTGAGGCATCTTCCACCAGGCTTACCTCCTGGGCGATCTTTTTGGCGGTTTCCGGGTGGTCGCCGGTCACCATTACTACTTCAATTCCGGCTTTTTTACAGATTTCAATAGAATCTTTGACATCTCCCTGCGGCGGATCCAGGAAGCCGACAAGTCCGGCAAAGGTCAGCTCATGCAGAAAGTCCTCATCCTCTGCTCCTTCCGGCTTCTGGTCAGTTTCTTTGTAAGCAAAGGCCAGGGCCCTTAATCCATCTTTTGCCAGTTCATCAAATTTTTCCAGCCAGGCTTCTTTATCCTGATCCGTCATTTCCCTGGTCTCTTCTCCTTCAAGGACATTCGTACATTCATCCAATATGGCTTCTGCTGCCCCTTTACCAGCAGTAAAAAAACCCTGCTCTGTTTTGTGGATGGTCCCCATCATCTTAGACTCAGAGTTAAAAGGGTCTTCGGCCACCCGTTCCCAGGATTGTATTTCTTCCTGACGCTCCGGATCATAAGCCCGCGTATACTTCAGCAGGGCAATTTCCAGTGGATCACCTTCACTTTCATCGCCTTCAGGATCGTATTCAGCGTTGTTGCAAAGTACTGAGATCGCATAAAGTTTTTGAACGTTCTCATTTTCTTCCTGCTCCATACTTACCTTATCCTCTCCATCCCACTCCAGTTGTACTTTCTGGTCGCCTACATAAAAAGTGTTTACCGTTAGCCGGTTTTCGGTGAGTGTACCGGTTTTGTCTGTAAATATGGTATTGGTCTCCCCCAGTGCTTCAACGGCAGACAGTTTTTTGACAATCACCTCATGCTTAGCAAGGCGCATCATACCACGTGCCAAGGCAATACTGGCAACAATGGGTAGGCCTTCCGGAATAGCTGCTATGGCCCATGCGATAGCAGTCTGTATGATGGCGTAGGTATCCCTATCTGTGATAAAACCGACTCCGGCAAGAATAGCAGCCAGCCCCAGCACTACCCAGATCAGTTTTTGTGAAAGCTTATTCAGTTTTTTGTCAAGTGGCACATCCTCACCACTGGCAGAACTTACGATATCTGAAATATTACCGATCTCGGTGTCCATACCCGTAGCGGTGACAATGGCTTTTCCTTTTCCTCGGGTGACGGAAGTACCCTTGAACACCATATTTATGCGCTCTCCGATCTCTGCATCCTGTTCTACTTCTTCGGTATCTTTATCTACCGGTACTGACTCGCCGGTAAGTGCTGACTCATTGACCTGAAGTTCTGCCAGCTCCAACAGGCGGGCATCAGCTGCAATCACCAGACCGGCATCCAGTACCAGTATGTCTCCCGGCACCAGTTTTTCCGCATCTACCGTTTGTTTCTCACCATCCCGGAGTACCTCCGCCTCAATTTTATCCATCTCTTTCAGCGCATTCATAGATTTCTGCGCCTGCATCTCCATCCAGAAGCCAATGGCAGTGTTGATAACCAACACTCCTATAATGAAAAATCCTTCAGGCAGGTCGCCAAAGATGAATGAGAGGGTAGCTGCTGCGGCCAGCAGATAAACAACCGGCGTATTGACCTGGTCAAACAGTATTTTCCAGGGACTTTTTTGCTCGCTTTTCTCCAGTTGGTTGGGACCAAAATGCTCCAGGCGTTTTTCAGCTTCTTCGGAGGACAGGCCTTTTTCCTGATCTGCCTCAAACTGCTTTACAATACTATCCTGGTCTTCGTTGTGGGGTTCTTTTACGGGAATTTCTTGGATCATGTGATAAAAAAATTAATTGCTATCAGCTTGCAGAAAAAAAAATATCACCGAATGTGATTAAGTATGATGCTAGTATAACTACTATGCTGCCCGCTTGTTGACAAATAAGTTAAATGGGTAACTTAGATAGCAAGAGATAAAAACCTTTTATTATGGCCAAATGCGGGTATTTAGTATGTTTGGAGGAAAAGATTAGCCTGACAATTTATGCGTAAAGATCATTTGCAAAAGCTGCTGCAAAAGCACCATAACCTCATACATCCCCTGATCCCCGGGCTCAACAGTAGTCAGCTACTGCGGCTGGACTTTAGTGCCACGGCAGATTTTCTGGAAGGGATAGATTTAAAAGATACCAAAAAATTCACTGAAGTTGTTTTTGACCAGGTGCTTTCCGGTAAGGTAGGTATCGGTGGTTTTTTTGAAGACAGAATTATCTACCGCAGAAGTACGCACTATGATGGCGAAGAAGCACGCAGCCTTCACCTGGGTCTGGACATCTGGATGGATGCGGGTACTGCACTATATAGTCCACTGGAAGGGGTTATTCACAGCCTGCAGGACAATAAGGGATTTGGCAATTACGGGCCTACCATTATTATAGCCCATCAGCTGGAAGACCTGAACTTTTACCTGCTCTACGGACACCTGGACAGTGGTTCTTTAAGTTTATGGAAAGAAGGTGATTTGGTAAAGGCAGGACAAATGGTAGGACGCATCGGAGATTATCCGGAAAATGGCGACTGGCCGCCCCACCTGCACTGGCAGATGATGACCGATATGCTTGGTAATAAAGGTGACTTCCCGGGAGTAGCTGCCCCTTCTGAGCGTGATTTTTATTTGCAATATTGCGTTGATCCTGAGTATATTTTGAAAATGGACGTACCATCAGATTAGGATGCATCATTGGAACAGTACTACACTATATTAGGCATACCACAGGACTCATCTAAAAACGATATCAAAAAAGCTTATCGTAAATTGGCGATGATCTACCATCCCGATAAGAATGATAATGGTAAGGATGCAGAGCGAAAATTCATTCAGCTGACCGAAGCCTATGAAATACTCATCGGTGAGCGCAAAGCTCCCGTACGCAGTGTGGTACAGCAGCATTATCAAAGGAAAGCGCATTTTGATTTTCGGAGTGGCTCCTACCGCGAACGATGGGAAAATGAACGGGCGCGCCGGAGAAGTTCTGCACGGCAAAGAGCCCGCGAACAGGCCAGAATGCATTTTGAAACCTTCAAAAAAAATAATGATGCCTTCAAACGAAGCTGGTACTATAAGCCGGCCTTCTACCTGGTACGCGCCATCTACATCACAGGCTGGGTGATCGGTATTGGTTTGATTATTTCTCCTATAGTGGCTGCTTTTTATTATGCTTTGATCAATGGGGAGTGGTGGCGCAGCTTCACCTGTATACCCCTTATGCTCGGTGGCATCCTATGCATCAACCTCAGTGTCAGGCTTAAACAGGAATCTTCCCCCTATTTTAACTGATGGTACAGAAAATTGTAACTTTTTTTGGTTATTAATGTATATACAACTAAAGTCTAAACATCATTTTTATGAAAACCATATTATATCCATCAGCTAGTCGTGGTCACAATAATTTTGGCTGGTTGGACAGCTATCATTCATTCAGCTTTGGCAGGTACTTTAATCCGGAGCGTATAAATTTTGGTAAACTGCGCGTCCTCAATGATGACATTGTGATCGGCGGCGCCGGATTTGGCACCCACCCTCATGATAATATGGAAATTGTTTCCATACCCCTTAAAGGCGCTATTGAGCACCAGGATAGTACCGGTACCAAAGGTGTAATTTATACCGGCGATGTACAGATCATGTCAGCCGGCAGCGGCCTTACCCATTCGGAGTACAACCACTCCAGGACGGAAGAGCTGAATTTCCTCCAACTCTGGGTAATACCAAAAGAAATGAACATCACGCCACGCTATGAGCAGAAGAAGTTTATGATAGAAAAAACGCCCAACCACTGGCACACGGTAGTAGCCCCTGATCGGGAGGAAGCCCTGTGGATCAACCAGGATGCTTACTTTTCGCTGCTGAAAACAGATCAGGACAGCACTATAAAATATACTTTGAATAAACCAGCACACGGAGTGTATTTCTTTGTGATAGAAGGAAAGGCTGACAGTCAGGATTTTAGCCTGAACAGAAGGGATGCTGCGGCAGTATTTGATACCGATGCAGTAGTGCTGGACATTAAAACGGGAAGTTTTCTACTGGCGGTAGAGGTTCCGATGAATTAAATCCCTGGAGTTGTCAGCGACAAAGACAGGCTGATGAAAGTGCAGTATTGTGCTGCACTTTCGCTATATCAAAAAGAGGGGGTTAAAGCATAAGAAGAAAGGTTTTGATCCAGGTGAAGATGAGGATCTCAAAACTTTTTTTACTTTAATGCACTTATTAATATGTAATATATTTTTTTATGGCAGTATACCTAATCTACTCAGAGGGGCATAAACTGCAGTTTTTTACCAATAAAATATACACTTCCAAGAATTGTTGGTATTATAACGGAATGATAGATACATATTAAAGACACTAAAAAATGTATCATTTTTTTAAATTTTTCTGAATAAAGCCCCCCTTTTGTTAAAAGATTGAATTTATTACAGGTCTACAGACGATTGCCTGATTAAGACTTTGATCTTACGGGATTATTGCTAGATTTGAATAGTTAGCAGTATATGTTGATAGCTGTTTCAGGGAATATAGGCGCTGGTAAAACTACCCTGGTGTCTCGTTTGGCAGAGCATTTCGGGTGCAAAGCCGAGTACGAGGCAACGGAAGACAATCCGTATCTTGAACGCTTCTATCAGGACATGAAGAGATGGGCTTTTCCCCTGCAGGTGTACTTTCTTAGTCATCGCTTCAGGCAGGGGCTCAGGCTTAGAGATAGTAAAAAAGGAATCATCCTTGATAGAACCATCTACGAAGATGCACATGTTTTTGCCAGAAACCTGCATCAGTCAGCTTATATGACTGATACAGATTACCAGACTTACCTGAGCCTTTATCAAAGCATGGTTGAACTGATTCCGCCTCCGGACTTGCTGATCTACCTGAAGGCCAGCCCAGAAAAATTGGGTAATCGGATCAGTGGCAGAGGCGCAAAGGGAGAAAGAGCTTTTGAACAAAATATACCTAACCAATATTTGCAGGATCTCAACCAGTTATATGAATCATGGATTAATCATTATCATCATTCGCCGGTACTGAAATTAAATGTAGATGACGTAGATCTGGCGAAGGATGAAAATTTTAAAAAATTATTGAAAAACATTCAAAACCATAGAGATGCGTAACTTAGAAGACTTTTACGTGAAGAATATTTTGGGTGATACTAAAGTGTTTATCCGCCTGAAGCCCGTGATATTTCCGGAAAATGAGTTCACCTACGAAGGAACAGAGGTATACAGTAAAAATGGACAGAGTGGTATAGAAAAACACGAGCTTACCTACAAGGATATTCTTAAAATGTACGAAGATGGATTTTATACGATAGAAAAGGAAGAATTTGACAGGGCTGAAGCTTTGGCCAGTATCTGTATCAAAGAAGTGATGGAGGAAAAGTAGCTGTCAGTTACATACTCGTATCCTGTTCATCATCCAAAAGTTTTTCCCAACCATACAACTGACTGGCGGAAGTATCTCTATACTTTTCGGCAAACCTTCTCAGTAGTTCAGCACGTTTCCTCAGCTGATCTGCCTGACGCTCAGCCTTCCTTTGCCTGTCTCTGACAAGGCGATCAGAATATTCATGGTTTTCATTCGACGTATCCATGCTATCAAATTTGACTAAAGTTACGGACAAGTCGTTTTAAAAGCACGCTACCCAGTCAAAGAAATTTTGCTTTCATCTCGACCAGTTTTACTTTTCTTTACCGCCTCTTCGCATATTTTTTTATCAAAATCAAGATTTTAATCCTTAGCATCTTTCTTATTTTTGCTGCCTGACCTGGGCAATTGAATCCTCCCATTCAATAAAACGAGGTGTTCGCTTGGGTCAATTTCTAAATTCATAAGCATTTTACATGACGCACATTGCAATTATTGCTGAAGAACTAAAACTGACCAGCAGCCAGGTAGCCGCTACCATCAAACTACTGGATGAAGGTAGTACTATTCCTTTTATTTCGCGCTATCGTAAAGAAATGACCGGCAGCCTTGACGAAGTAGCCGTCATGCAGATCCGCGACAGGGTGACTCAGTTGCGGGAACTGGATAAGCGTAGAGAGAGCATCCTCAAATCCATTGAGGAGCAGGGGAAACTTACCGAGGAGCTGAAAGAAAAAATCAATGGCGCTGATACCATGGCCCGCCTGGAGGATTTGTACCTCCCTTACAAACCAAAAAGAAGGACAAAAGCGACCATCGCCCGCGAAAAAGGGCTGGAACCGCTGGCTAGCCTTATCTTTGAGCAGGGCAAGCTTGACCCTACGGCCGAAGCAGCCAAATTTGTAGACGCCGAGAAAGAAGTCAATAATGAGGAAGAGGCACTGCAGGGGGCCCGGGATATTATTGCAGAGTGGATCAACGAAGACCAGGAAGCCAGGGCCGCCATGCGTGAGTTGTTTATGAATAAGGCAACCTTCCAGTGCAAGGTGATTGGAGGAAAGGAAGAAGAAGGACAGAAGTACAAGGATTACTTTGAATGGGAAGAACCGGTGAAAACGGCACCCTCGCACCGGGTACTGGCCATGAGAAGAGGAGAAAAAGAAATGATCCTCATGCTCAACATTGCCCCACCCGAAGAAGAAGCCATCCAACTGCTGAACAATAAGTTTATGAAAGGACGTAGCGCCGCTTCAGAACAGGTGGAAACGGCTGCCAAAGACAGTTATAAGAGACTACTGAAGCCTTCTATAGAAACGGACATACGCCTGGCCACTAAGAAAAAAGCGGATGAAGATGCGATCAATGTCTTTTCGGAAAATCTTCGCGAACTCATGATGTCCTCACCACTGGGTGAAAAAAATATTCTGGCGCTGGATCCTGGTTTCCGCACTGGTTGTAAACTGGTCTGTCTTAACAAACAGGGTAAATTACTGGACAACACTACCATTTACCCCAATGAACCGCAAAGAAAAAAGGCAGAATCTGAAGCCATCATTCTGGCGCTTTGCCAGAAGCATGCCATTGAGGCGATAGCTATCGGAAACGGCACTGCCAGCCGGGAGACCGAAGCCTTTGTACGCAATATTGCCCATTTACCCAAGCAGATTCAGGTAGTGATGGTCAACGAAAGTGGCGCTTCGGTATATTCTGCTTCTGAAGCGGCCAGAGATGAGTTTCCGGATCATGATGTGACCGTAAGAGGCGCAGTTTCTATCGGACGCCGACTGATGGACCCGCTGGCTGAACTGGTCAAGATTGACCCCAAATCTATCGGAGTAGGCCAGTACCAGCATGATGTAGACCAGTCGGCCCTGCGCCAGAGCCTCGATGATACAGTGACCAGTTGCGTAAACAACGTGGGCGTAGAAGTCAATACAGCGAGTAAACAACTGTTGACCTATGTTTCAGGCCTGGGACCTTCACTGGCGCAGAGTATCGTTAAGTGGCGCGATGAAAAAGGGCCCTTCAAATCCCGGGAGGAACTGTTGCAGATCCCTCGCCTGGGTAGCAAAGCATTTGAGCAGGCAGCAGGCTTCCTGCGTATCCGTGACGGAGCCAACCCTTTGGATGCCAGCGCAGTACACCCCGAGAGATACGAGACAGTTAATAAAATGGCTACTGACCTCGGCTGTACCGTGCAGGACCTGATCAGGGATGAGAACCTTCGTAAAAGGATTAACCTGAAAACCTATATTTCCACTGAAGTAGGCCTGCCTACCCTGGAAGATATCATGTCAGAGTTGTCCAAACCGGGGCGTGACCCTCGTGAGCAATTTGAGGCTTTCCAGTTTATGGAAGGCGTACATGAGATGCATGACCTCAAAGTAGGGATGAAACTACCCGGCATCGTGACCAATGTGACTAATTTTGGCGCATTCGTGGATGTTGGTGTACACCAGGATGGACTAGTACACATCAGCCATCTGGCAGATAAATTTATTGAAAATCCGGCTGATGTCGTCAAAGTACACCAGCAGGTACAGGTTACGGTACTTGATGTGGACGTTTCCCGTAAAAGAATAGCCCTTTCTTTGAAAAGCGATCCCTTTGGTGCTCCGAAAAAAGAGGGTTCATCAGGCGGATCAAGAAAAAAAGAAAAGCGAGAAAAAAAGGAAACAGAAGGCGATATGCAAAGCAAGCTTGCAATGCTGAAAAATAAGTTTAAATAACCATAGTTTAGTGATCATGCATACAGCAAAACGCTCATCTTATGGATGAGCGTTTTGATTTGTCATGTGGATAAGCTCGGTAATCAGCCCGGTCCATCCGGTCTGATGCGAAGCACCGAGTCCTGTGCCATTGTCTCCGTGAAAATATTCGTAGAAAAGCATGTAATCCTTAAAATGTGGATCTTCCTGGAACTTGTTGTTATCACCAAATGCCACTCTTTTCCCTTCTTTATCCCTTTTGAAAAGGCTGATCAGTCTATTGCTCAGTTCATGCGCAATTTTATTTAAAGTCATAAAGTTACCTGAGCCGGTAGGATGTTCCAGCCGGAAACTGTCGCCATAGTATTCATGAAACTTGTGTAGCGACTCAATGATCAAAAAGTTGATCGGAAACCAGATGGGTCCTCTCCAGTTTGAATTACCACCAAACATAGAAGAATCAGATTCACCGGGCAGGTAGGAAACAGAATGCTGCTGCCCGTTGAGATGGTAGACAAAAGGATGGGTCTGGTGGTATTTGGAAAGAGCGCGGATGCCATAATCGGCCAGAAACTCCTTCTCATCAAGCATTCTTCTCAAAATACATTTCAGCCGGTGTACCCTTACCAGCGATAACATACGGGTTTCGCCCTTGCCATGTTCGTACCAGCGTGATACCAGTGAACCCAGATCGGGGCGGTTTCGCAGCACCCATTGCAGCCTTCGGGTAAAATCAGGCAGTTTTTCCAGCAGTTCAGGCGTTAGTATTTCCACCGCAAAAAGAGGAATGATGCCCACAATTGACCTGACTTTAAGAATATGTGCCGGCCCCTGTTCGGGATGTACGGCATCGTAATAAAACTCATCTGCATCATCCCAGAGGTCCACATGCTCTTTACCGATATTGAACATGGCCCCGGCGATAGACAGAAAGTGCTCGAAGAATTTGGAAGCCATCTCCTGGTAATAAGGCCGGTGCTGGGAAATTTCCAACGCAATCCGAAGCATGTTCAGCGAATACATGGCCATCCAGGCAGTAGCATCAGCCTGTTCCATCCTGCCACCAGAAGGAAGTCCGTGACTACGGTCAAATACCCCAATATTATCTAGTCCGAGGAAACCGCCTTCAAATAGATTATTCCCACTGGCATCTTTCTGGTTTACCCACCAGGTAAAATTCATGAGCAGTTTGTGGAATATTTTTTCCAGAAACTCCAGGTCTCCTTCTCCCCTTCTTTCCCGGTCAATGGTGTATACTTTCCATGCACTCCAGGCATGTACCGGTGGGTTTACATCACTAAAGTTCCACTCATAGGCAGGAATCTGGCCATTGGGATGCATATAGTACTCCCTGAGCATCAGCAGCAACTGCCGTTTGGCAAAAACAGGGTCCAGCCTTGCCAGTGGGATACAGTGAAAAGCCAGGTCCCAGGCTGCATACCAGGGATATTCCCACTTGTCCGGCATGGATATGATATTGTTATTGGTCAGGTGGCGCCAACTGTTGTTTCGTCCCTGCCTGCGGTGCGGATTGGATTTATTAAATCTTGGATCACCGTTCAACCAGCGGTTGACGTCGTAAGTATAAAACTGCTTGGACCACAGCATGCCGGCATATGCCTGCCGTTGAATTCGGCGCAAATCCTCATCCTCTACGCCTCTCTGCAGATCTTCATAGAAGAGGTCGGCTTCATGAATTCTTTGGGCAAACACCTGCTCAAAGTCGCCAAACATATCTCCTTTGCGGGTAGTCATTCTCAGGCGGGTAACCCACTCCTGCCCGGGCTCCAGGTTTTTCTTCCAGTAAAGTGCCGCTTTGGTTCCTTCTAATTTTGGGTTGACCGCCTGTTCCCTGCCATGTACCACATAGTCGTTGATGCCGTCTTTGGCATAAAGATGCTCATTTCTGCCACCTTCCAGTTTCTCCCAATTGGTTTCGTTTTCGCAAAAAAGTAGTTCAGGAGCACCTTCATAAAAAAGATGCGCATCTTCCTGTTCGCGAAATTTGATATTGACCATGTTTTTATCAGCCAGCGCAGTCAGCATGGGACGATAATTATCGTAGCCCCACGACCAGGTATTCCTGAACCAGGCGGTAGGCAGCAAATGCAGTGCAGCAGTACGTTTTGAGCGATTGATTACCCGTATTTTGACCAGAATATCATTTTCCCCACCTTTGGCATACTCTACAAATACATCAAAGTATTCGTCCTTATTGAAGACACCTGTATCCATCAGTTCAAACTCGGGGGCAAGTTTGTCTCTGCGGGCATTTTCTTTGATAATTTTATCGTAAGGAAAAGCATTGATCGGATACTTGTACAGCATCTTCATGTAAGAATGGGTAGGCGTGGAATCTAGATAGTAATAGTACTCTTTGACATCCTCGCCGTGGTTTCCCTCCGGATTACTCAACCCAAAAAGCCTCTCCTTGAGGATAGGGTCTTTACCATTCCAGAGAGAAACTGAAAAGCAATAAGTTTGCTTGTTATCAGAAAGGCCGGCTATGCCGTCTTCACCCCAGCGGTAGGCTTTACTCCTGGCAAGGTCATGTGTTAAGTGCCCCCAGGCATAGCCGTGTTCGCTGTAATCTTCTCTAACCGTACCCCATTGTCTTTCTGAAAGATATGGCCCAAAGCGTTTCCAGGTTTTGTTATCTTTGGTTGATAAGACTCTCTCCCACTCGGGGTTGTTTACTTTATGGTCGGACATGCTTTTTCATCATCAATTGAGGGCTGAAAATAGGAAATTTGATGAATAGCTGACATAGCCCAAAATAAAAAAGGTCCTTTTACACGAAAAGAGTTTAAAAAATTGGCCGGCGCAGCCTTATTATTAGTACTTCATGCATCATTCCAACCTGTTCAGTAGGGACTGGATTCGTGCTATTCTACTTTCTCGCTCAAATGAATAGACCTTTTCAGTAATATTGAGATAATCAAAAATCTGCAGAGCCAGACTGCATCTTTGCCTGGCAGAGACATGGTTCTCCAATAGCAGCAAAGTTTCTGCTTCCTCGCTCAGCAGCAAAGCCATTGCGTTCAATTCCTCAAGATCCAATTGATCCTTATTTAACAGTTGTTCAAAAGAATCTATCCGGCTGATATCGTCCGGATTTAGTCCCAAAAGCCGCTTATATGATTTATGGTAGAGGATTAATGCCTCTCCGGCAGCCCGTTCATCTGTTTTGGCGCGAGCTTTGGCAATCACATCATTTACTTGCTGCAGAAGTTTGAGCAGATAATCTTTTTTGATCACTTGTGTGCTTATTGATTAATTTCTAGATTCTGGTTTAAAAATAAAGAAAAAGCCTGAGGGGACCCATGCGTAATTTTCCGGCACCGGATTGGTCTGAAGAACCTTTATCTACACGCTTACCATTGCCTTAATTAGCGCTGCCTGGGGGTCAAATAGGTGGTGGAAATTAGTGGGCACTTCCTCCATGGTTAGATGGTGGGTAATCCAGGGAGTGGTGTCAATCACTCCATCTTCCATCATTTGAATAATATTGCTGAAGTTGCTACCAGTAGCGTTTCGGCTGCTCATCAGCGTTACCTCTTTTTTATGGAAAAGTGGATCGTGAAAAGTAAAGTCGCCCTGGTATAAACCAACCAGAAGCAGTTTACCACCCGGTGCGAGAAAATTAATCGCCCCCTGCATGGACTTCGGATTTCCGGTAGCATCAAAGATCACCGTTGGAAGATCTCCATCCAATGCAGTCTTCAGGTTTTTCACAAAGTCAGGATCTGCAGCATCAAGAGTATGTTTCACACCCATTTGCTGCTGGCAGAAGGCTAGACGACTGGTATTGATGTCTGCCATTGTCAATGGAACAGGATGCGCCCGTGCAAATTGCAGTACGGAAAGCCCTATCGGCCCGGCACCTATCACCAGTATACTATCATGATCATCTATCTGTGCCCGTTCTACAGCATGGGCACCTATTCCAAGCGTTTCTACCAAGGCCAGTTGCTCGGGTTGGAGTTTATCCGATGGATACAAATGTTTGGCATCTACTGTCAGAAACTCCTGCATACCCCCATCAACATGCACTCCCATTACCTGCAAATTTTCGCAGCAGTTGGTTTTACCTCGCCGGCAGGCGCTACATTTGCCACAATACAAATAAGGCTCAAGTGCACAGTAGGTACCGGGCTCCAGCCCCTGAACCTGATCTCCTTTCTTCATGACCTCCACCCCCAGTTCATGGCCTACGATTCTGGGATAGCTGAAGAATGGCTGCCTGCCACGAAAAGCATGCAGATCAGTACCGCAAACCCCGATCTTACGTACTTTTACCAAAACCTCACCCGGGCCGGGTTCCCGAGTTGTATCTACTGTTATTGATGTAAAAGTCCCCGGTTCTTGTAGAATTACTGCTTTCATCAGCACAAAATATAAATTTCAATTAAACTGCAGAATTAAATTAAATCTAACAAGTTGTCGTTAATATGCCAGATACTAATAGTTTTGCGAACAGTACTCAGAAGATCGCCTGTGATGAAATACACTTATTTTTTATTAATTCTACTGCTTTGGAGTTGCTCTACTGCTACCATTGAACAGCAATCAGAACAGCCCGTTTCTCTTGCCGATAGCGTAAAAGCTGCTGAACGCCGGGTAGAAGCCATTTCGCTCTTGGGTGATACACTTTACCGAATGGAATTACCGGGAGAAAGGCAGGCGCAGTATGATTCAGCGCTGAAAATCGCACAGCAGAATTATGACCAGGCACCTCAAAATCTGGAAAATATTATCTGGCTGGGTAGAAGACTCGCCTATCTGGGCCGCTACCGCGAAGCCATAGATGTGTACACCAAGGGACTGAGAGTTTTCCCTGAATCTCCCGAATTGTATCGCCACCGGGGACATCGCTATATTTCTACGCGTCAGTTTGATAAAGCAATTTCTGACCTTGAACAAAGTGCTTTGCTGATTGCCTCTTCTCCACTAAAAAAAGAACCGAACGGAATTCCCATTCCCCTACCGGAAAACGATCGTCCGGCAACACTGCAGTTCAATGTTTTCTATCACCTGGGTCTGGCGTATTACCTGAAAGGGGAATACGGACAAGCAGCGCAGGCTTACGAAAAATGTCTTGAATATTGCCAGAACGATGATGAAATCACGGCTACTGCTGACTGGCTGTACATGGCATATCGCCGGCTGGGTGAAGATGAAGTAGCCGAAGAAACCCTGGCCATGATCAAGGAAGATATGGATATCCGTGAGAATGAGGGGTATTTTGAAAGACTACTCATGTATAAAGGCATGCTTGAACCCAATGAGCTGCTTAAAATAGGATCTGATATTCCACTTGCTGACCGTGACCTGACCCTGGCAACCCAGGGCTATGGCGTGGGTAATTTTTACCTTTATAATGGTGAGCAGGCAGTGGGCCTCAAAGTCATGGAAGATATCGTAGAAGGTAGACACTGGGCGGCTTTTGGTTATATCGCAGCTGAAGCAGATCTGGCAAGAATGAAGGAGAAAAATCCCTAAACCTTCTGATTCTTAATTTTTTGTACTTTTCTAATATTTTGGCATCATTTCGGTAAGGTAATCCGGTGTGAAAGATCGCCTATTTTGCGTGTGTTATCAGGCATTCAAACTAGGCTTATGCGATTATTTATCTTTCACTTATCATTTTGATGATTTCATCCGAACAAAATGAGGAATACTTTCAAAATATCAATTAGCTTACTGTTGATTTTGCTGATTGCTCCACCAGTAATACTTCAGGCACAGTCTTTCAAAGGCAGAAAATCAGGAGATCCTTTTCGTAACACACAGGCATTTATCGGTCTTTGGGCAGGTAGTAACTTTAGTTCTGTCCAAGTTCTGGAGCATTATTCTGAATTTGTCAGCCTGGAAATAAACGAAAATGTACTGCAGGACGAAAAAGAATATTCCGGTTTGGTGGATAACCCTGCCTTTCAGATGGGATTGTCTATGGCCTTTTCTTTCAACAAATCTCTGACGGTGGCTTTCAATCCCGGGTTTAGGCAACTTAGTTACAGCTACCGGAGCGAATTTGTCTGGAATGATCCTGAGAACCCTTTGAATTATCTGGAGAATAAGTATACCCATCAGCAGGATTTATTTTATCTGTCACTTCCCTTACTCTTCAGGTATAGCCCCCTGCACAAGAAATTCTCCCCTTACCTGCAGGCGGGGGCTTTTTACGACCGTATGCTGAACGCAAAAAAATCAGTTCGTACTGATGGTCTGGACCTGGCATCCGGTGGTCAGATTACATTCAGCAATGTTGAACAGTCCAGTGATATCAGTCCCTTATTCATTAAAACGCATGTTGGGATTACCGCCGGTGCCGGATTCACCTATAACCTGGGAACAGTTATGCTTTTCCTGGATGGACAATACCGCTACGGACTGCACAATGTAAGCAGTGCTACCCGGCGTTACAGCGCTAGCCGAGATTTACCAGGGTTTGGAAATGTGATGGATGACCTGACATTACAGAATATCGAGCTTTCGCTGGGCTGCTTCTTCCCGCTTAAGTTTCTGACAAAAGATTTTTCACCCGTAATTCTCTGAAAAATGGTAAGTTTTAAGCAAGGCTTCTTACTGGCATTTTTTTCCAGTCTGGTCATTTTGCTCTCAGCTTGTGAGATACAGGAAAATATTGCAGAACCCGGCATCAGTTTCAGCAGAGTGTATAACTCCAATGACTTTCAGGCTTCCTTCGACCCGCTGGATATTCTGCATACTGCAGACAGCGGTTATCTGGCACTTGCTGCTACTGATTCCTGGACCCCATACCTCCTTAAGACAGATCAGGAGGGAAAACTTTCCTGGACATCTTCTCTGGAAGAACCCTTCGTGAGCCCCTTACCCGAGCTTTATCAGCGCAATGGAGAAGTTTTCATGTTGTGTATGAATGAGCTAAATCTGAGCACCTACATATTACAGATTGGGGAAGGCGGTAATACGACAGTTGTTTTCAATGATCAGGACCTGACCTATCCACTGGCTGCCAGTATTACCCCGGATGGTGGCTGGCTGATCCTGGCTTACCGCAAAGAATCCCGAAAAACAATCTTGTGTAAGCTCACATCCAACTACCAAGTAGAATGGAAAAAAGACTTTGACGTATTGGAAGATGTAGAAGAACAGCTGATCAGGCACCTGAGCAGAACCGGAAAACGGCTTCCCTTTTTTACTGGTTATGCGGCAGGAAATGGAAATTCCGGTTTTTACTACTTCAACGGATTCAACAATTTTACGCTCGCACTAACTTTTGTTAATCCCGCTGATGGCGAGCCGATGGGGCTTATCAACGGCTTCAGGGACAGTGAGTATATTAATGCAGCTGTAGCACTCAATTCCGGCAGCTTTGCCTTATCCAAAAACAGCTTCGGAGACAATTTTTTCCTGCCTTCACTGGAAGTAAATTCCAGGAATATTGCCTCCAGTAGTGAACTGGAAGCCAGCAGCTTTCCTGAAATTGCTTCAGATGCGCGGGTAATCATCAAAAAGGTTCAGGTATTGAACCGGGACATCCACCTGTACGCCACAAATTCAAAAAGCAATAGAATCATGCTTTATGCCTATGACAGCGAGCAGGCAACGCTACTTGGCGTAGAATACCTGGGTCAAACTTCACCCTATGAAATAGGCAACCTTCGGATGACATCTGATGGCGGTATGATCATCCTGGGTCGTACCTTTGTCGCCGGCAGATTTCCCAGACTTTGCCTGTTTAAACTGAGCAAAGAGGAAGTTGAGGCAATAATTCAATAAAAAAGCTAAAGTGGTTTCACTTCAGCTTTTCTGTACTTTATCAGCAAATCTAGTCCTGGTTAACGATCAGAGATTTGGCACTTTTAAAGCTTCCTGCCTCCATGACCAGGTGGTAAATACCATTCGGCAGCGCGCTTACGTCTATTGCCATTCTCCTTGTTCCCGGCACCTGCACTTCATTTAGTATGGAACGGACATTATTTCCTTTATTATCCAGCAAAAGGATGCGTACCAGAGATTGCTGATTTACCCTATATTCAAAAGTTGTCAGAGAACTGGCCGGATTGGGAGAACAATCTCCTAGAAAAAAACGCGAATGTAGGAAGGTATCTTTTGTACTGAGGACTGGGTTACCAATAAGATCCAGTTTTTGATCATTCCACACAAAGTCTTCAAAGCGGGTTTTCTGCACAGCTTCAGGAGAAGCCTCAAACCAGTCCTGTACGATTGCTCCATATACCTGACGGTAATCATGTTGCATACGCAGGTTATTTCGTTCCAGATCATATAGGTCAGGATTATTTCCGGTAATGCCGGGTTTTACATGCTTTCCAAAAATCAACATAGGCGCCGAAGTACCATGGTCTGTCCCCCAACTGCCGTTGGAAGCAGCCCGGCGGCCAAACTCAGACATTGTCAGGGTCAGTACCCTGTCTTCCAGGCCAAGGAGTCGAAGATCTTCCTGAAAAGCTTTTACTGATTCAGATAAATGGTAAAGTAAGGCCGCATGCATTCCCATGCTGGCATCATAGCTTTCAACCTGTGAGGCATGGGTATCAAAGCCACCAATTCGGGCCAGAAAAATCCGCGTCTTACAGCCTCCGCTGAGCAACCTGGCAATCATTTGCAGTTGGGGTGCAAGGCGGTTATTGGATGCATTTTTGGGTGCATTGTAGGGATATTTTTCAGGATACTGAACCCCACTATTGCTGCCTTTTTCATACACTTCCTTCAACCTTCCGGCATATTGATTGGACTTTTTTTCAATGTCCATGATCCATTGCAGCTCATGTCCATAGTGGGTATCGGCAACAGAAGCAGGTGGCTCCCCTCCTACACTGTTAATCAGATCATAAAACTGTTCTGGATTATTGACAGACACTGCCGTTGGGATGCCATTACTACGGTGAAAAGCCAGTGATACAGCATTACCAATCTCTAGTCCGAGCGGGTCGGGCATGTCGCCAGTCGGGTATGCATCCGGGTAGCCGGGATAAAGATGATCCAGGTAACGCCCCATCCAGCCAGAGCCCAGGTACTCATCATAACTACCTCCCATAAACCAGATATCACGGCTCCTGAAGTGAGACCCGTTCATATTTTCGTAGGATACTCCCTGTACGATATTCACTTTTCCTTTGTCGTACAATTCTTTGACAGCGACCATATCCGGATGAAGGCCAGCCTGCTGCTCTTCAGGCAAGGTACTGTCTAGCGGAACATAAGCCCGTTTGCCTCTATCCGCAATGGCGATATTGGGCCTGAGGTTGTAATACTGACTATAATGCTGCACCGGGATGATGGTATTTAACCCATCATTACCGCCATGCAATTGTATAATCACCAGCACTTTATCATTGTCTGCAGACGCGGCAAGCCGTTGTAATTCACCGCTTCTTGCCATCAGACTAAGCGGCAGTCCGTTCAACATAAGACCGCCACCGGTAGCCAGCGACACATTTTTTAGAAATGATCTTCTTTTCATGATAGGTTATTTCAGGAAAGTTGAAATTCAGGAGACTGAATAAGGGTATGCAGCAGATTTTCAAGCTGTGCACGAACAGCAGCATCATCGCCGCTTTGTTCGTATGCCTGCCACTCAAAACGCCAGTTGATTTCGGAAAGATTATCCAGCAGTATGGTTTTCAGAAAATATTCAAAACGTTCATCAGTGATTTCCTGGGGCAATAAATAATCAACCAGTTCCCTAACCAGCAGCTCAGGATTAGATGGATCGCTGATATTTTCGCTGTTTTTTACATAAGCTACAATGTCGAGCTTATACAGCATTTGATCGTCTTCATTCTTTACTCCTTCTACCAACAGCCTGGAGAATTCGTACCTTCTGGCGAGAAAATTGGTACTGATCCAATTCCTGTGATAGGCCGGCCCCTGGTGATATGCCGCATATCCGGCCACCTCAAAAGGCTCACAGAAATCCAGTCCCTGTTCGCTGAGTGGTTTTAAGAAACCTGACTGGAAAGTCTCATAGAACAAAACCAGATCTTTATGCTGATCAGGCAGTTCTAGCCTGAAGAAACGAAATAAACCGGCTACCAGGTCCAGTGGTGATTTGATAATGGCACCAATATTATCATCATGGTCAATGGTGTTATCCTGATCGTAAAAGTGCTTACTGCAAAGCAGGGCTTTTAACAGCGGCCTCAGTTCATAGTTTCCTTCTTTGAACAAAGTCGCCAAAGGTAAGATCACCTGAGCCTCCACCTCCTCACTGATATCATAATACACCAGAAAGCGGTAAAGCTTTCGGCAGATATGCAATGCAGTAGCCTCCTGATCAAATATCATTTCCACCACCTGTTCAATTTCATCAAGCGCTGCAGCAGGAGTGGCTTTTCCGTCAATTACTTCTATAGGAGCTACCTGCTGCATGTTGAAGGCGGCACTGAACTGTTTGACAGTGGCATCATGCCGACTGGCCAGGCCTTCATCACTGGTCATGATCAAAGCGCTGGGAAAGCCGGTCTCCGGGTCATAATTGGTAAATTCAGTGTCTTCTTTATACCCGGAAAAAACTTTGGCAGCTTCCAGTACATCCTCTTCTGTAAAAGTGGTGTAATCATCAGGCCCCCGAGATGGGCCTTTACCTACGGTATACAGCTCAAGGAATTCCCTGGCAAAATTTTCATTTGGCCTACCGACTTCATTGAGCTGACCATCCAGAAAACGCAGCATGGCATTATCTGTGCATATTTTTTTGCAGAGAGTTTTGAAATTTCCAAAAGCATACTGACGGAAAAGCTGCACCTGATAGAAAAGAGCAGGAGCATAACGCATACGCGACTCCATGTTCGTAAAGTGGGTGTGCATGAAAAAGCTCATTTTTTCTACCGCATGCAAAGGTGAGCTTACTATCTCATTCAACCACCAGCATTTTACCTGTGCCAGCAGGTTTTCAGTACCGCTATTCGCATCGGTTGGTTTAGGGTTCACCCAGCTTTGGCCGGTTTTAATGTCTAATGGGGGCGATGGGAGTTCATAAGATGCGGGCAGTAGCAGTTCAACTGCCTCCAGAGGTGTCAGTTGAGCAAACGCATCTATCTGCTTTTTTGTAGGACCAAAAGTGGCTCTTCTAAGCAGATGGGCCGCTCTTTTTTTGCCAAGGGTATCGTGTAATGCTGGTAAAGAAGCCATAGCAAACTTAATGTTTGATTGATACGGCTTCAATAATGATACTAACAGGGATAAAAATAATGCATAAAATAACTACTTTATTACAAATAGCCCAGAAAGTGCCTCAGCAGTAGCCCTTTTGGCTATATTACTGCTCAATGCTTTAAATGCTGTATCATAAATGGCGAAATTTATTATTATGATAAGGCTAGGTTTCACATTGACTATTCTGCAGATGGTCAATTGAAAGGAATCCATCACCATTGAGGATGTATTTCCGCCCTGAAATAGTTGTCATAAATGGCTTTGATTCCTTCCATTTCTTCGTCACTCAGGGCAGGTATATCACTGACCTGCACGTTCTGTTCTGCCTGCCCGGGTCGGGAGGCCCCGGCAATGACCGTACTTACTTCAGCAAACATAAGCACCCACTTCAGCGCCAGTTCGGCCAGTGGTTCAGGACGATCACTGAAGATGTTTTTGATCTCTTCTACAGCCCTGATACCTTTTTCATAATCTACTCCTGAAAAAGTCTCCCCCTTATCAAATGCTTCACCCTTTCTGTTGAAATTTCGGTGATCGCCGGCAGCAAAAGTGGAATCTGTGTTAAACTTACCGGTAAGCAGGCCACTGGCCAGCGGAACTCTGACGATAATACCTACATCTTGTTGAGCAGCCCTGGCAAAAAAAACCTCAGCCGGTTTCAGCCTGAACATGTTGAAGATAATCTGTACAGAAGTGACATTAGGATATTGTAGTGCCTGCAGTGCTTCGTCTACTTTTTCCACACTCACCCCGAGATTGCGGATCTTACCCTGCTCCTTCAGGCGCTCAAATTTTTCAAAATAGGCATCCTGGAAATATATTTCTGTGGGAGGACAGTGAAACTGAATCAGATCAATTGTATCCAGGCCCATATTTCTGAGACTATCCTCTACGTAGCCAGCCAGAAGTTCGGGAGAGAAGTGTTCAGAGGCATGCGGCTGGGTTCGCCTCCCGCATTTGGTAGCAATATACACTTCCTCAGAACGAGATTTTACCACCCGGGCTACGGCTTTTTCACTAAGGCCATTTTCATACACATCAGCCGTATCAATAAAATTCACGCCATGATCTATAGCGGTATTGATAATCCTGTCTGCCCGCTGATTGTCAAAATCTTCTCCCCATTTTCCACCTACCTGCCAGGTGCCTAATGAAACTTCTGAGATGTTTAAACCTGTTTTACCTAGTCTTCTGTACTGCATAGTTTGAATTTTTGGATAAGTAATTTAACATTGAAGTCAAATTCTTAAAAAAGTTTTCGTTTGTATGTCAAATGTCTTTAAGTGGCTTTCAGGAATATTCTTTGTGGTTTTTTTGCTAAGTGGGTGTCAGGTAAAGAAAACCGCAACTGCAAAAAAGGAGCCTGTTGACAGCTGCAATGTAGCTTATGATACTGCTTATGCTGACTGGCTAAGCCTTAAAGCTAGTAAAATTGATTCTTTTTTTACAGCCCGCTACGATCAGAACCAGTTTAACGGAACCATACTTTTTGCCGATCAGGGTAATGTGATCATTAAGAAAGCTTATGGCTTCGCTGACCTGAGAGAAAAGGATAGTCTAAAAATTGATGCTGCTTTTCAACTGGCGTCTGTCTCAAAACCTTTAACTGCATTAGCGGTCCTATGGCTGAAAGAAAGAAACTACCTCTCACTGGAAGATACCATTCAACGTTTTTTTCCGCTGTTTCCTTACGAAGGCATCACTATTCGCATGCTATTAAGTCATCGCTCAGGTTTGCCTAATTATATGTATTTTTCAGAAGAGTACTGGCCTGACCGAAATATACCCATCTCAAACCAGGATGTAGTTTGTCTGATGCAGACCTATCAGCCTAATATCTATTATATTCCTGACTATCGATATAACTACAGTAATACCAATTATGCACTTTTAGCCGCTGTTGTGGAGCAGGTATCCGGCTTATCATTTGACCAGTTTATGGAGCAATACATTTTTGAACCCACTGGCATGTACGACTCCTATGTTTATACAAAATCTACTGATCAGGAGACTGAACACAGCACTTTGGGTTATCATCTTGGAAGAGTAGCTGAAGACAACTATCTCAATGGAGTAACCGGTGACAAAGGCGTTTATTCTACTGTAGATGATCTCTTCAGGCTGGATCAGGCGCTGATCAAGCACACACTATTAAGTGAGGAAAGCCTGCAGGAAGCTTACCATGCGGCACATCCCGAGCTATATGATCATGATAATTATGGACTTGGCTGGAGAATTAACCAACAGCCTGATTGTAGTAAGATAGTCTTTCATAGTGGCTGGTGGAAGGGGTACAGGACTCACTTCTTTCGGCTTTTGGATAAAAAGCAAACCATTATTGTACTTTCAAACACGAACCGTAGCCGGTTTATCAGAACTGACGATCTGCTTTCTTTGATGGAGTGATCTACCATTTTGCTAGAGTTTCCAGCCCTAGGCATTTTTAGCGTTTCTTTCCAGGTATTCAATAATCTTTCCTGCTAAATCTACTCCGGTGGCTTTTTCTATTCCTTCCAGTCCTGGTGAGGAGTTGACCTCAATGATCAGCGGGCCGCGGTTTGACTGAAGTATGTCTACGCCTGCAATGCCCAGTCCCAGTTTTCGGGCAGCCTCTACTGCCACAAACTCCTCTTCCTCAGAAAGCTTGATGATTTCAGCCCTACCTCCGCGGTGAAGATTAGAACGAAACTCGCCTTCTTTGGCCGTTCTCTTCATGGCACCTACTACTTCACCATCTACGACGAAAGCCCGAATATCTGATCCTTTGGATTCACCAATAAATTCCTGCACAATGATTCTCGCTTTAAGTCCATTAAATGCCTCAATGACGGATTTTGCCGCTTTCTTATTTTCTGCCAGCACTACTCCCAGGCCCTGCGTACCTTCCAGTAATTTAATAATCACCGGTGCACCGCCTACTTCCATCAGTATTTCTTCGGTTTCTTTGGCATAGTTGGTAAAAACTGTTTTGGGCAGACCGATTCCGGCACGTGATAGCACTTGCAAACTACGTAGTTTATCACGTGATCGGATGAGCGCCTGTGATTCTACTGCACTAAACACTTTCATCATTTCAAATTGCCTTACTACCGCACTTCCATAAAAAGTCACTGAGGCTCCAATACGAGGAATAATAGCATCAAAGTCGTTGAGATAATGGCCATTATAAAAAATAGTAGGCTTTTTCTGCTCGATGATGATATTACATTTGAGGTGGTCAATCACTTCTACTTCATGTCCCCTTTCTTGTCCCGCCTTCACCAGACTCTGAGTGGAATAAAGTTTCTGGTTGCGGGATAAAACTGCAATTTTCATAAATTAGGCTTCTATAAGAGAAAAAATCAAGTTTAAAATTCTTATCAAAATTAACATTATCATATACTTTTTTTAAATCTACATGAAAAATAAAGGAAAAAAACTAATCGGTACCCGAGACCGTATAGACCTTCCCGAATTTAAATTATTTGATCTTCCCTGTAAAATTGATACCGGTGCTGAAACCTCAGCCATTCACTGTCACCGGGTCAGGCTGCTGGAGATTGATGGTAAAGAAACAATTTCTTTCCGGCTTCTTGATCCTTCGCATGAAGCATATAATAACCATGAATTTAGAACTACTCGCTTCCGGGAAAAAAAAATCAAAAGTTCTTTCGGACATTCAGAATATCGCTATTCTATCAAATGTAAAGTAACTCTTTTTGGAGAGATTTTTACGGCAGATTTCACACTCTCAGACAGGGTACGCATGAAGTATCCGGTACTGCTTGGCAAGAGACTTTTGAAGAACCGTTACATTGTAGATGTATCCAAAATAGACCTTTCTTATCTGCAAAAGAGTGAAAAAAACACTCCTTAGTAACCGTATTTTTCTTTCCAGTAGGCCTTAAGCCGGCTTCTGAGCTCATTTTCACGGGCATTATTGCCGGGATCATATAGCTTAGTATCTCTAATTTCTTCGGGCAAAAACTCCTGTACTACAAAATTGCCAGGGTAATCATGGGCATACTTATATCCTTTGCCATATCCCTCATCCTTCATAAGTTTGGTGGGAGCGTTACGGATATGCAAAGGTACCTGCAGGTCGCCGGTTTCTCGTACCAGCGAGCGGGCCTTTTTGATGGCCAGATAGCTGGCATTACTTTTTGGACTGGCGGCAAGGTAAGTAACGCATTGCGACAGGATAATTTCAGCCTCAGGATAACCAATCATATTCACTGCCTGAAAGCAGTTTGTAGCCAGCACCAGGGCAGTTGGGTTGGCGTTACCAATATCTTCTGAAGCAAGTATCAGGAGTCTGCGGGCGATAAATTTTGGATCCTCGCCTCCTTCTATCATTCGCGCCAGATAATACACAGCTGCATTGGGATCGCTGCCCCTGAGAGACTTGATGAAGGCAGAAATGATATCATAATGCTGTTCACCCTGTTTATCATATAAAGCTACTTTCTGTTGCGCCAGTTGGGTGACCATTTCATCCGTGATTTCGGTATTACCTTCTGTATTTCGAATAATGAGTTCCAGCAGATTCAACAACCTTCTGGCATCCCCACCTGATAGTTTGTACAGGGCTTCATCTTCCCCGATTGTAAAATTTCTTCCCCAATCCGGGGCATTCAGGACTTTGGAGGTAAGTTTCTGAAGGTCAGGTTTTGAAAGGGGCTGCAAATGATACACCTGACAGCGAGAAAGTAAAGCTGCGTTTACTTCAAATGAAGGATTCTCTGTAGTAGCCCCAATCAGGCTAATTTGGCCCTTTTCTACAGCTCCCAGCAATGCATCTTGCTGAGATTTACTGAATCGGTGGATTTCATCTATGAACAAAATTGTCTGAACCAGCCCCCTGGCTTTATTTATTACATCCCTGACCTCTTTTACGCCCGCGCTTATTGCACTTAGGAAGAATATTTGCGCTTTAGATTCATGGGCAATGATCTGGGCAAGAGTTGTCTTACCTACTCCTGGGGGGCCCCAGAAAATAATGGAAGGCAAACGGCCGCTTTGCAGCATTTTACGTAATACGCCATGCGTACCAGCCAGATGCTCCTGACCAACTACGTCGTCAAGGCTGGCCGGCCTAAATTTTTCTGCTAGAGGTTGATTGAAATTAGTCAAATTAAATTATGAGCTGTAGAAAAAATTATAAAAAAATTAAAAGAAAAAGATAAAAATATAACAAAAAAAAGTTAATTTTATCTCATATAATCCACATAATGAGCATTAGCAAAATACGTCACAAATTAATCAGTTACAGTAAAGAAATCCTCAAAAGTAACGGTAATCCAGAGTCTATCGCAATGGGATTTTCATTGGGAACACTGATTGCTATACTCCCCACACCCGGATTTGGAATATTCCTCGCTTTATTTATTGCCCTTTTCTTTAAAAAGATTAACAAGATCGCGATTGTAGCTTCTTTTACACTTTGGAACCCACTCATACTAGCACCTATATACTGGTTCAGTTACGAATTGGGTGACCTCTTCTATACTCCTGATCCCAGTATCAAGTTTGACCTTGCAATATTTGATCAATTGTATCATTACTCAGGTAAGTTTATTCTGGGCAATGCAACTATAGCGCTCATTATGTCTACTATGGGATATGTGGTTATCTACACATTGGTACAGAAATACCTCAAAAAAAGAGATATTCAGCAACTCCTAGAAATTCAACCACAAAAAGCAGATAAAGCTCTATAATTTATTCTTCTACTTCCCAGGTGTGGTCGGCTAGTAAGGTTGCTTTACCAAGTAGTTTATTAAAAGGGATCACTCTGCCCCACTCTTCTGGACTGATCATGGACAGGACATCAGTGCCGTCCTTCTTCTCATACAAATAATAAGTATCCCCTACTACCGGCTCAAAATTCATTTGAGAGGTATATATCCTTTCCGACACTTCAACTCTTTTCTTGAGCTTGTTTGCCTGATCTACCAATGTCTGCATTTGGCCATAGAGCTGTTTCATTTGACGATCAGTTTGCTGACGCATGGCAGCTACAGCTTTGCCTTTTATCTTCCCTTTATCTTCAGGTCGGATAATGGCTCCTCCAACGGTATGCGGGAAAGCCAGCGTACCCGGTGTTTCAGTGATCTTTTCTCTTTCTTTTTCAAGATCTATGTGATCAAGATTAATCTTGTTGGTTTTTCTTTCCAAAATCTTTCGCTTTTTTTCAACTTACAGTTTTACTTGATGCTATCTTCAGAAGGTGCAATTCTTTCCTTGAGATTTGGTTTAGAACCGGGAAAGGTAGTTCGGGTAGCAATATCATAGCTAAAGTATAGCATGATAATGATGAAGAGTATCGCTACAATTAAAAATATTTTTTTAGAGCGCTTCATTGTATTTGCTATGCTGCATATTTTTCATTCAGAAAACGTGTGAATACAAAAATAGTTCTAAATCATAAGTGAACAAGTAGATGGGGCTCAGAAAGATCATACATGTGGATATGGATGCCTTTTTTGCCTCAGTAGAACAAAGAGACTTTCCTGAATTAAGAGGCAAACCTGTGGCTGTGGGTGGTAGCAGTCTGAGAGGCGTGGTAGCAGCAGCCAGTTATGAGGCCCGAAGATATGGTGTACGCTCTGCAATGCCATCACTGCAGGCTATTAAGCTCTGTCCTCATTTAATATTTGTAAAAGGTAGAATGGAGGCTTACAGAGAAGTCTCTATGCAAATCAGAGAAATCTTTTTGCAATATACTGACCTTGTAGAGCCGCTATCCATAGATGAAGCTTACCTGGATGTAACGGTAAACAAATTGGGTATACCTTCAGCCATGAAGGTAGCGCTTGAAATCAAAAAACAAATCAAGGATACTACCCAACTAACTGCTTCAGCTGGTATATCATTTAATAAATTCCTGGCAAAAACCGCATCCGGAATCAATAAGCCCGACGGCTTTACGGTAATACTACCTGAAGAAGCAGAAGCGTTTCTGGAAAAGCTGCCTATTGAAAAATTTTATGGTATTGGTAAGGTGACTGCTCATAAGATGCATGATGCAGGCATACACAATGGCAGCGACTTAAAACAAAGAAGCTTACCTGAACTTCTGAAGCGTTTTGGAAAGGCTGGCAAATTCTATTATGATATCGTCAGGGGAAATGACGAAAGGGTCGTAAACCCCGAGAGGATCAGAAAGTCCATCAGCGTAGAAAGGACTTTCAATGTCAACTTAGAAACCAAAACAGCCCTGAGAGAAGCACTGCTTGATCTTTCTGAAAAACTGATTATCAGAATGAAAAAAAGCCAGGCTTTTGGTAGTACTTTAACGCTGAAAATCAAGTATGAAGACTTCAGTATATTAACCAGAAATGCCACTTCACCTTCCCTATTTGATGACAAAGAGCATATTCTAAGGTATGCCGAAAGTCTTTTGCTGCATGCTGACCTGGAAAACCATCAGGTTAGATTACTTGGAATTGGCATATCATCTTTGGTGGATAATCATAATAATGATGGGCAACAGCTAATCATTCCATTTAAAGAATAATAATCTGGCCTCAGATAGTTTTTTTTGCACTTAACCTTACTTTTAGATAAGCTGTTTATGCCATATTTTTATTTAATTGACTTGTCAATGTTACATAGATGGCATAGGAATTATGATGTATAAGTCTGATTAACAGCAATTTATACATTTTATACCCACCCTCTTTTTTCATCCTTCTCTTACAAATATCTAGACTTACCACATGAGCATGAGGCTTATTTTTTGTACTATTTTCATAACCTTTAGAACCACATCTGTAAAAAAGCTTTTTGAATCAGCGAGAAAAAAACATGGAAGGGAGATCTAGACAAGCTTTTCGTCAACTAATTTTGCCAAATCAAGCGGGGCAGCCACTCATTATTATTGCGTTTGCATTACTTATTTCCCTAATTCCCTCTTTTGTAAGTGCCCAATGTAACTATTCAAACCAGGGAAATCAGGTGTTGAGCCCCCCTCAGGTTTGTGCACCACATGATTTTATGTGGCGAGTGGAAGCCAGGGTTGCAGGTACTCCGGCTAGTGTTGAATACCTTTTTTTCTGGGGTGACAATCCTCTTCCTGAAATTTTCCCTTCTACCTATGACCCGATCACTGGCTATTACCATGCAATAGGAAGCCATACATATCCACGGGGCGGTGATCAGTGTGAGTATGAACCTACTGTACAGCTTAGAATTAATGGAGTGGCTTGTCCTGATTCTGAGCAGAAACAATTGGTAACAGTCTGGGACCTGGATAATGAAAACGGGGGCCAACTTAGAATTGACCCAGAAGTATATAGAGTTTGCGTAGGTGAAGATGCTACGATCAGCTTCAATGATAATAGTATCTGGAATTGTGTACCTGCTTCCGGCGCAGATGACAGAATCAATAATGCGGTAAGGTGGGTACAGTGGATTTACGGAACCGGCCCTGCCGCCGATCGTCTTGCGGATGTAGAAGTGGGTGGTGCAGTCCAAACTTACGATTATGCAGGAGATGTGGCGTTCTTACAGGGCCCTATCATCAATTCAACGGCAGTGAGTCAACAAATCTATGTACCAGTAACTACTGCTGCTGACCTGGGCAAACAGTTTGAAGTAACCCTGAGAAACTGGAATATCTGTAATCCTTATGACGCAGATACCACTGACGGTAATTATTTAAATCCGGTCAATCCTGGAGGAGATGAAAATTTCATTTCACAGACCGCCAGAATTGTCGTTGTAGAAAAATCAAATCCTGATTTCAGAACTCGTCTGAATAATGGTTCGGGAGTCATTAAGTCAGAGTTTTGTGTAGGAGAGCAGGTGCACTTTGAAAACCTCACGCCTGGCATCGATGATGATGGAGATGGTACTGCTGATTCTGATTTCGGCTGGAGGTGGGAGATTTTTGATGATGAAACAGGGAGCAGCTTATTAGAAGTAAAGACCGGAAAAAGCCCTAATTTAACTTTTACAAATCCCGGCAGAAAGCTAATCAGACTAATCGCCAGTGACAGGAATACAGTCGGTAACTGTGGTGGCCAGATCGTACATTATGTAGATATCCTTTCTACCCCTGAGGCCGCAATACAAACAACGGATATTGATGATAACCCATTAGGAGCACTATGTTATGACTCTGCGAATCCTCAGAATTTCAATATTAGATTCTCAGATGTTTCCCTAGGCTTCAATCCTGCCAATTCTACCTGGAAGTGGATTTTTTATGATCAGAATGGAGTAAAGACTGATTCTGTAGAGGGTAGCGGTACTCAACAGCAGATCGACAAAACTTATACTCAGCCCGGAATTTACATGGCTGAACTGATAGCTTCTTCTCTCGGTGTCGATTGTGAAAGCAGGGATACAGCTTATGTTAATATTTACCATCAGCCGGAAGTAGATTTCACATTTGATGTGGTCTGTGCTACCGATAGTACCACATTTACTTCAACAGCGAATTTACCCCTTTCCGTAAACGGAGATCAACTCATCCTTTACGAATGGGACTTTGATTATGATGGATCAAGCTTCTCTGCTGATACAAGCATGACTACACCTCAGGCATTCAAATACTCACTGGGCTTCAAAAACAGCTATCAGGTAGCGCATCGGGTCAGTTCCTCTGTCGGAAACTGCTCGGCCATAGCCGTAAAGGATGTAAGTATAAAGCCAACACCCGATCCCGCATTCACCGCTAGTCAGCTAAGCGGATGTTCCCCACTCGAAGTCACATTTACACCAAATACACTGATTGCAGATCAGAATGCGACTATTGAAAGCTATATCTGGTACGTACGAGACCTGAAAACGAATATAGTGAGCAGCACCATCTTGAGCCCTGCTACCGATAGTTTCGAGACAGAATTTTTCAATACACAGTCTGCAGCGATAGACCATGAGTATGAGGTTTGGTTATCTGCCAATGCGGCAGGAAGTTGTGATGTAATCAGTGATCCGGTTAAAATCACAGTATTTTCCGGACCTCAATCCCGCTTCAGTATACTGAACTATAGCGGTCTTGAAAACAACTGTTCTCCGAGAACTTACGATTTTAAAGTAGATGCTGAAACCCGAACCCTTAATCCAGATACTTATCGCTGGCATATCATGGATGTTTCAGACAGCACCCTTGTCGTAGACACAGTTATGGCGGGAAGCCAGTCAGTTTTTTCATATACTTTATACAACGAGGTAAACACAGTAAAGAAATACAGTGTCACTTTTCTGGCAGAAAAAAACGGGCTTTGTTTTTCGGAGAGTAGCCGGATTGTAGATGTTAATCCCGTTCCCCCCGCTGATTTTACGTATGAAATAATAGATGCTGACTGTGATCAGGTAACTTACCAAATCACGGCAGCACAGCCTGGTCTGAGCTATGAATGGTCAGTGAACCCATCCCCGGCAAATGACCCTGATCTGGACGGAGAGACTATCCAGCTAAAGTATTTCAAATCAGCTTCATCAGCTTATCCCGTTAGAGTATCACTGATCACTGAAAATCTTGTTGGGTGTAACAGTGAACAAAACCTGCAGACCATCACCATTGAACCTCAGGAAAATATTGGCGCTGAGTTTACTACTGATCCAACCATTACTGAAGTACCCAACCAGACCATTCAGATCATAAACAACACCAATCCTGGAAACTGGGAATACTACTGGGACTTTGGCGATGGCGCTACTTCTACAGAAGCAAACCCTATATCCCATACCTATAATAAACCGGGTGAATACATGATTCGGATGCGGGCAGATGGTTTATATTGCTATGAAGAAGATTCTGCTAAAGTAATCATAAGGCAAACTCTGCCTCAACTTGATTTTAGCTTCTCTACAATAGAAGGTTGTCTTCCCTTAGAGGTAACTTTTGTGAACGAATCACTGTATGCTGATTCCAGCACATTTTTCTGGGATTTCGGAAACGGGGCTACCTCTACAGAGATCAATCCCGTGTATACTTACACCGAATCTGGTATCTACACAGTATCCCTGGAAGCCAGCAATGAACTGGGTGTGGTAATGCGAAAGGAAGTGGATATTGTAGTGGATCTCAACCAGGGACCGAAAGCGGACTTCAGGATCAGGCTCGCACAGGCTTATTTGCCAGGTCAGGAGATCAGCTTCTTTAACCAGAGCCAGCGTTCTGAGTTTCACTTTTGGGATTTTGGTGATGGTAGTACATCCACTGAAACAGAGCCTTCCCACGTATACGAGGCGGTAGGTAATTACGAAATCATGCTGGTTACCTCTAACACCCTGGGATGTGCTGACACAACATTCCAAAGTATTTTCATTGAGCCATTTCACCCTGAAATAGACTTCACCTACGAACCACCAAAAGGCTGCAGGCCACTAACGGTACAATTCAGAAACTTATCCAGGTTTGCAGAACCCGGTTCTTACAGGTGGAGCTTTGGCGAAGGTGAAGGTGTATCAACTGAAGAGAATCCCAGCTATACTTATTACGAACCTGGCATCTATACTATTTCACTGGAAGCCAGTAATAGCATTGGAATCACCGAGAAATCCATCAAGGAATTCAGTGTGGAAGTATACGAGACACCCCGGGCTTCATTCAACATGCGGCCTGATGAGGCTTTCTTAACAGAACCTATATACTTTGTAAACCTTAGTATAGGTGCTGAAAAATACTACTGGGACTTTGGTGACGGCAACTTCTCTACAGATTTTGAACCATCCCATGTATATACAGAAACGGGTGTATATGATGTAATGCTGGTAGTAGAGAGTGACAAAGGCTGTACAGATACACTAACCATGGAAAGTGCGGTCATCATTAAGGAAGGTGGCAAAATCAACATTCCCAATGCATTTACCCCCAATACATTAGGGCCCGGAGGCTCCGATGCCTCAGGTGCCAGCAAAAATGATGTGTTTCTGCCCGTATTTGAAGGTGTTACCAGTTTTCACATGATGGTGTATAATCGGTGGGGAGAACTCATGTTTGAAAGTTATGATAAAAACTTCGGGTGGGATGGTTACTATAAAGGTAAACTAAGTCCTATGGATGTGTATGTATACAAGTTAGAGTTAGAGTTTAGTAACGGGAAGTCTGAAACAATAGTAGGTGATTTGAGCCTGCTCAGGTAAGTAGCGTGTATATGAAAAAAATTTTACAGAGATTATTCCTATTAGCAGTGATGATAGGCATATGCAAAGACATCGCTTATGCCCAGGATCCACAATTTACCCAGTATTTTGCTGCACCTTTGTATTTGAATCCTGCATTTGCCGGTACAACCAACCAGCACAGGGCTAGTGTAAACTACCGGAGCCACTGGGCAAGCCTGCCAAGAGCATTTGTCACTTATGCATTTGCATATGATTATAACCTGCCCTCTTCTAACAGCAATGTGGGCGTCATTTTCTCTACAGACAGGGCAGGTACGGCTAATTTAAGTGCTACCAGTGTTGGTGCCATTTATTCCTATACCATCCCTCTTACGGATAAACTCAGGGCTGTTCCTGCTTTTCAGATTGGCTACTTAAGCCAGAGTATGGATTTCTCAAAGCTGGTTTTTGGTGACCAGCTGGCATTTGGAAACCCTGATGCTCCTACTACTGACCCGGACCTGAGAAACCTGGATAGTCAAAACAGCTTTGACTTTGGAAGTGGGTTGGTTATCTATGATAACCGTTTCTGGGCCGGCATTGCTTTACACCATATCAACCAACCCAACCGATCAGTACTTGGTGATGAAAGTAGACTTCCTATGCGGATGACCATGCATGCCGGTTGGAAAATCCCACTCAAAATGGGCCCTACGAAAAGTGGTATAGAGTCCAGCATCAACCCATCATTCAATTACCGTAAACAAGGAAGATTTGATCAGTTAGATGTAGGGTTTAACTATTACTACCGCATGCTGATGCTAGGATTGTGGTACAGAGGAATTCCATTACAACAGGATATGCCCAAAACCATTAACCACGATGCATTGGCAGTATCTTTCGGACTTTCATTTAATAATCTGAACTTTGGCTATAGCTATGATATGACAGTGTCTAAACTAGGGCCTGCTTCTTCAGGAGGATCTCACGAAATTTCACTGGTCATGCAAATGCAGGTGGGCAAGCGCCCAGGAAAGGTAAGTAGGAAGGACAAGTATAATCCCTGTCCGGCATTTATGCCAAACTATCTCTGGAAGCCATAAAAAAAAGCGGAATGTTCATCATTCCGCTTTTTCAATTATAGGGATTGGATCATAAAATAATGCCAAAACTAAATGCATTTAACTGAGGCCCTCTGTTTTCAACAAACAGATCATTCAGGTCATAATTAGCAAACAGATCAACACCTTTGAAGCCTAACTGTAGCCTGGCTCCATAGCGCCAGTTATTAAAGTAAAAATTTGTTCTGTCCTTATCTCGCTCACGGTCACCATTGTCTTTGATCACATATTTTGATCTGCCGCCCAAACGATAGCCAGCGTAGCCTCCAAGACCTATCCTGAAGCCATCGTGCTCATGATATGAAAAAGGAGACCAGTCAGAATTTCTCTTTTTCCCAAATACAAACATGGGCACAAGGGTAGCATTAAGGTAAGGTACAACTAACTTGCTTTTTATGGCTTCAAAGTCAGTAGCAGGATCTTCATAAAAAATCACGCCTTCATCTGCCTTCAGCACCCTGGTACGCTCGTTATCAAATTTGAAATTATACCAACTAACATTAGCCCCCCAGTCCAGAGAGAGTGGTCCGGCGATGTGTGTACTATTCATGCTTCCGAGGGCTACATACCAGGATACTATAGGATTAACAGCATAGAGTTCATTATTGGCATCCGGAAATTCACCATTCACCAGATAATTGTTCAAGCCAAATTCCATAATGAATGTGCTGCTGGTACCTTTAGGCTTTTTCTTGTTAAACTGTACTTCTTCCTGCTTATCCTGCTCCTGCCCTTCCAGGTTACTGCTCAGTTTTTCCAGTTCTCGTTCCAGCCTCTCAAGCTTTGCTTCCAGGGAGGAATTTTCTTCTGCTTCATCTTGCTTTTCTTCCAGCACGTAGCGTGTACCACTTTCATCTTCCAGTATGATGGTCACATTCTCCTCACCTGTTCCATCCGACTGCCTGTTTAATTCACTGATGATCGTATTGAGATCATACTTTTTTAGCTGTTGTAGTTCATTGCCACTACTGGATATGATTTTGATCTCTTCATTGTCTGATAAGCGGATAATCACTGTGTCCGGCTGGATACCAGCCTGCAGATTAGTCCCAAGGCTGGTAATGAAAAGCGCTGCAATTAATATGGGTTTCATGATATATTTTGGGTTAATGTTGTCAACGGATAACTTCATTTTCTAACTTGTTAAATACCTTGGCTAACAATTCTGATTTTGCACTCCTGATTTCAGCCAGGTTGATACCACTGTTTTTCAGGTCAGCCAGCAGCTCGAGAGCATTTTCTCTATCGGCATTACTCTCATGCTTAGGCGATACTTCACCCGGCTTATAGATCAGTTCTACCGGTGCATTTATGATCGGTTGCTGTATATCAAGGGCCAGCATTTCAACAGATGCTGCATCCAATGGCTGTAGTTCAAGTGGATTTACCTTTGAAATCAATTCGGGATCAGCAGTATTTTCGTTAGCCATAAACTGCATTTCTTCTGTATTTTCAGCAGTCTGAGGCATTTCAGTATTTTCCTGCGGTACAGCCTCCTTTTCAGCTGATAGGGGCTTACGCTCTGATGGTTTCGCTACTTTTTCCTGATTTAGAGCAAGCGAATTATCAGCTTTTTGCTCCGGAATTGAGGGTACATCTTTCGCAGAGCTATCTTCAGAAAGTTGTTTTTCCGGCTGAAGTGAAGTTTTCTCCTCAGTCTGAGCAGGTGAAACAGCCATCATTTCTTTACTGTCTTCACGGCTAAACCAAAAAGCGCCTCCGGCAACTATCAGCAATAAAACTGCAGCAGCTACCCTCCAGAAAATGAATTTCTTCTTCCGCTGCTCCTCAGCTTCTAAAGCTGCATCTAACTGGTCCCAGACGGCAGACGAAGGTGGGCTTTTGTGATCGTAAAGTTTTTCTGAAAATATTTTATCAAAATCTTTCATGTCTATCCAATTTGATTGTTTTGCTTAACCGACAAATTCAGTTTCTCTATTTTCTGTCTGAGTATCTGCCTGGCACGGCTAAGCTGTGACTTTGATGTTCCTTCGCTAATATTTAGCTTCTCTGCTATTTCATGATGTGCATAGCCTTCTATAGCGTAGAGGTTAAACACCGTTCGGTAACCAACCGGAAGCTCATGAATCAGATCCATGAGTTCCTGCTCAGCGAGGTGATCCACCCGAATACTGTGGGCCCCACTGGCTTCTTCCACATCTACTTCCAGATACATATTTTTATTTTTCCGGATATACATCAGTGCCTCATTGACTAAGATCCGCCTGATCCAGCCTTCCAGGCTACCCTCAGAGCGAAAATTTTTGAGGTTCTGAAAGACTTTCATGAATCCCTTCAACAAAACATCCTCTGCTTCTGAGCTATCCCGAACATATCTCAGGCACACAGTATGCATCACGGGTGCAAATCGCTCGTACAAAGCTCGTTGTGCTTTGCGGTCTTGCCTGATACAAGCTGTGACTATCTGATCCAAAGATTTACTATTGTGTAATTGAAGTCTCATTTAAGTTCTTGGCTTTCATTTGTTAGATGTAAGCTTCAGTCCATCGGTTGCATGTACTCAGAACTTTTTTTTGAAATTTATATAAGTAAAACTGAAATTCACGCTTTGCTATCAAAAAAGCACCACATGAATCAAATGATTGACTTAAGAAGTGATACAGTGACCCGGCCTACCGAGGACATGTTACAGGCGATGATGAAGGCCAAAGTAGGCGATGATGTGATGGGTGAAGATCCAACAGTACAGGCACTGGAGGAGAAATCCGCCAGGATATTTGGGATGGAGGCTGGTTTATTTTGCCCTTCCGGAACCATGACCAACCAGATAGCCATCCGTATCCTGACCCAGCCGCAGCAGGAAGTGGTGTGCGACAAACGTTCACACATCTACAACTACGAAGGAGGAGGGATCGCCTACAATTCTTTTTGTTCGGTAAAGTTAGTGGATGGCCCCAGAGGTATACTCAGCCCCAAGCACATCACTCCAGCCATCAATGCTGACGATATTCATTTACCTGAAACCGGACTAATCTCGCTGGAAAATACTGTCAATAAAGGTGGAGGCTCATTTTATAAGCTTGAACAGCTACAGGCAATACGGCAATTGTGTAATCAGCACCACTTGCCGCTACACCTGGATGGCGCCCGGGTGTTCAACGCGCTCTGCGCCAGCGGAGAATCTGCAAAAGAGTACGGGAAAATTTTTGACACCATCTCGGTATGTTTATCCAAAGGATTAGGCACGCCGGTAGGGTCGGTACTGCTAGGCAGTAAATCTCTGATCAGGAAAGCGCTTCGCGTTCGGAAAGTGCTGGGTGGTGGTATGCGGCAGGCTGGTTACCTGGCTGCTGCGGGTATCTATGCATTAGATCATCATGTAGAAAGGCTGAAGGAAGATCATGAGCGGGCCAGAACTATTGCTGAGGCACTAGAAGGTAAAAGCTATGTAAAAGAGGTTCTGCCGGTAGACACCAATATCATCATTTTTTCGCTTAAGCAAATTGAAACCTCCGATTTTCTGCAAAAGCTGAAAGATGAACAAATACTGGCTATTCCATTTGGGCCAAATGAGGTACGTATGGTGACCCATCTTGATTTTAATGATGATATGTTACATAAAGTGGTGGAAGTACTGAAAAAAATGGACCGGCAGCTGGTCTAAGAGCCTGCTGCCGGTCACACATCCTCCAATAAAATTTACCCTGTCCTTAACTGACACAGGACTTTTATGGAAGGTTGGAATGGCTGCAGAATTATTTCAGTAAATATCCCAGTTACCATCCAGGTAGTAGCGGTAGAGTACCGGCTCATGGATGGTATTGATCTGGATGGAATCATTTCCCGGCAAAAAAAAGTCTTTGCCAAATGATGTAATCATGAGCATGGCTTCCTGGTTGAGCCACTTGGTATCTACATGCTCAAATTGCAAACTTTGTAGCCTGTCTTTCAGGGCTATGCTTGTATCAGATTTTACCCCTAATATCCATCCCCACTCTCCCATTGTAATCACCTGGTTATGTAATGCCTGCGTCTGAAATCCGGCCGCTGACATCGTCTGTTCAATACAGCGAAAGGCCTTCGTAGCAAAATAAGGACTGCCTGCCTGCGTAATGATAATACCCTCAGGGCGCATCTGTCGGGACGCCAACTTGTAAAACTCCATGGAATACAATCTCCCAAGTTCTACAGATTTTGGATCAGGCAAATCAATAATCACAACATCATAGAACTGACGGGTATTTTCCAGAAAATGGAAAGCATCTTCATTAACTATTTGAACCTTTTCATTTTGAAGTGCACCCTTATTCATCTCCTGCAGTACAGGGTGGTTCATACCCAGTTCGGTCATAGCAGGATCAAGGTCTACCAAGGTAATATTCTCAACTGAAGGGTATTGTAGGATTTCCCTGACGGCACATCCGTCACCTCCCCCCAGTACCAGTACATCTTTTACCCGAGGATGCAGGCTCATCGCCGGATGCACGAGAGGCTCATGGTACATCTCTTCGTCCAGTGAGCTTAGTTGCTGATTACCATTGATATACAGCCAGTAATCGTCTTTCCATTGGGTAATGACGATTTTCTGGTAACGGCTTTGCTGTTCAAAAATCACCTTGTCCTTATAGCGCCTTTGTTCACCATGAAAAATAATCGGTTTGGCCAGTAACAGTCCAGAAACAAGCACCACTGACACTATTCCGGATAGCATGATCAGTCTTTTTTTGGCTGAATCTGCAATGGATGACCACAAAACACTCAGTAGTAGTAATGCAACCAGAAAGTTGGTAATCCCAAGCACAAAAGGGGTATAGGTTAGTCCCAGGTACGGCAAGCCTATGAACGCAAAAAATACGCCTCCCAGCAGGCTACCGTAATAATCTTTTTCCATCACTGAGGACACATTGACTTTAAGCTCCTCAAATTCATGGTTTAATCGGATCACTAATGGTATTTCCAGACCAATGAGCAGGCCGATACTGATACTAAATGTATAAATGATCAGCCCGGTATACATGGTATAAGCAGCTGCGGTGTAGGCTACCAATGCGGCAAAAGCAGAGAGTATGGAAAGTGTGAATTCTACATAAATGAACTTATGCAGCAGGTTATGCTCAAAAACTTTGCTGACCCGGCTTCCCAATCCCATAGAAAACAGCATAATGGACACTATCATCGTCCACTGAAATACCGAATCTCCGAGAAAATAGGTAGCAAGGGTGGAAAGAACATATTCGGCTACGATACCTGAAAGGCCGGTAGCAAAAAGGGCTATTTTTAGTACGTTAGACCTAAATTGATTGGTAATATTAGTACCTGGATTCCCGCTGACTACAGACATAATGTTATTAACACAGAACCACCAATATATGCAAAGGCTTCAATAAGACCTGCACCTACATTAGGCTTTTCCTGGTTAATTAGTTCATCCGTGAGATTGCGTCCGGGCAACAAGATTTTATCAGTCAGCAACCTGGCAAGTGGCAGGAATAAAAGCCCGATAGCCACATCTATCCCTACATTGATGAGTGACTCCTGGTAAGAAACAAAATCTATCATTAGCCCAAAGCGTATCAGGTTACCGATCGCTACAATAGCCCCGGCAAAGCCCAGTCCCACGGCTACATTGTCCCTTTCAATCTGGTCATGTACATCAAAAGGAGTAACCCAGCTATAAAAAATTGAGGTTACCAACAAAAGAATCTGGCCAATAAGCCAGAAAACCAGGGCAGTCAGCACGCCCCCACCTTCACCGGATACCGAGCCTAAAATAATCAGGCCGGTAGCTATGGCATTGGCACCTTCAATTACGCCTGTTCCGACGTTTTGATCATCAATGATTTCTTTATAGACGCTAAAATTGCGAAGTATCAGTTTATCATTGATAATGATAGAAATATTCAGCAATAGTATAGCCAGAAGCCCGTAAACACCTATTGCCAGCATATCTTCCCAGATACCATAGCTGGGGCCTATTACTGCACTACTGATTGCCAACAATAAACCTATGAAGTAGCCAACATGGGCTACAGCAAAAGCAAAGTTATCTTTCTCTACCAGTTCCTTCCCGACCTTGATCTTTTGCTGAAAAAGCTTGTAGGCAAATTTCCCTATGATAAACAAAACAAAGCATTCAGCAAGGTATATAAGCGCAGTAAGAGCAGCATCTAAGGTCATCATAATTCGTAAAGCAGGGTTAGTTGATGGATTTTATTTACCGAATCCGCCCCCTCGGGAACGCATACTTGAAGAACTATTGTAGCGGGTGCCAGATCTTGAAGTTCTGTTGCCGGAGCGGAATGCACTACTGCTACTGCGGGTAGACCTCCAACTGGTATTTGGTTTTGCGGCGGTGGTGTAGGCACTTCCTGTACCATAGGCCCTTCTGCCATTGGAAACTACCGGCCCGTAATAAGGCCTTCCACTACGGTAATTGTTGCGATACTCATCATAGTAAGATCTGCGAATAGGAAAGGTAGCCAGGTTGAGCATACTGCTGAGAAAGGCATATTGACCGTAGAATGCCCAGAAACTGTTTCCGTTAGCACCGGTCTGCCACTGGCCATAGCGGGAATTTCCTACATAATTAGAATAACCGGGTGGGCTTACGGTTTTTGACACTTCACCGCCCTCAGTTTTGGCGGCGATCTCCATGCCCATATTTTCTATGTGGGTATTGAAAAAATCTTTACTGACGTCGTACCAACCTGTAATCTCCTCCTTGGGTTCAGCATCCATGGACTCCTGTCGGATAATACGGTACTGATGCTGGTAATCCTTAAAAAAAGTACCTTCTTCCTGCATATCGTAGAGCATGATAGAATAAACAGGAACTTCGGTCATATCCCGGATCATGACGTCAACCGGATTTTTCTCGAAGTCATTTCCTCCGCAAGAGGTCAGTATCAACAGAAAAAGGAGGATTATAGGTTTAGTATTCATGTCTTTGGGTTCTGTAATATCCACTAATTCCAGCAGAATTTTATAAAAAAAAGGCTAAACAAAAAAATCGCATCTGTAAAGATGCGATTCCTGATGTATTTAGATTACAGCAAAAGCTAGTGTACCAGGTGTTTATCGCTGTTTTTCTCAATTTTACGGATAATGGCGTTAGCACGGCGATCCGCCATTTGTTGTTTTATTTCAAACCACCGCTTACCCAGTGCTTTGCGCATAGTCCAGTCGGTACCTTGTCTGAGCGTAATGTTCATCAAACCTTTCACTCTCTTGGACATATGTGGGTTGAGCGAGCGAAGCGACATCCCAAAACCACCCTCAGTATATTCTATATAATGCCAATACTCTCCAGGCATAAAAAGGGTATCTCCGTGTTTTATTTCGCATTCAAAGCCTTTGACATACTGCAAGCCGGGATATCTCTCATAATCAGGCTTTACTACATTCACTCCGGTATGTACATTCAGAGGGTAACGATAAAGCAACTTGGAATAATCAGGTGAGAAAAGTACTACCCGTCTTTTTCCCTGGAACTGTGTAAGGAAAACATTAGACATGTCAATATCCTGGTGCATACGCGCTACCGATCCCTGTCCACCAAAAAACATATAGGGGAAACCTTTCAGAAATTTAGTGTTGATGTCGGGAAACTCAAAGTCATGCATCAAATCCGGGCAGTCGTTAAAAATGTTCCAGAGATGTATCCTCAGATCAGTGGGTGTACTGGCGATAAGGTCTAGATAATCGGCAAACTTCATCTTACGATGAGGCACCTTCATGGTCTTATCAAGATCCGACTCGCGGTTCTCAAAAACACCTACAGTCAGATCACCGGCTACTTTTTTGAAATAGCCAAAGTCCCATTCTTCGTAAGCTTTGGTTCCTTTGAGCAAACCCCTTAAAATCACAGGCTTCTGCGGAATAAGATATTTTTGCTCAAACTCACGAAGATTAATATCTTCCATTATATCAATAGGATGGTTGAAGTCTATAGCCATACGAATAATACTGATTTTTCAGTTATTAATTAATTACCTATACAAATCTAAAATAATTATGTAACTCTTACGCGAATTTGCCACTTTTGTCTAATATATTATTAACAAAAAAGGCTTTTTTTTATTAACTGTCCGGTTCCAACTACTCAAGATACAACGATGTACCAAGCCAACTGTTGCCTGATGCTCCCCGGCAGCAGTAAAAATTGAACCTTACCAGCTGAATATCAATTCCTATGTACGATAAAACTGCAGTTTTGGGTATAAGTTTATCATAGTAGTGTCTCAACAAAAATTTCACTTGCTTAAAATGCGTTATTGAATAAGACTTGCAGAGATGTCATTTTCAAAATTCTGATCTGATTTTGCACAAATTTATATTTATACACCTTTTTCTTAGTGTACTGCTTCTGGCAACGCAGACAGTCTTACATGCCCAGTCACTGGATTGGTCTGATAGCACCTCTACCGTAAAGCCATCAGACTTCATGCATGAGGATGATGCTTTGGTAACCATTGATAAAATCTTCATAATTGGTAATCGTCGGACCAAAGAGAGAATAATCCTCAGAGAGCTTGATATTGCAGAAGGTGTCACCTATCAGTACAAGGATCTTCTGGAAACGATCAGGCTGGACAGAAGAAAAGTGATGAACACCCAGCTGTTTCTGGATGTAAAACTGAGCCTGGTACACCTGGAAGAAGATCTGGTAGATGTCATCATCAGGGTAAGCGAGCGGTGGTATACTATTCCTTCTCCCTTCTTCAAACTTGCTGACCGTAACTTCAACGTATGGCTCACTAACCAGAACCGTAACTGGAACCGGGTGGAATATGGGCTCAGGTTTTTTCAGTACAATTTCAGAGGTTTAAACGAAAGGGTTTACTTCTTCGGACAGCTGGGATTTACACAGCAACTGGCTGTCCGATACCAGGTTCCTTATATAGATAAGGCACAAAAAAACGGGCTTGAGTTTGCCGTAAGCATCTCCGAAACCGCCAATACAAACTATATAACGGAAGGCCACCGCCTGATATTTACGGATTCTTTGAATGAATCCACCTACTCACGGCGGGGGTGGGTAGGCTGGCGTTACCGACCATCTTTTTATAACAATCATTATATGGAGTTGCGCTACAATGAAGTAGCCATTTCCGACACCATTGCTGCACTCAATCCCAATTATTTTCTGGATGGCGCTAATCAACAGCAATATTTTGAGCTCAGCTATAGCTTTGAAAATGACCACCGGGATTTTGTGGGCTATCCCCTTAAAGGCTACCGCTGGGGAGTGGAATTTTCTAAACTTGGTCTGGGCATTTTTGATGATCTGAATATGTTCAGGGTCAGAGGTGAAGCAGCAAAATATGCCAGCCTGGGCAAAGGCTTTTTTTATGCGGGCATAGGCCGGGGATACCTTAGCTCTACCGGGCTACAGCCTTATGTCAATCTGAGCGGGCTGGGTTTTAACCAGGTATGGATAAGAGGATACGAACTGGATGCCATTGAAGGGCAGGCATTTTTAATGCAGCAAAATACGCTAAGTAAGAGGTTATTCTCAGAGGAATTTGACATCAGCCGGTTTATGCCCATAGACCAATTTAATACCATACCACTAGCAGTGTATCTGAAAGCATACTTCGACCACGGATATCTCTGGAACGATATCCCTTATCTTACCAACCAGCCCCTGGCTAACCGCTATCTGTTTGGTTATGGACTAGGCGTGGATATTGTCTCATTTTATGATTTTGTTTTCCGCGTAGAGCACTCATGGAAGCACGACGGTAGCTCAGGAATATTCTTGCACTTCCGTAGTGCATTTTGAGCAGCTTTTCTTAATATTGCCCCTTTTCATCATCATTACTTTATCAAGTCAGTAAGACTTATCGCTAATCAATTCCATATGTCATCCAATAATTCCAAAAGATATACCGTCACAGCAGCTTTACCTTATGCAAATGGTCCCCTCCATCTTGGACACATTGCCGGTGCCTATCTACCTGCCGACATCTTCGTCAGGTATTTAAGGCTTAAAGGTGAGGACGTGCTATTTATTGGAGGCAGTGATGAACATGGTGTGGCGATTACCTTAAGGGCAAAAAAGGAAGGGATCAGTCCGCAACAGATCATTGATAAATACCATTACCTGAATAAGGAGAATTTTGAAAAGTTCGGGATATCCTTTGATATGTACCACCGCACCTCTGAGCCTATACATCATGAAACTTCTCAGGGCTTCTTCAGCAAATTATACGATAAAGGCGAGTTTATTGAGAAGGTAAGCGAACAGTTTTATGACGAGGAATATGATCAGTTTCTGGCCGACCGTTATATTGTAGGCACCTGCCCGGTTTGTAAGTATGAAAATGCCTATGGCGACCAGTGTGAAAATTGTGGCTCATCATTAAATGCCACCGACTTGATCAATCCAAAATCAACCCTTAGTGGCAAAGCGCCTCTTCTAAAAGAAACCAAGCATTGGTATTTGCCCCTTGACAAATACCAGCCCTGGCTGGAGAAATGGCTGCTGGAAGGTAAAAAAGGTCAGTGGAAAACCAATGTGTATGGCCAGTGCAGTTCATGGCTGCAAGCCGGTCTGCAGCCCCGAGCCATGACCCGCGATCTTGACTGGGGAGTAGATGTACCCCTTCCCGGTACTGAAGGAAAAAAACTGTACGTATGGCTGGATGCTCCCATAGGATACATTTCATCTACCAAGCAGTGGGCCCTGGATCACGGTAAAGACTGGGAGCTTTACTGGAAGCAGCAGTCTGATCCCAAGGAAAACAGTACCCTGATCCATTTCATCGGAAAGGACAATATTGTATTTCACTGCATCATTTTCCCTTCCATCCTACATGCTCACGGTGAGTACATTTTACCTGAAAATGTCCCGGCAAATGAATTTCTGAACCTGGAGGGTAAAAAAATCTCTACCAGCCGCAACTGGGCAGTGTGGTTGCACGAATACCTGGAGGATTTTCCTGGCAAGGAGGATGTTTTACGCTACGTACTCTGTACAATTCTGCCTGAAACCAAAGACAGCGAATTCACCTGGAAAGATTTTCAGTCAAAAAATAATAATGAACTGGTAGCCATACTCGGTAACTTCATTAACCGGACCCTGGTGCTTACCCAGAAATATTTTGGTGGAACGGTGCCTGAGCGTTACAGCATGAACGATACCGACCGTGAGGCTCTTTCCAGGTTATCCTCATTACCTGCAGAGATATCCACTGCTATTGAAAACTTCCGTTTCCGTGAAGCAATCAGCCTTTTGATGGATCTGGCGCGTGCAGGTAACAAATACCTGGCTGATACCGAACCCTGGAAAGTGATCAAGCAGGATGAGGAGCGGGTAAAGACAATACTTAACATCAGCCTGCAGATTTGTAGCAGTCTCTCAATACTTGGGCAGCCCTTTATGCCTACTATGGCTCAACGGCTGCGCGATATGTTAAATTTATCAACTACCGACTGGTCTCAGTCCTCCAGTGATCACATTCTACAGCCAGGCCATCAAATCAATCAACCCAGCCTGTTATTCGAAAAAATTGAAGATCAGGTCGTGGAGGCACAGGTTCAGAAGCTTGAAAATGCACTCAACGAGGCAGCAGACACAGCCAAACCCAGCCCGGCTAAGGATGAAATAGCTTTTCCTGATTTTGAGAAAATAGATATCCGCGTAGCCACAATTATGGAAGCGGAGAAAGTCAAAAAATCAAAGAAGTTGCTGAAGCTCAAACTGGATACCGGCCTTGATCAGCGTACTGTGCTCAGTGGTATCGCTGAGCATTACAAAGCTGAAGATATTATCGGGAAGCAGGTGTGTGTATTGGTAAACCTTGCTCCCCGCAAGATGATGGGTACTGAGTCCCAGGGAATGGTCCTGATGGCGGAAGATAGTAATGGAAAGCTGAGCTTTATCAATCCCGAAGACATGGTCAGGAACGGCAGTACCATCAGCTGATCTTTGTATTTATTCGTTGAATTGGCTCATGGTCCTTTCTATGCCTATGGTGCAGAAAGATAGAATCATCTCTCCTGCCCTGTCCATATGAGCGGGCAGGTCATCAAGTTCTTCCTGCGGAAATCTTCCCAGTACGTAATCTACCTGTCCACCTTTGGGAAAATCGTTTCCTACACCGAACCGCAAACGGGGGTACTGATCACCTCCTACTACGCTCTCTATATCTTTCAGTCCGTTATGGCCTGCACTTGATCCTTTGGCCCGCATTCTCAGTTTCGCAAAGGGTAATGCAATATCGTCGGTAATCACCAGGCATTGGGCTACCGGGATTTTAAGCTGCTGCAGCCAGTAGTTTACTGCTTTTCCACTACGGTTCATATAGGTAGTGGGCTTGATAAGATGGATTTGTCTTCCTTTAAATTTGATTTCCGCCAAATCAGCCAGCCTGCCCGGTTGAAAAGATGCTCCCTGCTGGTCTGCGAGGCGATCCAGGGTCAGAAAGCCAATATTATGTCTGGTAAGTTCGTATTCAGGCCCCGGGTTTCCCAGGCCTGTTATCAAGTATTTCATCATGCTATTTTAAAAAAAAATCCTGTCCATTGCTGAACAGGATTTTGCTTTAATAAGTTGGGAATTATTCTGCAGCTTCTTCGCCTTCAGTTCCTCCTTCAACTTCTTCAGTTTCTTCCCCTTCTTCAACATCATCAGCAGCCTTGCCTCTGAGTGCGCGAGGTACTTCAATTACTGCAATAGAAACGGCAGGGTTATCAAGGATTTCAAAATTCTTAGGTGTCACATTCCCTACCTTGATAGCTTTACCGAAATCAAGCTTGGAGACATTCACCTCAATGTGTTCAGGCATGTCTTTAGGAAGTGCTTTCAGCTTTAAAGCTCTTCTCTTGAACATGAGTGTACCACCTTTGGCCACACCGATGGCATTGCCAACCAGGTGGATAGGAATTTCCATTTTTACTGGCTTTTTCTCCTGTAGTTCAAGAAAATCAGCATGCAGTATTATTTCGTTTACAGGATGGAATTGAATATCCTGCAGGATACACCTTTTATGAACACCCTCTATATTCAGGTCAACCATATGTGCCTCAGGCGTATATACCAAAGGACGGAATAGTATCATAGGTACATAAAAATGAACCTGTTCTTCAGCTCCATATACAACGCATGGTACATTACCTTCAGCACGGAGTCTCTTAGACTCCTTTTTACCGAGATTTGCTCTTTTAAACCCTATAATCTCTATAGTTTTCATAATAATTAAATATAATTGGTGAAGTTAAAATCTTGCTTTACTAATAAATAACGGGCTGATAGACTCATGTTTATGAATTTTGCTGATTCCTCCGGCAAAAAGCTCAGCCACAGTCAGCACCTTTATTTTTGAACACTCCTGCCTGAGGGGAATAGTATCTGTAACGATCAGTTCTTCAAGCTCAGAATTTTCAATATTCTCGTATGCGTTGCCGGAGAGTACCGCATGTGTACTAATTGCTCTTACTGTTTTGGCCCCCCGCTCTTTAAGGATATTTGCTGCCCGACATAGCGTTCCTGCGGTATCTACCAGGTCATCTACGAGTACCACATCCCGGTTTTGTACATTCCCTATTACCTGCATACTCTCAACCTGGTTAGAACGTTTACGTTCCTTATCACATACAACCATATCAGTCTGAAAGTACTGGGCGAAATTACGGGTACGCTTTACTCCACCCACATCAGGCGAAGCAAAAACCAGGTTTTCTTTAGGGATTTTATTGAGATAAGGAACAAAAATGATACTTCCGCTGAAATGGTCTACCGGAAAATCAAAAAAACCCTGAATCTGGCCGGCATGCAAGTCACAGGTCATGAGGCGATCGGCACCCGCAGCAGAAAATAAATTAGCGATAAGCTTCGCACCTATGGCTACCCGTGGTTTATCTTTTCTATCCTGCCTGGCATAACCAAAATAAGGCACCACCGCAGTTACATATTTAGCACTGGCTCTTCTCGCTGCGTCAATCAGGAGGAGCAATTCCATTAAATGATCAGAGGGAGAAAAAGTAGACTGCACCAGAAAGACGTCACAGCCTCTTACAGATTCGTTAAAGTGTGGTGATAATTCTCCGTCACTAAATTTTTCTATCTCTACTTCCCCTAGCGGCTTTCCGTAATGTTGAGCAATTTTTTCGGCAAGATCGCGGGTTGCGTTTCCGGAGAAAATCTTAACTGTGGCCATAGTAAGGGAGTCTGCAGAGTTTCAAAAAAACCAATCCCGGCTCACTATTTCGTGTAAGCCGGGATTTTTTAAAGTTGTCCGGCAAGGATTCGAACCCTGACTAACAGGACCAAAACCTGCTGTGCTACCATTACACAACCGGACATCGCATTTTGGAGGTACAAAAGTAGTATCTTTTAAATTAGTTGCAAACTCATCTGAGATTTTTTTTAAAATTTTAAGGGAGTAAAAATGCTTTATTGATTGATCATATAAGTGCGTTCAAAACACAAAGCCTGAATACTAAAAAATGAAAATAACAATCCAGAAGATTTTCCATTTAGATAAAGTGGATGCTGCTCCTGATTTTTTGTGGCATGCTACTTGAAGCAAATTTTAAAACTTTTTAACCTCAATTCATACATGTTTGCTCCACCAAGGATTGCCAAGGCTCACATAACCTTATTATTATAACTGTCACTAAAATGTTCAATTTTATATAAATATTAGAACAAATAATATCAAAATTACTTGTGTCTAATGTCTGTTTGTAATATATTTACAGTAAATATTACATATGTTCAATATTTCTATTGAATAATACAAAATGACCGCACTTGCTATACTAAAAAAGAGTCACTACTCAAAATCGTTGATCTTTTTGCTGCTTTTGGTGGATATGATGATGCTTAGTATTGCATTTTTCGTATCCAACTTTATCATGCATGATGCGCTGCTGCTGGCAAATCGGGAAAGCCAGACCTTGCTGATCATTTCTAACCTGGGATGGATCGTTGCTTCTACTTTCAGTAATGTTTATCATATTGATAACCTGAAAACTTACCGGAAGATTTTTTGGGTGGTATTATTCAGCCTCCTTTTATGTATGGTCATTATTGCGGTGTATTCATTCCTGATTAATCCCGGTTATTTCTCTCTTAATTTTATCTTATATTTCTTCTTACTTTCTTATTTACTAATTACCGCTTCCCGGATCAGTGAATGGAAAATATATACTTTTCTGCGTTCAGTATATTCCTCAAAAAAGAATGTTGTGGTAGTAGGTTTTACAAAACCCGGAAAGAGGCTGTACAACTACTTTATAAAAAACGGTGCAGCCAACTATAACTTTCTTGGCTTCTTTGATGAGAATACCAAGCAACCGCTGGGAGAACAGTATATGCTTGGGCAACTCAAGGATATTCAGAATTTCTGTATCAGAGAAAATGTAGATGAAATATACTATGCGCTACCGAACCACGCACCATTGGTAGATAAACTGGCCAAGTTTGCTGACGACAATTTTATCCATTTTGGACTGGTACAGGATGTTGAAGGACTATCAAACCAGCGCATTGATACCCACCTGTATGATGACGGAAAAATACCCATTGTTACCCCCCGTCGTGATCCTTTAAGATTCTTCTTTAATCGTCAGGTTAAAAGGGCTTTTGACATCTTTTTCTCACTCTTCGTGATTTTGCTTTTGTTTCCTTTCATTGTACCCATCGTAGGAATGGCCATTAAGCTTGACTCTAAAGGCCCGATTTTCTTCAGACAGATGCGTTCCGGGAAAAACGGCAAACCTTTCTGGTGTCATAAGTTCCGGACAATGACCGTAAATAATGAGTCCGATAGCAAACAGGCATCAAAGAATGATTCCAGAATTACAAAGGTCGGTGCGTTTTTAAGAAAAACCAGCCTTGATGAGTTTCCGCAATTTTATAATGTACTCATCGGTGATATGTCTGTCGTCGGACCCCGTCCACACATGCTGAAGCATACCGAAGAGTACTCTGCCATTATTGACAATTTTAAGGTAAGGCACTTCATCAACTCAGGCATTACCGGATACGCTCAGGTAAATGGTTACCGTGGAGAAACGAAAGATAATTCTCAGATGGAAAAAAGAGTGATTTATGACAACTGGTACCTGGAAAACTGGAGCCTGTCCCTCGATATAAAGATTATTATCAAAACTGTTGTAAATGCAATTAGGGGCGAGAAAAACGCCTATTAATTTTAACCTTATCAATTTATCATGAAAATCAGTGTTTTTGGTCTTGGCTACGTAGGAGCTGTCTCCTGTGCCTGTTTTGCAAAAATTGGCCACCACGTAATAGGTGTTGATGTAAGCGAGCTGAAAATAAGGCTCATCAATAGTGGTAAATCTCCCATCGTAGAGAAAGACCTGGATGAATATATTGAAGAAGGCATTAGAACCGGTAGGATTAAAGCCTCCAATGATGTGACTCAGGCAGTTCATGGTTCTGAACTTTCTATCGTATGTGTGGGTACCCCCAGTCAGATTAACGGAAACATAGACCTGACATATATCTACAGAGTATGTAATGAGATAGGAGAAGCGATTAAATCCAAAAATGATTTTCATACAGTGGTCATCAGAAGTACAGTAGTACCTGGTACCATTCAGCAGTGTGTACAGATCATAGAGGATGTTTCCGGAAAAAAACACGGGAAAGATTTTGGTGTGGCATCCAATCCTGAATTTCTCAGAGAAAGTACTGCTATTGAAGATTTCTGGAACCCTCCCTATACGGTGATCGGTACCGCCTGCACCCAAAGTGAGGATCAGCTAAAAGAACTTTACAAGGACATTGATGCTCCTATGTTCACGCTAAAGCCCGAAGAAGCTGAGATGATCAAGTATGCCAACAATAATTTTCATGCGGTAAAGGTGACTTTTGCTAATGAAGTAGGCAATATCTGTAAGGAACTAGGAGTGGATGGCCAGAAAGTGATGGAAGTGGTAGCCAGTGATCATAAGCTAAATCTATCCTCATACTATATGAAGCCAGGTTTTGCGTTCGGCGGTTCTTGTTTACCTAAAGATGTAAGAGGCCTGAACTACAGAGCCAAGACACTGGACCTGAAAACGCCTCTGCTTAGCAGCCTGATGGCAAGTAATAATTATCAGGTTGAGCGAGGCTTACAACTTATTTATAAAACCGGAAAAAAGAAGATTGGCTTTTTAGGATTTGCTTTTAAAGCAGGAACAGACGATTTAAGAGAAAGCCCTATCGTTGAGGTGATTGAAACACTACTGGGCAAAGGTTACGATCTTTCCCTGTACGACAGTAATATTCTGTTGTCAAGACTGATGGGGAAAAATAAGGATTACCTCACCGGCCATATTCCTCACATCAACCGGGTACTTAAGGATAGTGTACAGGATGTCATCAACGAATCAGATGTGATTGTTTTTGGTAATAAATCCGCCGAGTTCAAAGAAGCCATCAAGAATATCCCGGAAGAAAAAACAATTATTGACCTGATAAGGGTTGATAAATCAAGATTAACACAAGATAATTATGTCGGAATTTGCTGGTAAACACATACTGATCATCATTGAGAACCTTCCTGCCCCCTTTGACCGAAGGGTCTGGCAGGAGGCTTCCTCACTCAAAAAACAAGGTGCTGATGTGAGTATTATCTGCCCCAAAATGAAGGGCTACTCCGACAGCTACGAGGAAATAGATGGTATAGCAATCTATCGTCACCCCTTACCTGTAGAAGGAAGTGGTGCTATTGGTTACCTGATGGAATATAGTACTGCCCTCTTCTGGGAACTATTTCTTAGCTTCAAGATATTTTTCAGGAAACGCTTTCATGTCATACATGGCTGTAATCCTCCCGATCTGATATTTCTTACGGCTTTACCTTTTAAATTATTCGGTGTAAAATTTGTATTTGATCACCATGACATCAACCCGGAATTATACCTGGCCAAATTCGGGAAGAAGGACTTTTTTTATCGTTGCATGCTGTGGTTTGAGCGCCTTACTTTCAAAACTGCCCATTATAGCATTGCGACAAATGAATCCTATAGAAAGATAGCCATAGAAAGAGGAAAAATGCCTTCCGCTAAGGTGCAGGTAGTCAGAAGCGGCCCGAGTCTGGAAAGGATTAAAATACAGCCTGGAAATGAAAAGTATAAGAAAGGCCGTTCCTATCTGGTAGGTTATGTAGGTGTGATAGGCGTGCAGGAAGGGCTTGACCTGTTGATGGAATCCGTTAAGTATCTGGTGGGTAAAAGACAGGATGTTCAGTTTGCAATCGTGGGCGGCGGTACTTCACTGGATGAAATCAAACTACTTGCCAATGAGATGGGTGTGGGAGATTATGTTGATTTCTATGGCAGGGTTAGCGATGAAATGCTACTGGATGTGCTCAACTCCTGTGATGTTTGTGTAAATCCGGATAAGCCAACTGAAATGAATAACCTGTCTACCATGAACAAAATCATGGAATATATGGCTTTAAGAAAACCTATCGTGCAATATGATCTGAAAGAAGGAAGAGCTTCTGCACAGCAGGCATCGCTTTATGCAAAAAACCATGATACAGCTGACTTTGCTGAAAAAATCATGTGGCTGTTAGACCATGAGGAAGAAAGCGCATCTATGGCAGAATATGGTTACGAAAGGGTAATCAATCAACTTTCCTGGGACCACGAGAGTAGCAAACTTATAAATTTTTATGCAAAAGTGCTGGGTGTTACCTTAAAAGAAAGCGCCAGCATCAGCGTTTAATGTTTCAAATAAGTCAGCTAGGGTAGCTGAATTAAACCTTAAGATATTTTGAATCTCTCGGTTCAGAATGTCTTAAGGAAATTTTTTTATTAATAACTTAACACAGGTTTATGAATTACTTAAAATCCCGCATCAGCATATTTTTTACAGCCATTTTGCTTTTAGGTTGTCAGGAAGTTCCTCTAACCGGAAGACAACAGTTTACCCCTATACCTGAGAGCCAGATTTTGACGCTTAGTTTTCAGAATTATAATGAAGTGCTGAAAGGTAGTCAGCTCTCAAACAACCAGGAGGATGTACGACTGATTAAAGATGTAGGTAAGAAACTCTCATCTTCTGTTGATAATTATTTTCGGGAAAACAATCTTTCCGACAGGGTTGACGATTTCAAATGGGAATTTAACCTCATAAAAGACGACAATATGATCAACGCCTGGTGTATGCCAGGTGGTAAGGTGGCATTTTATACGGGAATCCTACCTGTATGCCAGGGCGAAAATGGTGTGGCTACAGTTATGTCTCATGAGATAGCGCATGCAGTTGCTAAACATGGTAACGAAAGAATGGCGCAGCAATTAGCCGTTCAACTTGGCGGAACTGCATTGAGCGTTGCCCTGAGTGAGCAACCGGAAACAACACAACGATTAGCTTTATCGGCTTTTGGGCTAGGTGCTCAGTATGGGTTGTTATTGCCTTACAGCCGTAACCATGAACTGGAAGCTGATGAACTGGGCATTTATTTCATGGCTATGGCGGGCTATGATACCAATGAAGCTGTGGATTTCTGGCAGAGAATGGCAGAGCAAGGCGGTCAGCGTCCACCAGAGTTTTTGTCGACGCACCCCTCCCCCGAAAACCGAATCAACAACATCAGAAATACCATACCGAAGGCGGAGAAATACCGGGGAGAATTTTAGTCAAGAGGATTATAGTTGCCTTTTACGTACTGAAGGTAATTTTCACAACTCATTTTGCCGCTTTCCTGACAATAATTACAAACACTGTAAACGGAGGAGCCCAGCGCTCCTTTTTCTATTTTTACGCCTTCACCTTTACAAACCGGGCATACTACAAATGGCACCTCCTCGCAGTTTAACACTTCTTTATTTCTTGGAGGTTCTCTATACTGATTCACCTGAGTATCCGCAAAATTAGTTTGATTCAAGTCAGCTTCGGACAGCTTGAGATATTCAACTGCCTGGTCAAAAAATCTACCGGCTGTCCCTTTAAGTTCAATATATTTGTTTAGCCAGTCTATGCTCTGGCTGAATTTTTCAAGATAGTAGGAGTTTTTACCAAAATAAAAGCAGAGATCAGCTGGTACTACTTCTACGTTTTGGAGCGCTTCTCTAAAAAGACCGTCGGCCTCCACAAATTTCCCCTGGTTCATCAGTTCAACACCTTCATCCATCTTCATTAGCTGCTGACTCTGGTTCAGATCCCTCACCTGTTGAGCTTGCAGGCTACTACTAAAAGTCAGTACGAGCAATGATATAACTATAAGTCTCTGCATTATTATCTGATTATTCTCCTAATTTAACGATAAAATTAGAACATTTCTTGAGTTGTTAAGCTAAAGCTTTCACAGAATACTACGCAAGGAATAGGTTTTTAATCTTCCACCTTAAATGATATTTTTGTGTATGGAAAACAGGATCTTGGAAGAAGATGTTCAACCTCACCTACAATTTGAAAAAAGAGGTTACCTGCTCCCTGTGATTGTGCAGGAGGAAGAAAGCAAGGAAGTGCTTATGTTAGGATATACAAACTCTGAGGCATTTGAGAAAACGGTCAATTCAGGTTTAGCTACATTCTGGAGTACATCCCGTCAACAGTTATGGACGAAAGGTGAAACTTCGGGAGACTATCTGCATGTTAAGTCAATACGGGTAGATTGTGACCAGGATGCTTTACTTTACCTGGTAAGCCTTGCGGGCAATGGTGTCTGCCATACCAGAGATGCCGAGGGAAATACCAGAAAAAGCTGTTTTTACCGCTATTATGACCTAAAAAAAGAGTTGCTGGAACATTTGGATGTAAACCGGCAAATTGATACAAATCTATGAATACTGTTGAAATTCTAAAAGAAGCTGGTTTGAGGATAACTTCCAGCAGGAAAAAAATCATTGAAATACTGATGAACAGCCAGTCAGCACTGTCTGAAATAGACCTGGAAAAGCAACTATCCGCTGACTGCGACCGTACCACCATCTATCGTACACTCAATACACTCCTTGAAAATCATCTGGTGCATCGTCTGGTAGATATGGATGGTGTTAATAAGTATGTGCTGAATACCAGGCAGGAAGAAGAGAGCCATGAGCATGCACATTTCAAATGCAATCACTGTGGTACCATTCACTGCCTCCCCGAAGCACCGACCCAGCAAATCAGCCTGCCAGAAGGTTACAGTAAGCTGGACACCAATTTTTTGGTCATTGGCGTGTGCCAGGATTGTAACAGTATGGATAATTAATCATTTTAGCAGCTTTTAATCAATAGATTTAATCATACATTCATGGACCAAACCTTGTTTGAAAAGTATCCCATTTATCTAATCAACAGCTACACCCGAAAAAAAGAAAAATTCCAACCTCTCAATCCATCCCATATTGGCATTTACCTTTGTGGACCCACTGTTTACGGTGACCCTCACCTGGGCCATGCACGTTCTGCAATCAGCTTTGATATTGTCGTCCGTTACTTTAGGTTTTTAGGGTATAAAGTACGCTATGTCCGTAATATCACCGACGTAGGACACCTTGAGGATGAAGTGCTGGACGCTGGAGAAGACAAAATCACCAAGAAAGCCCGCCTGGAGCAACTGGAGCCGATGGAGATTGTGCAAATGTACACCAATCGCTACCATGAGGCGATGGCCAGACTCAATACCCTCCCTCCCAGCATAGAACCTACTGCCAGTGGGCACGTACCTGAGCAGATCAAGATCATAGAAGCCATTCTCCGGAATGGTTATGCCTACGAGGCAAATGGATCTGTCTATTTTGACCTGGAGAAGTACGCAGGTCAACAACCATACGGGAAACTTTCCGGTAAAGTACTGGAAGATCTGAAGGCCGGTAGCAGGGATACCGAAGGTCTTAGTGAAAAAAGAAGTCCCCATGACTTCGCCCTCTGGAAAAAAGCAAGTCCTGAACACATCATGCGATGGGATTCTCCCTGGAGCGAAGGCTTTCCGGGCTGGCACCTGGAGTGTACTACGATGTGCACCAAATATTTGGGAGATGAGTTTGATATTCATGCTGGTGGTCTAGACCTTCAATTTCCCCACCATGAAGCTGAGATTGCCCAGAGCTTTGGGGCATTTAAAAAAAACCCTGTACGCTACTGGATGCACAACAACATGGTCACCATAGATGGGCAGAAAATGAGCAAGTCGCTGGGTAATTTCATCACACTGGAACAGCTTTTTGAGGGAGACCATCCTAAACTTGAACAGGCCTATTCTCCCATGACAGTGCGCTTTTTTATCCTTCAGGCTCATTATCGTAGCCCTATTGACTTTTCTAACCAGGCGCTACAGGCTGCTGAAAAGGGCTTACAAAGACTTATGAACGCGCTGGAACTTCTTTCTAAACTGGATCATCAGGAAGCAGATACTGATCAGGCGCTGGATGAGGAGATACGCTCCCTGTGTGCCTCCTGCTATGAACACATGAGCGACGATTTTAATACGGCTAAAGCAATTGCATCTCTTTTTGAAATGGGAAGTAAGGTCAATGCCTTTTATCATCAACAGCTACCGCTAAAAGGTATTACAGCTGAAACCTTTACATTACTTAAAAACACTTTTACCAGCTTTGTTGAGGAAGTCCTGGGAATGGAGGCCGAAAGGAATGACCAGAGTGATAGAATTGGCGCATTGGTAAACCTGCTCATTGACATAAGAAAAGATGCACGCTCTCAAAAGGATTTTGCCACATCTGATAAAATCAGGGACAGACTTGCCGAAATTGGCGTTCAGTTAAAAGATGAAAAAGGAGGTGCAACATCCTTTGCACTCAACTAGTTTGTATCATTAGACTTACAATACAACTTACATTTCAAAACCTGAAGGCATAATTTATAGTAATTACTGTACGTTTACTTTAGTTTTTGAAAAAAAGCATATGATATTATCAGGTAAAGAAATAGAAAAACTGATCGGTACCGAATTATTTATTGATCCGTTTTCCCCCGAACAAATTAACCCCAATAGCTACAATCTCCGACTACATAACGAACTCCTGGTTTATCAGGATCGTGAACTGGATATGAAGAAGGATAATCCGGTAAAAAAGATAATGATACCGGAAGATGGATACGTACTTGAGCCCGGCACGCTTTATTTGGGAAGAACTGTTGAAACTATCAAAGCCGAACATCATGTTCCTAAACTGGAAGGGCGTTCCTCCATTGGCCGTCTGGGCATTATGGTGCACCTGACCGCCGGTCTGGGTAACATAGGTTCAAGAGGACACTGGACATTGGAACTAGCCTGTATACAGCCGGTTAGGATTTATCCGAATGTAGGTATATGTCAGATTTACTTTGAGGATATCAAAGGAGAATTTGACTTTTATAAAAGCAAGAAGTACCACCATGAGGATATTCAGCCTAGCTTGATCTTTCATGAATTGCAATAGATGATTGCCAGAATTCTCCGTGCCATAGCCCTGGGGCTTATCCGTTTTTACCAGTTCAGCATCTCACCCATGCTGGGCAATCACTGTCGGCATAGCCCTAGTTGTTCACAGTATACAGCGCAAGCGATACAGGAATGGGGTCTGGTGAGAGGCATAAGTTTGGGGTTCAGACGAATTGGCCGGTGTCACCCCTGGGGTACATCAGGTTACGACCCTGTACCCAGAAAGGAAGACAATGAAAAAGAAAACCATAGCTGTTGATTTTGACGGAGTGCTTCATCAGTATTCTCAGGGATGGAAAAAGGGAGAAATTTATGATCTGCCTGTGGAGGGAAGCCGTGAGGCAATGCATCGTCTCAAAGAACGGGGATTTACCATTTTTATCTATTCTACCCGTGCCAATAAGCTTTACCACAAAGAAGATTACCTTTTTCAGCAAAAATCAATGAAAGAGTGGCTGGATAAATATGACATTCCTTTTGATAATATCTGGACATTCGGAAAGCCTATGGCTGACATTTATCTGGATGACCGGGCGATTACCTTTAGAGGTAACTGGGATGAAGCCTTAGAAGAAATTGATAGTTTCCAGGTTTGGAACAGAAAATAAGCAAAACTGATTGCCATGAGCAATGACGAAAAGTACATGCAGCAGACATTTGAACTAGCCAGAAAAGGTGCCGGAAAAGTAAGCCCTAATCCTCTGGTAGGTTGCCTGATTGTGAGGAATGATGAGGTAATTGGCAAAGGATGGCACCAGGAGTATGGCAAAGCACACGCAGAAAGAAATGCAGTAGATGATGTTGCTGACAAAAGTTTGTTGGAAGGAAGCATAGTTTATGTAAATTTGGAACCCTGTTCTCATTACGGAAAAACACCGCCCTGCTGTGATCTGTTGGTAAACAGCAAGGTAAGCAAAGTCGTCATTGCCAATGTAGATCCTAATCCTCTGGTAAACGGAAGAGGCATAAGAAGAATGAAGGAAGCCGGCATAGAAGTAGTCAGCGGTGTGCTCGAAAAACAGGGAAGGATACTCAATAAAGAATTTTTCCAGAGAATGGAACAAGGAAAAAAAATAGAAACTGTTAACTGATACGCATAATGTTACTGCACAACAGGATAGACAGCAGAATTTTAAAACAACAAATGGAAAAAAGCCAGGAAGAGCGGCTCACGCTTTCCTTTTATGCTTACGCACACATTACTTCTCCTGAGGAGTTCAGAGATCATCTCTATGCTTCCTGGTTGGAGTTTAACATCCTGGGTAGGGTCTATGTATCAAAAGAAGGCATTAATGCCCAGATAAGCGTTCCTAAAGACTTGTTTGAGTCTTTTAAAGACCAACTTGATACGATTGAGTTTTTGCGAGGCATCCGCCTGAATGTAGCTGTTGAAGATGATGGCAAATCCTTTTTCAAACTTAAAATTAAAGTAAGAGAAAAAATTGTCGCAGATGGCCTCAACGATGCCGCATTTGATGTAACCAAAAGAGGTAAGCATATCAGTGCGGAAGAGTTCAACCGCCTAACTGATGACGCCAACACCATTGTTGTGGACATGCGAAACCACTACGAGAGTGAGGTCGGACATTTTGAAAATGCCATATTACCTGATGCCGATACTTTTAGGGATGCACTACCAATAGTTAAAGAAACGCTGACCCCCTACAAAGACCGTACTATCATCATGTACTGTACCGGAGGTATCAGATGTGAAAAAGCCAGCGCTTACTTTAAGCACCTGGGCTTTGAGCATGTACACCAGTTGGAAGGTGGGATTATCAAGTATGCTCGCGATATCAAGGCTAAAGGACTGCCCAATAAATTCAAAGGCAAGAACTTTGTCTTTGACGAAAGACTTGGCGAAAGGATTTCTGATGAAGTCATCAGCCAGTGTCACCAATGCGGTAAAGCCTGCGACACGCATGTTAATTGTGCAAACGATGCCTGTCACCTCCTCTTTATCCAGTGTGAAGAATGTGCGGCAAAACATGAAGGTTGTTGCTCTGATGAATGTAACTCCTTTATTCATTTACCAGAAGAGGAACAAAAGTCCCTCAGGAAAAAGTACCAGCAGAAAAGAAATGTCTTCAAAAAAGGGCGTGCAGATCATCTGAAAGAACACTGGCTGAAGGGAGCCGAATTAGCCATCAGAAGAGACTCGTAAGCACGAGTCTTTTTTTTTATAGCAGATCCAGGGCTATATCCTTCAGTAACTCATGCCCCCCTTCAAAAATAGTGACACTCACATTATGAGCTCCTTTAAAATAATGGATTTTACGGTCACCAAGCGTACCGAACTGATTTGCGGGGTAAGATCTTTTACTCAAAAGGTAGATCATATCTTCTTCCGACACATATTGATTTTCATCTCTGACGCCGAGACTCTCCATTACCTTATTATAAAACAAAAGTGATTGGGTCACCGGCACTGAACCGGTATATCCATCATGTACACCCGCATACAGATGAAGGCTTGAGGTAAGCAGTTTCCTGACCGGTACATTCCAGTAATAAGGAGATCTGTTTTTTGCTTCTTCCACATCCAGTGTACTATCCTGAGAAGCGGTACAGGCCAGTATATCCAGGGCATATTTCTGATCGCGGGAAAGGGACTCTTCATACCATGCAGCAAGGTCGGTGATGGGTACAAAGGCATGAAAACCTCTGATCTTATGCCTTGATTTCATAAATGTGCAAATAGCAGCATAGCCACCACCACTGGTTCCAATCACAAAAATGCTATCCTGGTCTACCTGTAGGTTACTTTGAGCCCAGGTGATTACCTGATCAATATCCGACATAGCCAGGCTGCTACAGCAGGCATCCGGATGATTATTGGCTCCTCTAAAGTCAGGGTGAAGGTAGTTCCATTTGCGCGCTTTTACTTCATGTGCCAGGCTGTTTTCCTGCTGATGATAGTCAGCGCTCCACGTATGCAGCACAACCACCAATGGTTTTGGTGTCTCCGCTTCAGCGCTGCTGTAATAAAAATGCTGGAATGCACCGTCAATTTCAGAACGGATGCTATCCTCAGTGAAATCATTCCAGAAGGATTTTTCCTGGGCAAGAAGTGAAAAACTTCCCATAAAAAATATGAAAAACAGGATGTTCTTAAACCTCATAAAAACCATTTCTTTTCTTTGCGATTAGCTCTTTAAATAGCCTTCCCCAGTTGAGTACCTGGGTAAATACCAGAAAATGATCAATTACCCTTTTCTGCGCCCTGAAGCCCATTTCCTCTACCAGTTTAGGCTCCCCCAGTAGATACGCCAGCGCCTTAGCCAGTTCTTCCTGGTCGTCGGGATGCCGGATGATCAGCCCGTCCATTTCGTTTCTTACCTGGTACCTAAGTCCGCAGGCATTACTGGCAACGATAGGTGTCGTTTTCCACATACCTTCGGTTGCAGTCAAGCCAAAGCCCTCCTGCAGTGAGTTCTGACAGATGAAATATGAACTTCTTTGTATTGCATTAACGATTAGTGCATTTTCCTTGACAGACTGCATAGGAAGTTTGCAAATGATGATGTCTTCCTTAAGTTCGTCAGGCAAGGATTGATAGAAATTGGTTAGCTCAGACAATACCTCCAGTCCTTCAGGATCATCACTTACGTAATCAGGATCTGGCCCACAGAGCATCAGCCTGGCATATTTGACCCTGCATCTGGCCTGCGGATGATCTTTACAAAGCTCTTCCGCATGCCTTTTCATATAGACAAATGCCTGCATCAGCGGATGAAAGCCCTTCAGCCTGTCCCAACGGGATACCTGGGAGATAATAGGTCTGAAAAGTAATCCTACATCTCCTGCATCTTTAGCTTCTACAAAGCGGCCAACGGGGGTGTATATTTTAGCCTGATGATCAAAATCTTCCGTTACTTTGGGATGGGAAGAATGTGCCAGTCCCGCATTAGATAAGATTCCACTAAGCTTATGAACGGAAAGTTCTCTGTTTTTATGGGTAAGGGGATCAATACCCGGATGTATGATACTGACATTACCACTGAGGTATTCTGGTATGTATTCGGGCGCTGAAAACACGAAGTGGTCATAGTCCTGCAGATAGGGCTTAAGGAAATCCCACGCCAGTTGTGTTTTATGGTTATTCCGGTCTAATCCTATATGACAACGCCAGATAGTATGAAAATCAGCTTTTTCCTGCAAAAAGCGGATCATAGCGGCAGGTTGAGGGTCATGCACCACTACGATATCACCGGGCTTGATGAAGTCTTGTAGTTGTGCCGCATTTTCACGGTTTACCTGTTCGTACAGGTTCCGCTCTTCGTCAGAAATACTGGCCTCCCCGGCCCCGTGAATAAGGTTGTGAATTTTTTTGGTGAAGGCAAAAAATTCAGCTTTATCCGACTCAAGCACCAGCCATTCAGCTTGAATACCCACCTGCCTCAATAAACTAACAAGGCGGGGAAGCATTTCAGCTACTCCCCCGCCCTGTTCAGTGGAATTGATCATCCAAACCTTCTTGTCCAGTAAATTCTTTTTTAGTGCTTCAGTCTCATTCTGAAAATTGACTATGGTTGGAAGTAATGCAGCATATGTTGTGTAATCTTTGATTAGCGTACCTTCCTTGATAGCAGTAATCTGTCGCATAAACTTATCGTTTGGTTGTTTGGTTTATGCGCAAAATATAGTCAATTCTCAGTAGAGTTTGAACCTGCGTATTAAGACAGCCATATACTGGTATCCAAAGTATTGGATTTAAGCGATACGCCTTCTGCCTCAAGGTAAATACGTAAGTCATCAGGCAGAAACAGAAGCTCTTTTTTCAGATCCTGGTTAGATACATGCAGTCCAATGACTTTGAAAACAGACTTGATAGCTTTTTTGAACACGCTGTTATCCTTGTATCTGTCACTACAAAGGTCAGGCGCCAGCCTGTGTACTTCATCAATAAAGTCCTGCATGGAATCTATCCGGTCAGGTACATGATCATTGACATTCCAGTCCTTGATGTAAACAGCCTTAAAGGGAAGTGGTAAGAGATTGAGAAATTTGATAGACTGTTCAAAAGATAATCGGTTTCTGACGGCTCTCAGCACGGCATCAATTGCACTACTGGCGCAATTGAGATCCTCCGGCTGGCCCATCTGCGATGCTACCTGTAAGACTAGCTCATCCAGGTAAATCACATGCTTGTCGAGCTTGTGGAAAGTTTTCATGATTACACAATTAAAAATGAATATTAGATTAAACTTAATGCTTATTATCAAAAAATAACATGATAAAAATCATAAAAAAAGCTGATTTAAACCATATGCTTTTAAATCATTACTGAATTACCTTAGTACTTATTAAGATAAATAAAATTTTTTGAATTATGAAGACTATCCATAACTATCGGGAGCTTGCCCTAAAGCAATTGAGTATTTTGTACTGGTCTGAGCGTCAGTATGCTACGTATCTGAAAGTCTTCAGCCATAAATCACATGTTGCCCAGCTCAAGGTGTTACTTTTTGATATCAGCCAGAACGCTGAAGTAAAAGCAGAACTCCTTCAGCAGGCAATGGAAGAGCTGGACTATAAGCCGACTCATACGAGTACCGAAGGCATGAATGGTATATTCAAGGAGGGATTTAAACTGATATCGCAGGATGAACATCCTTCTCTTGTTGATGCGACTATCATCCACTCGCTCATCCTGGCCAGTCATTACAAGCTGGGCAATTTTAAGACCTTGCTACTATACTTCCGCTCATTAGATTTTCATCCTCAGGCCGAAATGATGGAGCAAATCATTGCACTGGAAGAAAGTGTCCTGCATAAACTTAATCAGATGATTAAAGAGGAATTTGTCATGAATGTTTTTAAGCCTCAGCTAAAAACTTCTTTAGCTTATTAATTTTTAAACCAACAGAGCCATGAAACCTATTACAAAAATTCTCGCCCCTACCGATTTTTCACCAGCTGCTAATAATGCGCTCAATTATGCAGTGGGTCTGGCAAAAGAAATCGGTGCAAAACTGTATGTGCTGCATGCCTACCGTATCCCGGCCGTAGCCGATACTGCTTATCCAATCGGTGGAATGTATCCGGAAGGCATGGTAGATATGGAGGACGTGCAGAAAGAGATCAATGCTGAAATGGAGAAGATCAAAACAGATTATCTATACAGCCCGGATCTGAAATTTGAAACTATCACCGAGTCTGGTTTTGCTCAGGAAAGTATCTTGGAATATGTTGATAAACTGGATATAGACCTGATAGTGATGGGAACCAGAGGCAGCAATGCCTTACAGGAACTCTTTGGCAGTACTACTTCCCATATCATTAACAATACCAAGGTACCTATATTGGTTATTCCCCGGGAGGTCAGCTTTGAAAAGGTTGACAATATTGTACTGGCCACTGACTACAAAAAGAGCCACAAACCTGAAACTTATGATATGCTGCTGACCATGGTGGATATCTTCCATGCTGATGTGGATGTGTTACACGTAAGACAGGAAGTTTCCAAAATGTCTGGTGACGAGCTTGATGCAGGAGAAGAACTGGACCGAATCCTGAAAAAAACCCGCCACTCTTACCACTATAACCTGGAGAACGAAAATGTGAATGAGGGTATCGAAAAGTTTTTACAGGATCACCAATCCAGTATGCTAGCCATGGTACCCAGAAAGCACAGCCTGATTGACCGGCTGATCCATGGCAGCAAAACACAACATATGATTTTCCATACTCAGAAACCTTTGCTGGTTCTGAAAGACTAATATTTGCTTACACAGTGAAAAGAGTGGTACTCATGGTATCACTTTTTTTATGCCAGCTTCTGGAGATATTTCCCCACCAGATCCAGGTATTTTCTGACATCCGCCATTTGTTTTTCCTGATCTTTTCCTTGCTGATGCCTCGCCCCGATCATCAGGACTTTGGCTTTTACTGAAGCACGGTACATTTTGAAATACAGCAGTAGCGCCTCATCTGCAACATCTTGCAGACCTGCTTTATCCAGGATACTGAGATAGTGGCTAAGGAACTGATCACCCAGTTCGGATGCTTCATAAAAATCCAGGTCCATCAGAAAAAAAGCTATTTCATTCAACAGGTCAATCTGCCTGAGATCATCATCAAACTCTATACAATCAAAAATAACCGGAGGGTCTGTCAAAAAAATATTATGGCTGTGCAAATCCCCATGTACATCCCTGACATACCCCTGCTGGCTTCTGCGGTTTAATGCTGCTATGTTTTTCCTCAAAAAATCGTCAGACAGACCGCATGAATTTTCTATTATCTTACCATACGCCTCACCCAGTTTACCGGATGCATACTCCTGAAAGTCGCCTATCTGGTTAAAAGTATCCTGCAGATGTGCCAGTTTCCATTCTTTGGCGATGGAAAAAGTTCTCAAATGAAACATAGCGATAATCTCGGCCAGTTTGATGATGTCCTTTTGCTGAAGCTCCTTTTTGAGGAGCATTCTGTCCATCTCCAGATCGTTATTGATCCGTTGCATCCTTACCGCAAAATCTATGGTTACTCCCTGGCTCCCGCCAATGCTGATCCTGCTACCATCGGACTTCACTGATTGTACATCCAGGTAAATCATTGGCGCAAGTCTTTTGTTGAGCAGTAGCTCCTGACTGCAGGCATGCTTTCTTTTGTCCAGGTCGGTGAAGTCCAGAAAGGGAAGTTTGACACTTTTTTTCACCTTAAATACTTCATCTCTAAGCAAAAAAAGGTAAGATATATGCGTCTCCACTACTTCCAGTTCATCATCTTCCATTTTTTTTGAGCCAAAAGCAGGGTGTAAACGAAACTGTTCAAATTCTTTTTCAGTCATGGGTTAAATATTCAATGGCCTTTTCAATTAAGGGGCTTATTTCATCGGCCGAGCTATCCAGTTGTAAACGCTCATCCTCGAATTGCTGATAACTTTTTTTCAGCTTCTCATAAACTTCAACATCAGCTTCTGAGTGTTTCCTGGTTTTGCTGACTCTTTCCCGAATGACTTCTTCACTGGCGACCATTTCTATGACCTTGAATTTTTGTCCATGTTGACGGGCCAGTTCACGGGCCTCGTTCAGCCAAGCGGCTTTGCTAAAGGTTGCATCCAGCAGTACGCCCCTGCCCCTGGCGAAAGCATGTTGAGCCAATTCAAACATTTTATGGTATACCTTTTCTTTGAATTCAGGATTATAATGTCCCTTTAATCCCATACGCTCGCGAACCTGATCACTACTGATATGCTCCAACTGCAGGGCATCTGATAAATGTTCGCTAAAATATGACTTGCCAGTGCCTGGTAAGCCAAAAATGATCACTAGCATAATGCGAGGGTATTTTTGAATGTAAAATATGCTGTATTTACTGCTTTGGCCATGATATTAATCATTCTGTCAGCTGAGTTTGCTCATATTTTGTTGTTAAACAAAGTAATAACTTTAAAACAACAAAAATTCAAACGCTATGAGACCTCACATTCAACACAATGGCTTGCACAGGATAGGAGATCAACCAGCTCGGATTTTAGATAACGATAGATTCCTGGCTAGAGATCCCTTTGATGATCTGTGGATGACGCGACCGGCTACGCCGATGACCAACGTAAAAGCTAAGGATGACTTTTATGAACTAGCAGTAGCTCTACCCGGATTTAATAAGGACGAGATCAGTATTGAGTTAAAAGATCAGATATTGATCATAAGGGCAGAAAAAAAAGAGGAAAGCGAAGAAAAGGAAGATAGCTTCCATAGAAAGGAATTTGAAACCTATAAGCTCGCCAGAACCTTTAACCTGCCTGCATCAGTCAACGAAGATGAAATACGGGCAAAATTGGAAACAGGAATTCTGAAAATCAGCATCCCTGTTTCACAAACCAATCTTAAGAGGAAAATAGAAGTATTGTAAAAGCAGACATTCGTTATTACGCTATTGGTTTGCAGTTTTAGGCTGGAATGGGTTAGTTGATGGTCTTAGTATCTGATGCTAACTCATTCTTTTTTTTTACGGTTACCAACACTTCTTTTTCTGCCAGAGGCACTGTGAAGGAAAAGGTACTTCCCTCTCCTGTTTTACTACTTACCTCTATCATACCACCATTTTTTTCCACAAAGTCTTTACAGAGCATTAGTCCCAGACCGGTACCTTTCTCCTGTGAGGTGCCCAAACTAGTCTGAGCCTCTTCCGAAAATAGCTTTTTCAGCATTTCTTCAGGTATACCGATACCTGTATCGCTGACACTTATTTTCATGAAACTTCCTGCTATATCCGATTGAATAGAAACATTCTCACCTCTTGAAGTAAACTTGATAGCATTACTCAGTAGATTTCTGAGCACCAGTTTTGTCATTTCAAAGTCTGCATAAATCTCTTCTGAGCGGCTCACTTCACTTTTGATATGAAGCCCTTTTTTCTCAGCCTGCAGATGTAGTTGGTCTACAGTTTCATTCACCAGGTCAAGCACATCAAAAGTTTCCGGGTTGGGTTTTATACCCTGCATCTGGTTTTTGGCCCAGTTCAACAGGTTATCCAACAGACTGGTCGTGATACTGACTTTTATCCGAAGTTCACGGGCCACAACCTTCATTTCCTCCTGACTGATCCTCCCCTGCGCCAGCAAATCCAGTATACCCTCCAGGGAATTTAGAGGACTTCTAAAATCATGTGAAATGATAGAAATCAATTTGTCCTTGATCTGGTTAGACTTCTGCAGATTATTCTTCTGCTCTTTGATACTGGTATTTAGTGACTTGAGCTCCTTGATATTATACTCAATTTCCTCCTTTTGCTGTACTAGTTGCTGGTTTGCTATACGCTTATCACGGTTGGCATTGTTGAGTAAAGACAGAATGATAAAGCTGACAATCAAGCCAAATGAAATAAAAATCACCAGGTATGTCTGACTTTCAATTAGCGCTCGCTGATCTCCCATTACTTCAGCTTTAAACTGATTTTCGGTGACAAGAGCATCTTTTTCTGCCTCTAGTTGCTGTAAATGTAACAAAGCCAGTTCCCTGCTTTTAGCTTCATTAAAAAGACTGTCTTTGTATTGATTGCACAGATCTGTATACTGTAATGCCAGTTTGAAGTCGTTTTTTTGTCTGTAAATATCACTCAGGATTCTGGCTGCATTCTGGATTTCAAGCTTTGTATTGATTTCCTGAGCATATTTGAGAGCACTTTCGGCAGATGCAATAGCCTTCTGCTCATTATCCTTCAGCATATACAGCTTTCCCAGTATAGCGTAAGTAACGCTCATACTGAGTTTGTCATTTACTGACTGGTGTATTTCTAAAGCTTCAAGCAGATGAGATTCAGCCTTCAGCACGTCATTAAGCCGTATATAAACATCAGCCATGGAGTATAGATTTATCCCAACTCCCTGAAGGTCTTGTAAGGAATCATCTAATAGATATGACTGCTGATAGTAGAATAAAGCGCTGTCAAATTGCCCCCTAGCCGCATGCAGATCTCCCAGATTATGCAGGGGATAGGTCAGCTCTTCCTTCAGATTATGATGTTCAGCAATCTCAATAGCTTTACTGTAATTGATGACAGCTTTTTCTTCTTCTCCTATTGTTGAATAAATCAGACCAATGTTATTATAAGCACCTGCTACTAAATCAGGGAGATCCAATCCTTTCAGGATTTGGAGGGATTGCAGGTAATATGTCAGGGCTTTGTCATAATCGCCCAGGGAGTCGTAAATCACGCCCATCCGATTCAGTGCATTACTGAGTCCTCGCTGATTACCCATCTGTCCATAGTATTGGACTGCCACTAACATATATTGAATGGCCTTGCCATAATTATTGAGGCACTCATGCGCTCTACCCAGAGAGTATTGCACATCGGCGAACAAGCTACTGTCTGAATGGCTACCAAGCAAGTCCAGGGCCTTTTGTGCCAGTTCCAGCGCTTCACGAGGATTACTTTTTACAACTTCCTTACTTTCATAAATAAGTTCCTGGATTTCCTCAGCTGAAAAAGTAAATGCTGATGGCTCATTTACCGGCTGTAAAGGAAAAGCATAGAGTTGTTTACTCTGTGTCAACCACATCAAAGACAACAGCAAAAACAACTTAAAGCAATTTAACAGTGGGAAATCGCTCACTTTGAAAACTCTTTTAAAGAGATAGTTAGGGTAATTAGATATTACGTTCATGATTAGCACTAAATTCTCCCTTTTTGCCTACATATTTGTGTGCCTCAGGTCTGCATACTTACTTAAGAAAGGAAATAAACCAAATTGCTTTTTAACAGCTTATGATCTGAACTGAATGACTTGTAGACTTCACTAAAGATATTTGCTGATTATTAGTTGACATGAATAAGATCAAAACAGGAGCGGAAGAAGCAAATATTAAATTTTTCTTACTTCAAGGATCATCAAAAAGTTAACTTTTGTATGAAGCAAGTTTTACAATATTTTTGATATAAAATATATATAAAATGCAAAAAGTTAATCTTATAGTGTTTAATAAAAAATGTGATTTATTAAACATTAATAGTTAACTTTTGATTTAGATATCAAACAGTTGGTGAAGAGTAAATCTAAGCTTTACTGTTTGGACTCATGACAAATAAATCAAGGCTATCCTACTGGGATAGCCTTGATTCTTTGTAAACTACTACCTAAATTATGTTAAATAATTTAAGTAGTAATTTGGTATATAAAAAGTAGCCAGTCAAAATCAGTCATTTAGTACTAGCATATTAAGTAAATGTATCGCTTTTTCTGCGTGGCTTTTCGCTTTGTAAGCCTGCATCATTACAATTTCCATGATAAGGTTAATCAATTTTTTAATACTTCCTTTCGTTATTCAGCTATGAGAAATTCTATATGGATATACATATTCTTTTTTCTTGCTGTTTCAATTGCTTCCGCCCAAAATAAGCAGGAGTCTCCCGAACATCTGTTGGCCTTCGCCCAAGCCTACTTCAATGAAGGAAAACTGAGTATTGCCCTTGATCATTTAGATGACGCTATCGCTCAACGTAAAGAATTTGTGGAAGCTTATCTGTTGCGAAGTAGGGTGCATGAAAAGATGGATAATATTTCATCAGCATTGACTGATCTTACAATTGTATTGCACCTGGATCCTCTGCTCAGCGAGGCCCGCTTTAAGAGAGCCGTTTTATTTTACCAAAGTCATCGATATGGTGATGCCATCCAGGATTTCCACAGGCTTCTGAAAGATCCTGCCGGTGAAACCACTTCTGTGTATTTTAAAGGGAAAACTGATCCTTCCGGCTATTCAGCCTCAGGGATCACAAGCCTGCAGTCCGATATGCTGGCCGATGTTTTGAATTACCTTTCCCTTTCTCACCTGTCCGACGATCGTCTTGATAGTGCAGAACATTATATTCTCAAGGCTCTTGAAAGAAAATCGGATGAAGCTGACTTTTATGTCAATCAGGGTCTGATTGCCGAAAAAAAATGTGATACTACTTCAGCAATCCAGGCTTATCAGAAAGCCCTGAGTCTTGAATACGATCATGCGGCAGCACTTAATAATCTACAAACCATCAGTAAGGGAAGTGACTATCAGCATCTTATACATGAAGCCTATGATGTTGCAGTATCTGAGCAGGGAAGTTACCAGGCTTATTTTAACAGGGCGATGCTCAGGCAGGCATCTGGTAATCATCGTAGTGCGCTCCGGGATTTTGACCAGGCCATCAGACTGGCTGGAGAAAATGATGAAATATTGATAATGCGTGCCTACAGCCGGGAGTATTCAGCCGACTTGCAGGGGGCTATTGAGGATTATTCACGTGCAATAAAAATCAACCCATTACTTATAAAAGCTTATTTAAATAGGGGGAATACATACTATAAGTTAAAAAAATACGCACAGGCAATAGATGATTATAAAGTAGCCATAAGCCTGGATCCTGAAAACCCCAAGCTCTTCTACAACAGAGGCCTGGCACTTTACCTGACCGGAAAGAAATCTGACGGATGCATTGATTTACACAAGGCCCTGGAAATGGGTTATAGTGCTGCTCAACGCCCTATTTTATCATATTGCCAATAATTCGTAATTGTTAAATTTAACTATCACCCAGGTTTTGAACAGACAAAAATATTGGGCTGTGTTTAAAATAAAAATTAAGCCAGATGATGGTTACGCAGATTAATTTTTCTTACTTACGGGTAGTACCTACGAAATTTGAGGCATAAAAAAAGCGGTTAAATAACCGCTTTTTTAGAATCCAGCTGACAATTATGCGTTGGCATATTTACCAAAAAGTTCATCTTCAAGACGTTTCAGATAAGCCTTAGCCTCTTTGAGGGCGCTTTTATCTTTCTGCTGAATAGTTTTGTTGACAGAAGAAAGAAGATTTGCTTTGATTCTCTTGATACGGTCTTCTTTGTTGGTAAAAATCGGCTCATTGTTTTTGATGGTTTCCAATGCGTCATTGACGCGCTCATCCATCTCTTTCTGTGCCTTTTCAGCTTTATGAGCCTCTTTTTCTTTACGAATATTTTTTGCCTTATTAAAAAGGTCCGCTTCATTTTTGATTTTTCCGATCTGTCTGAGGTCTTTCACCTGCGCCAGCGTCTGGACATCACTCTTTTTTACTTTTATCCGTCCCAGGAGGATATCATTTTTCATCTGCGGGTTACCCTTAGCGATGATCTCTATACCCTTGGCAAATTCGGCATCACGAAGAATTGTACGATCGCTCACATTAAACTCTCGTGCTAACACTTCAGACGTCTTATCGCCACTCTGCCCACTAGAGAGTACTTTATCATATCCCCCCCGCTTCTTTTTCATCCTCTCGTACTTCAGGCCACGGAAATAACTCAACTGATCGGGATTCAGGTTTCTTCTTCCCAACTGATGATTAATCATCCAGTCTTTAGCCTCTTCCTCAGATCCAAAACGGATGACCCTTACTTTGAAGGGGATATCATGACTAGAACATATGTGGTAACGGTTATGCCCATCTACCAATACAAGTTCCCCATTATTCCTTTCCCAGAGGGTCAAAGGATCGAGACATCCGTTCAATTTAATATTTTCTTCTAATTGCTCACGGCTGTCTTCAGAGAGGGGTGTAATAAAGTTCTGAAGTTCAGATCGAACCTTTATATCATCAAAATGGATGGTCTTTGATTTTTCGGTATCAGATACTACCTGAATTTCATTCAATAAGCTTTCTTCCATAATTAATTAAAATGTAAAAATTGTGCGTAACAAATTGCTGATTGGTTTGATATTTTCTTGATTACTCTCAAATTGTATGAAACAAAGAGGTAAATTATCAACTATTACCTCTTTTATACTTAAAACAGAAAAATAAGTTTAAAAATTTTAAGCACTGACCAATTTTAATTTATTCTGGATCAGTGTAATAGTAAGGGTCAGTTCATCTATCACCAGTTCACGGGCACTTGCTTCTAATCCACCATCAAAATGTTTTTGCTCCATGTGGCCCAGTATATTTCTTTTGAAATGTAACGTAAAAGAACCATCGGAATGTAATTCCATCTGAAAATTCTGAAAACGGCCACTCTCTTCATAACTGCCAAATAGCTTTCTGCCATATAGGCTGCGTCCGAGTTCCTGCATAGACTTATCAAGTTCTATAAGTTTCAACTTGATATTAGAAGGAATAAAAATCATATAATCACCTCCTGTTTAATTATAACGATTGTTAATATAATGCTTGTCATAGCATTACCCTTATAAGCAATATATTTAGTTAAAAGTTCTCTGAAAATTAATGAAAAGTAACCATAAAAACTACACGTTTTTGCTTATGTCTTAAACATAAGGATGGTCAAAATAAAAAAGGTTTTTTTAATAATTACCCCTCATGTATAAATGACACAATAAAAATAACGGTGACCATAGATTAATAGTATTTTGTTAAGAATATTTTAATTAATCTGCTAATTTAGCTGTTAAAAGCTAAACTTGTTATATTCCCGTCGCGATAAAATATGATTTTTTTAATGATGCCTGAAAGTCGCCAACAAAAAAATCTATTTTTTAGTATACCAAATGGTAAATAATGATCTACATATTTTTTTGGAGAGGCAAAAAAAATCTCAGGATATGCAAACTCCGTTTAACTACACCTGAATATATTCATTTAACAGACATTTTGTGGGTGATGCAGGAGAAAAAGACGACATCAGGCTAAAAAATAGGCCGGAAGACAATCACAAAATATTAAAGTTCTACCTTAACACTGTCTGAAATACGCTTCGTAACTGCCTCTAGACCTTACATGCATTGGGCCGTATTTAAGCAGCATCCCACGTTTAATGCAATTCACGATAGTCTGGCAAACCTACAGAAAGCCGAGAAAATGATTTCCATAAACCCGCCTTAGCTCATGTAACGATGGCTCTTTTATAAGAATTCACCAAAGAATGTTGTAATCAATACGACCTTTGAAAAGATAAATCATGATTTGAATTTTGACAGGGTCTACCTCATATGAGTCAAGGTTGCAGCTGTGGGGGACATTTATCATGTAGTGGAGCAGTACATCTTAGCCTAATAAAACTACCAAACTTACTAGTAAAGGTCGTTCAGGTCTATCTGGCTGGCATATTTTTCCAACAGTCTACTGCTTTGATATACCTCCAGGCTGTCCAGCAGTTGATTATTGAGGTTTTCCCATATTTCTACGAAATAGCCATCCATTTGGAAAATCCGGATATGGTGGTTGGGATTTTCTTTGTGAAAAATAATACTGCCCAGGTCTTTGGCAATTTGCCACTGTTGCAATCTGTTGAAATTCCTGAACTCATCTATCTGCATCGTGACTTTTTTCTTCTATGTCCAGGGTAATATTATGTTTTCTGAGCCAATTCTCCCAGGTGGGGATTTTACGGGCAGCCGGGTGCAGGCATGGGTCATACAATATTTCCTGATACTCTTTATAAGAGCGACTGAGTAGATGCTTAAATCCTTCAGGAAGTTCTGACCATTTTAATAGTTCTTTCTCGTTACTTGCCAAATTCATATTTATTTGTTCAATTAGTATTGATGTAAGTCAATACAGTTAAAATTTGTTACAGAATTATACTTTATACCCTGAAATGAATTTACAAAATAGTGTAAGAAATAAAACTGAGAAGGATAGGTGATGACAGATATTTAACAACGATTCCTATCAAGCTTCTGTTACATTTTCCAGAGAATAGTTGTCATACCAAGGCCTCAAGATCAATCGTATATGAATTTTTATAAGTACCCGGTTACTGATATACCCCCTGTATTTTATCCGTTTAAGGAAAATTCTCCCTTTTCTAACTGCATTAGCTGTGACAGGTTCTTGCTTGACAATGACGTAGAGTATATAATTGAGAAAGCGATGCGCCGTTACCCTGAATACGCATCTAAGGATGTCATTTTTGAATATGCCATGTGTATGACTTGTGCTGAGAAAATGCGGCAGGAGCTTTCGAAAGAATCCCTAGCACGTATACAGGATTTCATGCAACACAATAGCAGGCTGATGGAGCAAAGTCAGCGTCTTATCAGTGAAAATAACTGGAAAGTTGACGACTGGATAAGCAATTGTGCCATCAATGGCGCCTCTATTGAGGAGCAAGAGGAATACCAGCTTTTTGCTCATTGCCGGGGTAACCAAATGATTCTTTCAGTGATGCCTTACATGGTTAGTGGGGCAGCCATTGAGCAAATGGCCGAACTACTTTCCCCGAAAACCAGAGATGAATTAAACCGCTTTATCGACGATAATTTCGGCATACCGCCAGAGCTTAAAAAGCACCTCAAGGACCAGCCAATAATGTTTATCTGAGCATTTTACTGGCTTAGAAAGCCTCTGCTTCTGCTGTTTTCCATTCTTTTAGTTTAGCCAGCACTTCCGGAGAATCCCACTCACGGGTGCCAATAATCCTGGCAACTACTGCGCCATCCTCATTGTAAATGTAAGTAGTGGGAATAGACTGAACGCCAAGTGCCTGCATATCCGTCTGAAGGTGCACAAATGGGAATGTAAAGTCCTGTTTACTGGCGAATTCTGATATTTTTTCAGTATCCTCATAGGAGGCCGCCAGAAAAACATACCCTTCATCTTTTAGCTCCTGATACGCTTTTTCTATGGCAGGCATTTCCATCAGGCAGGGTCTGCACCAGGTAGCCCACAGATTCAGAAAAACTGCTTTACCTTTAAGATCGCTAAGTTTGATAGGATTACCCTCCAGGTCGGTAAGACTAAGCGTTTGTGGACTTACTTCTTCCTGCTGTTCCACCAAATTATTTTCTGTATTAGCACTTTCTGAATTATCGGGTGATCCGCATGCGCTCAATACCAACAGACTGACAAAAAAATAAATAATTTTTTTCATGATTGTAATGCTTGATTTTATACCCTGGTATTCATAACGCCAAAATCAGTAAGCCGTTTGGTCAATCCGGGTAAATGTGTACCCCCTAACCTTCAATTCAGTAATCAATTCATCCAGTTTGTCATAAAACTTGTCAGTTCTACGAGGATCAGTACCAAAATGAATGAGCAGGTTAAATCCATTGAGGCCTTCTTCCTCTTCCATCTTCAGGATATTATCGTACAACTGCTGGCTGGGATAATAGGTGCTGCCCGGATCAGGATACGTCCAATCCTGGTTACTTTGCGTACCAGGTGTAAAGTTGACCAGTTGGATACCTAATTTGTTGCTCCACGCCGCAATGGTGTCATTATACCACTCGTAAGGTGGCAGATAGTATACCGCATCCTGTTTACGTACACCAAATTTTTGCATCTCTTGATAATTATTTAGCAGATCAAGCCTGAAGGTTTCCTCATCTATCAGCAGGGAATCGCGTTTTTCCCAGCTGGCGTAGAGCAGGTGTTTATCAGAATGAGCCCCCAGGTAATGACCATCAGCATTAAGTCCTTCAATTATTTTATGAAAACCAGCATTACGGTAAAAGTCTCCGGTAAAGAAAAAAGAAGCCTTTACGCCATGTTTTCTGAGTGTTTTACGGATAGTACGCGCACCATCGGCAAACTCATGAGCCGAAAACATAAGGTTGATTTCCTTCTCCTGCCTATCTGTACGGTTGATCGCTCCAAATGAATATCCCAGCTTATTAGCGGATGCCTGCTGCTTACCTTGTTGCTGAAGGGATGAAAGATAATACATCAGGCTGGCTGTACCATCCATAGTAGGTTCATTGGTAGAATAATCCCCGAAATCATCATGATATACCACTAATTTTGACTGAAATGGTGCATACCGATCTTCTTCCAGCAGGGTCAGTCCTTTAAGATTGTTAAAAATTGAGCCATATACGGGTCCGTCAATCAGGCCGCCGGTCAGTTTGTATCCTTCCAGGTAAGTCAGGGAGGAATGGGGTTTATCCGGGTAATCTCCATTTTCAGCCAGCCCGATCACCATACTAATGCCCCAGGGGTTACAGCCCATGAGCCAGTCACGGAGCGCTGCTTCCATTTCCGCAAACCTACTGTCACCGCTCAATTCCTGGTAAAGACGGGCCTGGGAGGCTGCTGCGGTAATCAGGTTATTGGAACACCAGATAAAGGGAACGCCCATCAGAAAAGGATTGCCCTCCCCTCTCTTGTAAATTTTCTCAAGCCCCAGTTTCATGTATTGTTGAAACTCCTTACTGGTTTCAGTATCATCCACTTCAGCCAAACGACCATGGCCGACGTTCCAGAAAGGATACCACTGATAATGCCTTGCCGTATCGGCACCCATCCATGGGGTGTGCATTTCTTGCTTTCCCAGGGCTACGGCTTTACCCAACCATTCTTCCTGCCCGTTCAGATGATACAGCTGGGCAGCTGCCAGTTCCATATCGTCCACCCAGTTATCTTCTTCATAAAAATAAGGTGCACGGCCCGGTGCCGTCTGGCTTACCCCCGGAAAAGCCTCTCCCAGTGCAAAGGCATCCTTGGCCTTCTGTTCCAGTTTACTGGCCAGGGCAGGGTCTTCTTTTCCAAAAATTTCGGCAGCCAGGGCAAAAGCTGAGGCAAACTTGCCAGCTGTGGAAGCTTTACCAGTAGCTCGGTTACGGTAGCGAAGCCCCTGAGGCTCGCCGGTAATAAAATAAACGGGTCTTTCTTTGCCCTTACCGTAGGATACTTCATCATGGTTGGGCAGGCGGTACCCGGAATGATCACGGTCATCAGCAATCTGATTGTACATTTCTTCGGGAGCCGGATTCATTTTTAGCAGCCAATCCAGGCCCCAGCGGGCTTCATCCAGTACGTCAGGAACGCCATTGCTTCCGGAAAGACCGGCCGCATCATACTGATCTTCAAAAACTTCCGGATGCTGCTGGTAGGCAAATAACATCTGGTAGACAGCATTGGCCGATGTGGCCGTATACTGGAGGTAGTCAGTTGCATCGTGCCAGCCGCCGGTGACATCTACATGGGCCGAGTCTCCTGATGGATGATATACTCTGAAGCCATCGTGCATATGGCAACTGTCTTGCAAAAAAGGATTAAAACCACAACGCTGCTGACGCATGTATTCCAAAAGTACATCTGTAGCGCCATCATAGACATCAGGAGCAATACGAAAAAGAGGGGATTTGCTCTCGCCGGCACGGACATAATATGCTCCCGGCCGATCAAAATCCGTGAAATTAAGGCGTGCGCCACTTTCAAAAGCAGCATAAGGGCCAAATTGCTCCCCTGATGAGGATTTCCACACCTCCTCATCGGTGAGGGCGTCATGAATGGAAAAATCAGCCGGCAGGCTTTGCTCTTTAGAAACCAGAACAGCCACCTTGACCGACTCTGGCAGGTATCCCATCTGGTTGATGCGTATCCACGACTGGCTATGTGCTGATAAATGGGATAACAGTAATGCTGCAAGAAAAAAGGCAAAACGAAGACAAGGCATAGGTTGCGGTAATTGAGAATTTCAGAATTACAATCTTCCTGAATTTCTTACTGACTCACAAGCCTACGGCTTGTATTTTTACTGCTTCAGAAAGCCAAGAAGCGCCCGGGCACATTCTTCTGTTTTCTCGTACATACCCATATGCCCACAATCCTCCAGGCCGATCAGTTTTCCGCTGTCGGAAAGCTTAGCCTGCTCCTGCAGGTCATGATAAGGTACTATGGCGTCTTCTTTACCCCCTATAAAATTAATGGGATAATTTGCTTTCCGCAGCAGATCTAACATTTCACGACGATCACGCATGGCCAGGGTGGCAGCTATGGCAGAAGCATTAGCAGTATTTGATGCCAGTTGGATAACCTCCTGTATACTGGTGCTTAGCTTATCTTTTCGGGACTGTGCAAAGAGGGTCGGAATAAAATTTTTGACAAAAGTACCCACCCCGTTTTTTTCCAGGAATTCCACCGTTTTGTTACGGTTTTCCTTTTTTTCATCACTGTCAGCACGGGCTGTGGAATGAAGCAGACAAAGTCCTTTTACCATTTCCGGATGTTTTTCGGCAAGAGCCAGGGCAATATAGCCTCCCATAGAGTGCCCAACAAGATGGCACTCATCCACCGCATGCTGCTGCATCCAGGTAGCTACCTGCATCGCCATGCTTTCAATACTTACCTGAGCATGAAGGGGGCGGTTTTCACCAAAGCCGGGAAGATCCGGCGCTAATACATGCCACTTTTGACTAAGCGCAGGGACCAGTGGATACCAGATTTCTTTGCTTTCGCAAAATCCATGAAGGAGTACTACCTTTTCTCCACTTCCTTTATCCAGAAAAGCCAGTTGATCACCCATCGTAGCAGAAGTTTAAAGAATAAACAGCCTTAGCTGGCACAGGCGCTGTCACAACAGTCTTTCCCTTTTGCCTTATCAAATGCTTCTCGTCCTTCTTTAAAGGCAAACCAGGCTACCCCCAGGGCACCCACAGCATCCACATAAGGAATTCTAAAAAACTCATAAAGAGCACTGGAAACCAACAATATTACTGATAGGTACAAACAGGTTTTAGTGCAGTTAGCATCCGAAATTATCGGACTTGAATTGAGCTGTTTACCAGCTTTCAGCTTGTAATGGACCAGCGCGTACATGGTGGCTATGGATATTAGGGAGACAATAATCCCAACCCTGGTGGTCTCAGGCTCACCTCCTGCTATGATCGTCAGAACCGAACTGGCGGTAATGCCCACTGCCAGCAGATAAAAACTGAAGCCAGTAATCCTCAGAGCCTGCTTCTCAAAACGGTCTTTCTCTACCTGTGGGTTGCTTCTCATCCGGTAAACCATGTGCGCGATACCAATCCCGGACATTACCTCCACAAAGCTATCCACCCCAAAGCCAAACAATGCCAGGGTTTCATCTTCCATACCAAAATAAGTAGCAACAACGCCTTCTATCAGGTTATAAAAAATAGTGACCATACTGAGCCAGAAAGCTATTTTCAGCCAGTGTTGTCTCTCTATGTCATGTTTTACAGATGTTTGCATATGCTAATGTTTTTCCAGTTCACAGACCTCACCAGGTACTTCAAACTGTACAGTGATATGGTCTATATGATGATTTTTGAGTACGTGATTCACCTCTTTGCGCAGATCAGCAAGCTCGGAAAGCTTTTTGTTTTCCTTAATGACAATATGTACCGACAGAATGTTGTACTTCCCGTCCAAAGTCCATACGTGTGTATCGTGAAGGCCCTCTACATTCAGAATGTGGAGCAGGTCTTCTTTGACTTTTTCCAGGTCTACATTATCCGGGGTAGCCTGCAGGAAAATATGCATTACCTGCCGCAAATTCCTGAATGCATTCCAGAAAATATAACAGGCTACTATCAGCGATAGTATCGGATCAATAATCGGAATATCCGCTACCATCATCACAATACTACCGATCAGCACCGCTACCCATCCTAACGCATCTTCCAGCAGGTGAAGCATCACTGTACGCTGATTAACCGAACTGCCTTTTCTCTTCAGCCTGATGACCGCCGCACCATTAAAAACTACCCCCAGTATTGCGAGGTATAACATGCCTTCAGCATTCACCGGCTCAGGATTCAGCAGGCGGGGTACCGACTCAACAACAATAATTAGTGAACCGGCCAGAAGGATGACTGAATTGATCAGCGCACTTAGAGGAGAAAAACGTTTGAAGCCAAAAGAAAATTTCTTGGTTCTGCCTTTTTGAGAATAATTTTCCAGAAAAAGGGAAGACCCTATGGCAAAAGTATCCCCCAGGTCATGAATGGCGTCAGACATAATTGCCATGGAATTGGTAATCGCTCCGCCTATGAATTCAATGATGGTAAACGTAAGATTCAGAAAAAAAGCAACCCTCAAATCTCCGCTCACCGAGTGGTGATGCGCATGATTGTGATCGTGTCCATGATCCCCATGATGGTGATGATGACCCATATTGTTTTATTAAGTTTGTTTTGAGGTATAACCTGACACCCTAATCGCTTGTTAATATAGGTACATTAGTATCTATTTTTTTACTTAAGGCTATTTTTTGAGCTAACCTATCATGAAAAATCCAGCAGATAAAGCAAAACAACAACTTCCTGAAACAAAAAAATGGGTGGAACACTTCGCCCGATTCGGCTATGCAGCCAAGGGGACAATTTATGTCCTGGTTGGGGTATTATCCGCGATTGCGGCATTCTCAGCAGGCGGTAAAACCACCGGCAGGAAAGGTGCTTTCATTGAAATAGCCCAGCAGCCCTATGGAAAAATTTTGCTGGTACTCGTTGGCTTGGGGTTTATCGGCTATGGTGTCTGGAGATTCATACAGTCAATTCGGGATGCTGAAAATAAAGGTAATAAAACCAAAGGTATACTCATCAGAGCTGGCTATATCTTGAGTGGGCTGCTGTATTTTTACTTTGCCTACTACGCCTATCAGCTTATTTCTGTTTCCAAATCTAATAATGGAGGAAGTAAATTCCTGGTACAGCAGATGTTACAGTGGTCTATTGGTGAAATCCTGGTTGGCTTACTGGCCCTGATCGTGCTTGCCAAAGGAATTTACCAGATTTATAAAGTCACTTCGGGCATTTACAATAAGGATGTCAAAGACTCTCAGATGAAAGATGAAATCAAAAATGCTTATCGCAGGCTCGGACAGGTGGGATTGATATCAAGAGGCGTGGTTTTCGCTATCATCAGTTTTTTCCTGGCCAAGGCGGCATTCACCTCTAATGCAGCCGAGGCCAAAGGTACATCCGGTGTTTTCCATTTTCTGCAAAGCACAGGAGGCCCCTACCTGATGGGTATTATCGCTATCGGACTGGTAGGCTACGGAATATTTGAGTTTGTGAAGGCTAAATACAAGCCATTCAATGTGGATGAATAGGGACAGGAGGCGATTGCCTCCCTCCTAATACCGATAACTAGTGTATCCTGCCTTCACCCTGCCATAAATCAGCATTTTTTCCCAGCTTTTCTTTCAATGGGCTGGTGGCTTCATCCAGGGCTTTACATACATCAGGATCAAGCTTAAGTTCAGCAGCTTTTACGTTTTTCAATACCTGTTCCCGGTTTCTTCCCCCTACAATCACGGCACCTACACCAGGTTGTTCCAGCAGCCAGGCCAGGCTTACATCACCCATAGGTTTGCCCAGGTCATCGGCTATCTGCCGGATTTGGGCAATTGCTGCAAAAGTTTCTTCTTCCAACCCGGCTTCACCATGCCTGCTTTGTGACCGCTCGGACGAAAAATGTCTGGTGCGTGCCCGGTCATCAGGCACATCCTGTGGGCTGGAGAATTTTCCAGTAAGCAAACCCTGCATGATCGGTGAATAACACAGTACAGGCACATGCCTTTTTTTGCATTCCGGCAGTATTTCGTATTCTATCGCTCGCCAGAGCAGGTTATACGGCAACTGATTTGAACTGATTTCCTCGGTATGTTCAAAACTTTCTGTAAGATCTTTCACGCCAAAGTTAGATACGCCAAACGCCCTGATTTTCCCTTCCTTTTTGAGGTCAGATAACGCACCCATGGTTTCTGAAAGAGGAATTTCCGGATTAGGCCAATGCAATTGCAGCAGGTCTATACACTGGGTGTTGAGGGCTTTGAGTCTTTCTTCGGTAGCCTTTTTTACGTCTTCGTAGGCAAAATCATCCGGTTTTAGTTTGGTGGCCACAATGATTTTGTCCCGCACATTGCCCAAAGCTCGGTGTATCAGGTTTTCCGAGGCACCAGCACCGTATAATTCTGCAGTATCAAAAAAATTGATCCCCGATTCGTAGGCAGCCTGAAGTGCATCCAAAGAATCTTTTTCATCCTGGTATCCCCAGTTGAATCCGCCTACAATCGCCCATGCACCAAAAGCGATTTCGGAAACTTCAAAGTCCGTGTGAGGTAGTTTGAGGTAGTTCATATCAAAAAGTTTTTTTCAAATTAAGGTTTTCAGTTTTTTTGACAAACCCATTCATAAAATTAGCAACTATTTTATAAGAGGCTTCCAACTTAATCTTTAACTTGAGTGTCTGAGAGGTAAGCTAAATCGCCACTAAACCATCTCCCGACATGAAAAGATCTGTTGCATCCACAAAAACCAAAGGTAGTCTGCTGAATTACCTGTTGTTCAACTTTGGCGCTGTTTTTTACCTGCTGCTACTCAGCCAGTGTACGGATAAAGTAGAGGCTACCCGTAGCTATACCTATATGAAGCCCGTTTATATGACCACAACAGAACTACGTGATGCTGTGGACGTGCTTCCCCCCCGTACCATACAGGCTGCCGGAAAAATTTATTTCCTGAATAACTATCTTTTCCTCAACGATCCCGGCGAAGGCATTCACATCATAGATAACCGCGAACCTTCCAATCCGGAAAGAGTCGCTTTCATCAATGTTCCGGGAAATTATGACCTTGCCGCTTCTGGCACTACATTGTATGCCGACAGTTTTGTGGACCTGCTGGTATTTGATATTGGCGATGTCAACAACGTACGTTTGCTCAACAGAATTGAGAATGTGTTCCCCCGCTATACCTCTTACGGCGGTTTTCCGGTTGAGGGTGACCAGGTTATTACTGAATGGGTTGAGGAAACAGTGACCGATGTAATAGAAGGAGAAATGGACCCCCTGGCTGCCGGCATGTTTTTCCACAACGGGGGACTGGTCTTCGCCCAGAATGAATCATTTTCGGATTTTGCACTGAGTTCCGGTAGCGGCATGAGAACCTCAACCGGCGTAGGCGGCTCCATGGCCCGCTTTGCCATTGACAAAGACCATCTGTATACCATTGACGACTATTCCATGCAGGTGTTTGACATTAGTCAGGAAGAGAGCCCGCAGGAAATGGGGGAAAACATCAACGTTGGTTTTATGATTGAGACCATCTTTCCCTATAACGATATGCTCTTTATTGGTGCCCAGGCAGGTATGCATATCTATAATAACGAAGATCCGGCAAATCCGCAGCATGTGTCTACTTATGAGCACATTACCAGTTGCGACCCTGTGGTAGTGGAAGGCAACACCGCCTATGTAACCTTAAGAAACGGTACCGAGTGCCAGGGATTTGTCAACCAGCTGGAAGTAATTGACATAGAACAACCTGAAAATCCCCAGCTGGTAGCTACCTATCAGATGGCCAACCCCCACGGCCTTGGAATTGACGATGGCACATTGTTCATTTGCGAGGGCGCGTATGGGCTCAAGGTTTTTGATGCCAGCGACAGGATGAATATTGATGCGCATCAACTTGCCTATTTTGATGATATTCATGCTTATGATGTTATTCCGCTCAATGATGTGCTCATGCTGATTGGAGAAGATGGGCTGTACCAGTATGACTATTCTGACCCTACCAATATTCAGTTGCTGAGCGTGATACCGGTACCTAAGCTATGAGAAGTTTTATCATCATCGCCTTTATCACGTTGTGCAGCCTGCAGGCAATTGCCCAACAGCAGGTGACTGTGGTGCTCAAAAACGGTAAAACTATTAGTGGTAAACTTCTGGATTCTGTTTTTGAGGACTTTATCACACTGGAATACGGGCAGTTTGAGCGGGAAAACATTCCTTTACTGCACGTAAGTGGTATCTATTTTGAGCCTTACAAAATCAGTGAAGAACAAATAGAAAGGGTAGTTTTCAAGAGAGAGAGAGGCTTTTTCCATACTTCCGAATTCCATGTTTTGATAGGAAGAAATAGTTTTGGAGATGCCTATTCCAATGTTTCGCTACAAACTATTAACGGATATGCCTTTCACCGCATGTTGATGTTGGGTATAGGATTGGGCTATGACCGCTACGGTGATTTTACCCTGACACCAGCTTTTGCCAGTATACGCGGTGTTTTGTGGGAAAAACCAATGAGTCCTTTTTATTACCTCAATGCTGGCTGGGGGTTCTTCTGGCAGCCTTCTGATACAGACATGGTTGATTACCTGGATACCAAGGGTGGGTATTTTGTGCAGGCTGGTCTTGGTTACCAGATCAACCTGGAGCGTAGTGCTTTTACCCTGGGCCTGGGTTATCGCCTGCAGGACACCAGCATGGAATATAATATGCGCAGCTGGGGGGGAGGTGGCTGGGATTGGCAATGGAGAGCAACTGATTCATTTATGCCGATGGGCGAAACCTATGTGGAGGAAAACAGGCTTCTTCGGAGAATGGTTTTCACACTTGGGTATACCTTTTAAATACAAAGTCTACATACTTTTTTCAGTGAACAGTACCCTTTTCAAATGGAAAGGGTACTTTTTTTGTAATCCACCGAACACTGTTGCTCCTGATGTGTTGAATATTTGTACTTATTTTTTAAACATAATTTCACAACACATATTTTTATGGATTTACAAATCAAAGACCGGGTAGCCGTAGTAACCGGTGCAAACTCAGGAATGGGTAAAGCCACCGCCCGCATACTGGCTGAAGAAGGTGCCAAAGTGATTCTCAGTGATATAGACGAAGAAAAACTGGAAAATGCAGCAACAGAAATCCGCCAGTCTATTAACCAGCAGGATCATGTAAAAGCAATTTTCGCTGACCTGAGTACTAAGGAAGGTGCGGATAAACTGGCTGATCAGGTAAAATCTATCTTTGGTGAAGCGGAGATCGTGGTGCATACTGCCGGCGCCAGGGGTGCGGCGGGAGATTTTCTGGAACTGAGCGATGAAGACTGGTACGAAACCATCAATATTGACCTGATGGGTGCAGTACGTGTTTCTCGCGCTTTTATCCCTCATATGCAACAGAAGGGCTGGGGAAGACTTATCCATGTCTCTTCTGAAAATGCCCTACAGCCATACGAAGAAGAAAGTCCCTACAATGCCTGCAAAGCAGCCCTGATCAATCTTACCAAGTGCCTTTCCAGATCTTACTCCCAGGATGGCCTGCTTATCAACTGTGTTTCTCCGGCCTATGTCAAGTCGCCCATGACAGACGCCATGATGGAACAAAAAGCCGAAGAAAGAAACACCTCAGTAGATGAGACGGTGGACTGGTTTTTAGAAAATAAAAGGCCCCATATTGCCGTGCACCGTAGAGGTACCGCAGAAGAAGTAGCTTCGGTCATTGCATTTCTCTGCTCCGAGAGAGCCAGCTATGTCAACGGAAGTAACTATCGCGTAGACGGAGGTTCGGTTGAAACTGCTTTTGGCTGATCAGCCAAAATTTCCTATATCTTATTAATGGCAGTTGACTGCTATCTGACCTAAGATTAGGCTCAGTAATGTTTACTGCATCAATTTCCGGATCACTTCAGACAGTTTCTAAAGAAATTTACTGCAGTGCATCCGGTATTTTTCATCTATAAACCTTCAGTTTTGACAATTCCAAAAGCAAAGATGTACCGTTGGGGCAATGATGGCCCTCATATTGTATTTCTGCATTACTTTGGTGGAGAAGGAAGAAGCTGGCAATGGGTGGCCCGTCATCTGGAGCAGGATTATCAGTGTATTGCTTTTGACCTGCCAGGCTTTGGCGAAAGCCTTCCGGTTCATCCTCATTCACTTACGGCTATCAGTCAGTGGGTACTAAGGCAGCTGGTGCTGCACGATATTTTTGATTGTGTGCTGGTTGGCCATTCTATGGGAGGAAAAATCGCTATGCAAATAGCAGCGAATCCTGCACAGCTGGACATCCGCAAGACAATTCTAATTGCCCCCTCCCCTCCTACTTATGAACCTATGCCGCAGGAAGAAAAAGATAGAATGCTGAATCACCCAAACCGGGAAGAAGCAATCAATACAGTTAAAAATGCTACTCAACTTGAATTGAATGATGCTGTCATGGATTTTGCCGTACATAGTCAGTTACGCATTGACCATCAGACCTGGAAATGGTGGCTTCTGGACGGCATGAATCATTCAATCGCTGAGCAGATAAGGCAGATCAGTTCGCCGATTACGGTAGTATGCTCCGAAGATGACCCCGTAATTACAATGGATACCATCGGGCAGGAGGTGATACCTCATCTACCTGAGGCCAAACTGCGGGTGGGAAAAAGCATGGGCCATTTGCTGCCGCTGGAAAATCCTGCCTGGGTCGCTAATGCCATTCGCGAAGAAATCGTCCAGATCAGATGAGTTATAGGTTTTTAATCTGCAGATAAAGTGGCGTGAATTAATTAAATTTCACCCATGAAAACTGAGATCAGACTGGAAAACTGGAACCGGCGAGAACATTTTGCCTTTTTCTCCAAATTTGATGAACCATATTTCGGCCTGGTGGCCAATGTTGACTGTACAGAGGCTTATCAGAACGCCAAAGCAAATAACATTTCCTTTTTTATTTACTACCTATTCCATGCTGTGCAGGCAGTCAACCAGGTAGAAGGATTGAGATACCGGATAGAAGACGGAAAAATATACTGTTACGACCACATCCATGCCTCAGCCACTATCGGTAGAGATGATACGACATTTGCTTTCTCATTTATTCCCTTCAGTGAGAGTCTACAGACGTTTACACTTGATGCAAACCGGGAAATAGAAGCTATCAGAAATTCCAGCGGTCTCAGGATAAACGAGCATACCGCCAGGCCTGATACTGTTCACTATTCTTCCATTCCCTGGCTCAGCTTTACTGGCCTGTCCCACGCCCGACATTTCAGATTTCCCGATAGTGTTCCCAAGATTTCATTTGGCAAAATTTTCATGCAGGAAAACAGGCGCCTGATGCCGGTATCGGTGCATGTGCATCATGCCTTGGCCGATGGGTACCATGTTGGGAAGTTTTTTGAAGCCTACCAGCAAAGATTGTCTAATCCGACTCATTAGGCAGCTCTTGCCTGGTCTTCGCTGATTTTCCTGCGGGCTTTCTCCTGTATGACTTCCTGTACCGTTCGTTTCTGAATTTTACTTTCCAGCCAGGAAATGATATCAAAATAGCTGAAAGAGCGACTTTCATAAGGGTTGTCAATCAGGGTGAGCAGTTGGGCCCTGAGGTGCTCAAAGCGTTTGACCAATTCACTTTCGGTGGTTTCCTTATTCAGATTTTTCAAAAATTTGAGGATGTATTTCTGGTAATGGTTCAGATCATCTTTTGCCAGCAAAAAGCGGTAGGTTGATTTGATGTAATAGTCAATCACATCCATATTACCCAGCTCAAAGTGGCTGATCAGGTTGAGAATCCGGGCAAAACAGTGAACGTCCTCCCTCAGATCCACATGCTGCTCGTTGATGATCTTCTGCAGCCAGGATACCGCCATATGGTGGTTTCCGTCACCCACGTACATACAGGCGATTTTGTAGTAAAAAATAATCGTAGAGTGTTTACCCAGTTTATCCACAAACTGGTCCAGGTCCCGTTCAATCTTGCTAACCAGCGAAATCCCTCCGCTGAAATCTCCCGTCAGGAAGTAGCGGTTGATCTCATGGATGGTAATATATTTAAAAAGCATGGCCCGAATATTCTCATTGAGTACAATACCCGGCGTATTGTATACTTCTTTTAGCTTCCTGGTGGTGGTCACAAACTCACCGTATTTCATTAACTTATTCTGGGCGATCAGCAGGCTGTGAATACCTCTGATGTACATAATAGTCTTAACCTGTATCTGCTCCGGGGCCTTATCAAAAAGCTGTACCCACTTGCGGGCGTATTTATAGGCATAGCCAAAATCCTGAATGAAGAGGTAGTATGCCACATATACATTATAAAGATTCAGCTTTTCGTTAAATGAAAGGCTGTCTTCATCAAAAGCCGGCAGGCTTTCAATGATGAATTGCTTTACTTCCTCCAGGTACTCTTCTTTTCGTACAAAGCCGGTTTTGACGTACCAGTTGTTGAGCCTTACCAGGATGTTGGAAAGTGTGTTAACATTATTGATACGGTTATTAACATCTTTTACCTCTTCAATAATCGCATTTACCTTATCGGGATTTTCATTGCCTATGCCCTGGGCCACCACCTGTTTCTCCATTTTCAGTATTTCCAGTCTGAGTTCCAGGTTATCGTTCTGATGCGCCAGTTTGCTGGCTTTTTTGAGCATACGGGTGCATTGAGTATACAACCCCCGGTCAAAAAGAATTTGTGCGTGGTCAATGAATTCCCTTATCCTGATATCTTTGTTTTTTCGCAGATGATAAGAACGCATGCAATGCAATAGCCTGGCGTAGAGGTGCGCTTTTAAGTTGGAAAGCTGCTGCGGGATGATCTCCGGAGCAAGCCTGAGCAAGGCTTCTTCATCTGGTTTTTCCTGCAGATCCAGCAGTTCAAAAAGCTTCAGGGATTTCTGATCTTCTCCGTGTACCCTGATCTGTAATGTACAATACCGCTTCTCGCTGGGCGTTAGCGATTTTATTAATTGAAAAAGGTGGTCGGATTTATGCTTAGCCATCGTAAATATAATTACCTAAAATCATCTCTCAGATCATGAAATTAAAGTATTATTAGTTATAATCTACTACCTGACATTGTAAAAAAAATTTATTTTGACTTTTTTAGCCACATTCATTGTTCTATTTTTCAAGCAAATCGTAAGACGCAAACTAATCTAACATTATGTCTGACAAAGTCTATATATTTGATACTACACTGCGTGATGGTGAACAGGTGCCTGGCTGCCAGTTGAATACCGAGGAGAAGATCATCATAGCCAAAGCACTGGAGCAACTGGGAGTAGATGTCATTGAAGCAGGCTTTCCTATCTCCAGCCCGGGAGATTTCAAATCTGTCGTAGAGATTTCCAAAGCAGTATCAGAGCCTATTATTACAGCCCTTTCCCGAGCGGTAGAAAAGGACATAGACCGCGCTGCCGAAGCGCTGGAATTTGCCAAAAGAGGTCGTATCCATACCGGCATCGGTACTTCAGACCAGCATATCTACACCAAGCTTCGCTCTGACCGTGAAAAAGTACTGGAAAGAGCCGTAGCAGCCGTCAAATACGCCAAAAAATACGTGGAAGATGTTGAATTCTACGCTGAAGATGCCGGTCGCACTGACCAGGAGTACCTGGCCAGGGTAATGGAAGCAGTTATTAAAGCCGGCGCAACAGTGCTGAACATACCTGATACCACCGGGTTCTGTCTCCCTGATATGTACGGTGAAAAAATTAAATATCTTAGGGAGAACGTAACTGGTATCCATAAAGCTATCATCTCCACGCATTGCCATAATGACCTGGGGCTGGCAGTCGCCAACTCAATTTATGCTGTGCGCAATGGTGCCCGGCAGATTGAGTGTACCATCAACGGTATCGGCGAAAGAGCCGGCAACACCTCCCTGGAAGAGTGTGTGATGGTGATGAAAAAACATCCTGAAATAGGACTACATACGGATATTAACACCCGACAGCTTTATCCTACCAGCCAGCTGGTAACCAAGCTGATGAATATGCCGGTTCAGGCCAATAAAGCCGTAGTAGGCAGAAACGCTTTCGCCCACTCGTCCGGTATTCACCAGGATGGTGTGATCAAAAATCGCGAAAACTACGAAATTATAGACCCGGCAGAAGTTGGTGTGGATAAATCTTCTATCATCCTCACCGCCCGAAGCGGACGTGCCGCCCTTACGTACAATCTTAAAAATCTGGGAATAGTGCTCTCCAAAGACGAACTGGAAGATGCCTATGAGAAATTTCTGGATCTGGCCGACAAACTCAAAATTGTGCAGGATGATGACCTGCGCAAGCTCGCTGACGAGATCTCTTCCAAGTCAGTCTGATTAACTTTACTATCTAGCAATTAACCTATCAGGAAAAAGCAAACGTATGCCTGGAAAAACATTATTTGATAAAATTTGGGATAAGCATATTGTCAATAGCATAGAAAATGGACCGGATGTTCTGTATATAGATCGTCATTTTATACATGAAGTGACCAGCCCACAGGCTTTTGCCGGACTGGATGCGCGTGGCATTAAAGTTTTCCGCCCTAAACAGACTATCGCCACCGCTGACCATAATGTACCTACCAAAGACCAGCACCTGCCTATCAAAGAGGCCCTTTCGCGCACGCAGGTTAACAAACTTACAGAGAATTGTGCCAATCATGGTGTAGAGCTCTACGGACTTGGACATCCCTATCAGGGCATTGTCCATGTCATCGGACCAGAACTGGGCATTACCCAGCCTGGGATGACCATCGTATGTGGAGACAGCCATACATCAACCCACGGGGCTTTTGGTGCAATGGCTTTCGGCATAGGCACCAGTGAAGTGGAGCAGGTCCTGGCTACCCAGTGTATACTGCAGGCCAAGCCTAAGAAAATGAAGATAGAAATCAATGGCTCTTTGGGTAAAGGGGTTTCCTCCAAAGACATTATTCTTTACATCATTTCCAAAATATCAGCCAGCGGAGGAACCGGCTACTTTGTGGAGTATTGCGGCTCTACCATTCGCAGCCTGTCTATGGAAGCGCGCATGACCATCTGTAACATGAGCATAGAGATGGGCGCCCGTGGCGGTATGATTGCCCCTGACGAGACTACTTTTGAGTATGTAAAAGGCAGAAAGTTCGCTCCCCAGGGAGATGATTTTGACAAAATGGTAGCATATTGGAAAACCCTTCCCACTGATCCAGACGCTGAATTTGACCTTGAGTACCACTTTGATGCCGCAGATATTGAGCCCATGATTACCTACGGTACCAACCCCGGTATGGGTATCAAGATAAGCGGCAGCATCCCGGAACTAAGTGAAATAGAAAAAGACGAACAGGTTTCCTACAGTAAATCGCTGGAGTATATGGCTGTAGAACCCGGTGATCAACTGCTGGGCAAATCTGTCAACTATGTCTTTATTGGCAGTTGTACCAATGCTCGGATAGAAGACCTGCGCAAAGTGGCTGAGTTGGTAAAAGGCAAACAGAAAGCTGCCCACGTAAATGCCATGATCATCCCCGGCTCGCGGCAGGTAGAAAAGCAGGCCCGGGAAGAAGGACTGGACAAAATCCTGGAAGCAGCTGGTTTTGAACTCAGACAGCCGGGCTGTTCTGCCTGCCTGGGGATGAACGAGGATAAAGTGCCAAAGGGAGAATATTGTGTCTCTACCTCCAACCGAAATTTTGAGGGCCGACAGGGTCCCGGAGCACGTACTTTTCTGGCCAGTCCGCTTACCGCCGCCGCTACCGCCCTCAACGGCTATATCAGCGATGTACGAGAAATGCTTGAAGAACCTGAATTAGTCTAATATCATGGATAAATTTACGACGCTTACTTCCAATATTGTTCCTCTTCCCAACCGGAATATAGATACTGACCAGATCATTCCAGCCCGTTTTCTCAAAGCTACCACCCGTGAAGGTTTTGGGGATAACCTGTTCAGAGACTGGCGCTACGATGAATTTGATAATCCTAAACCAGATTTTATCCTGAACCAGGAGGCAGTAGCCGGAAAAATACTGGTGGCAGGCAAAAATTTTGGGTGTGGCTCTAGTCGCGAACATGCCGCCTGGGCTATTTATGATTATGGTTTTAAAGTAGTCGTTTCCAGCTTCTTCGCAGATATCTTTAAAAACAATGCCCTGAACAATGGGCTCCTGCCAGTGCAGGTGAGTGATCCCTTTTTACAGACGATCTTTCAACTGTACGAGGAAAACCCAAAACTTCAGTTGACGATTGATCTGGAAGATCAAACCATCACCATTGTAGGTACCGACAAGCAGGAAAAGTTTGACATTAATGCCTATAAAAAATATTGCCTCACACAAGGATATGATGATATAGATTACCTCCTGAGCCAGCAGGAAAGCATCATTGCTTACGAACAGAAATAAAAAATAAGTCACTCTAATTACATTACTGAACCAACAATGCAGAAGAAAATCACAGTATTAGCAGGAGATGGAATAGGTCCCGAAGTGACCAAACAGGCACTGAAGGTCTTACGTGCGGTTGCTAAAGCTTATGATCATGAATTTTCATTTCAGGAAGGATTGGTGGGTGCCGCCGCCATAGATGCTACCGGTGATCCTTTTCCTGAAGAAACCGAGGCCCTTTGTCATGATTGTGATGCTATCTTATTTGGTGCTATCGGCCATCCTAAATATGATAATGATCCCAATGCTAAGGTAAGACCTGAGCAGGGACTCCTTGCGATGCGCAAGAAACTTGGTCTTTTTTCCAATGTAAGACCGGTTAAAAGCTATGAGTCGATCAGCCATATTTCTCCGCTGAAGTCACATATTGTAAAAGATGTTGACTTCGTGGTGTTCCGTGAACTTACCGGAGGCATCTACTTCGGCGAGCCTCGTGGAAGAAATGAAAAGGGTGACACGGCTTTTGATACCTGCATCTATACCAAAGAAGAAATTCTCAGGATCAGTAAGCAGGCTTTTGAAGCCGCCAAGAAAAGAAGAAAGCACGTAACACTGGTAGATAAGGCCAATGTACTGGCTACCTCCCGTCTGTGGAGAGAGACAGTACGCGACTGCTGCAAAGATCATCCAGACGTAAAACTGGACTACATGTACATTGACAACGCAGCCATGAAACTGATCCAGAATCCTGGCTATTTTGATGTTGTACTGACGGAAAATATGTTTGGCGACATCCTCACTGATGCAGCTTCTGTGATTACCGGATCGCTGGGTATGCTGCCTTCGGCTTCTATGGGTGAAAAGGTAAAGTTGTTTGAACCTATCCATGGTTCGTATCCCGAAGTAGCCGGCTTATCCAAGGCCAACCCTGTTGGTGCAATTTTATCTGCAGCCATGTTGCTTAATTATGCTTTTGGTATGACCGAGGAAAGCAATGCCATCAAAGCTGCTGTAAATAAATCACTTGATGAGGGGTTTGTAACTGAGGATATCAACGCAGAAAAGCATCACTCCACCGAAGAAGTTGGTGACATGATCGCCAAGCTGGTGTATTCCAGCAAAAAAGTCCATGCCTGATTGTAAAATTTCCAGTAAATATTAAAAATCTCTATACAAATTTGTAACAATAAGTAAGTTTTTTTATGTTTACTAAAATAACAGTATCAGCAAGACATTCACTATCTATTATATATGATTTCTATTCTTTCCATTATCGTGATTAGCGTGGTGGTCACTCAGCAAACGGGGTGAGAATAGGATCTTATTATCAATGATAAGCCCTTCTCACCTCAGAGAAGGGCTTTTTATTTTATACACTACAGCACCTGTTTTAATACTTAAATGGAGCAAAAACTTAACAAATACAGCCAAACCATTACGCAGGATGAATCGCTACCTGCAGCACAGGCCATGCTTTATGCAGTAGGCCTTCAGGAAGCAGATTTTAGTAAAGCACAGGTAGGTATCGTCAGCACCGGCTACGACGGCAACCCCTGTAACATGCACCTCAATGGGTTTGCCTCTGAGGTAAAATCTTCTGTAAACCAGCAGGACCTGGTAGGACTGATCTTCCATACGATCGGCGTAAGTGATGGCATGTCTATGGGTACCCAGGGCATGTCCTACTCACTCCCCTCCCGTGATGTAATTGCTGACTCTATTGAAACTGTAGTAAGTGCCCAGTGGTATGATGCCGTGATTCCTATTGTAGGTTGCGACAAAAATATGCCAGGTGCCATGATTGCGCTTTCCCGGCTGAACCGCCCTAGTATACTGGTGTACGGAGGTACCATCAGCCCCGGCCACTACAAAGGTGAAGACCTGAACATCGTATCTGCTTTTGAGGCTTACGGAAAAAAGATTACCGGGCAGATAACCCCTGAAGACTTTAAGGCAATCATCAAAAATGCCTGCCCCTCTGCTGGTGCCTGCGGTGGTATGTATACGGCCAATACCATTGCGTCAGCTATTGAAGCCATGGGAATGAGCCTGCCCTATAGTTCATCCAATCCTGCCAACAGCGATGCCAAGAGAAAAGAACTTTCGCTTTTAGGGCCTGCAATATATCACTTGCTAAAAGAGGACCTGAAGCCTGCTGATATCATGTCCAAAAAATCTTTTGAAAACGCCATTACCCTGGTCATGGCCATGGGGGGATCTACCAATGCGGTACTTCACCTGATCGCAATGGCCAAAACAGCCGGAATCAGTATCACCTTGGAGGATTTTCAGCGTATCAGCGACCAGACTCCTTACCTAGCTGACTTGAAGCCCAGTGGTAAGTACCTGATGGAAGACCTGCACAATGTAGGAGGTACTCCTGCAGTACTGAAGATGCTGCTGGAAGAAGGTTACATCCATGGTGACTGCATGACAGTAACCGGAAAAACAATTGCCCGGAACCTGGAGGAAGTACAACCTCTGGCCGAAGGTCAAAAAGTGATTTTCCCGGTCAGCCAGCCCCTCAAAGCTAGCGGTCACCTGCAGATCCTGTACGGAAACCTGGCACAGGGCGGTTCGGTAGCTAAAATTACTGGCAAGGAGGGTGAGCGATTTGAAGGTACTGCGAAAGTATTTGACAGTGAAGATGCCGCTAATACAGCCATCACCAATAATGAAGTGAAAGCCGGTGAAGTAGTGGTCATCCGTTACGAAGGGCCCAAGGGGGGGCCGGGTATGCGTGAAATGCTGAAGCCAACCTCTGCCATCATGGGTGCGGGTCTGGGTAAAAATGTTGCACTGATCACCGACGGCCGCTTCTCCGGTGGCACACATGGATTCGTGGTGGGACATATCACCCCGGAAGCTTACGAAGGGGGCGCCATTGCATTATTGCAGGACGGAGATAGAATTATCATTGACGCAGCTAATAATCTCCTGCATGTTGAACTAAGCGATGAAGAGTTGCATTCAAGACAAAAGCAATGGAAAAAACCTGAACCCAGAGTAAAATCAGGCATTCTTTACAAATATCTTAAAAATGTTTCGTCCGCATCTGAAGGTTGCGTGACGGACAACTTATAAATCTACCTTGACGATTTCTTAATTAGTAACTATGTCAATAGCCACCGAAAAAGCACAGCAAGCCGCCCTCATGCAGGAAAAACCCAAGCATGACAAAAACGGCAAAATCGTAAACGGATCAGAAGCGCTTATCTTATCCCTGATTGAAGAGGGTGTGGATACCATTTTTGGTTATCCGGGAGGCGCCATCATGCCAATTTATGATGCCTTGTTCCACTACCGCCATGCCCTTAACCATATTCTGGTGAGACATGAGCAGGGTGCTACCCACGCAGCTGAAGGCTATGCACAAATGGCAGGTAAACCGGGCGTATGTTTTGCCACTTCCGGTCCTGGAGCGACCAACCTGATCACCGGTATCGCTGATGCCATGCTTGACTCAGTGCCTATTGTCTGTATTACTGGCCAGGTGCCTGAAAAATTCCTCGGCACTGACGCATTCCAGGAGACTGATGTCATGAGCCTGGCTATGCCGATCACCAAATGGTGCTACCAGGTCGCTGATGCTGACGAAATACCTTACATCATCGCCAAGGCATTCTATATTGCAAGATCCGGTAGGCCAGGACCTGTATTGGTAGATATCACCAAATGCGCGCAGTTTGCCAATATGAACAAGCCTTTTTATTATGAAAAGCGCCGTCAGATAAAAGGCTATAAACCAGCCTGTAAGCCCCGTGAGAAGGATATTGTCAAAGCTGCAGAACTGATCAACAGTGCCAAAAGGCCATTTATCTTTGTTGGTCACGGCATATTGATTTCCAAAGCGCAGGAAGAGATCAGGGCTTTTTCAGAAAAAACCGGGATACCAGTCGCCAGTACCCTTCTGGGCTTGTCGGCATTCCCTACCGAACACCCGAATTATGTGGGTATGCTGGGTATGCATGGTAACTACGGACCTAACAAGCTGACCAACAAAGCGGATGTCATCATTGCCGTTGGGATGCGTTTTGACGACCGGGTAACCGGCAACCTCGACACTTACGCCAAGCAGGCCAAGGTTATCCATATTGATATTGACCATGCAGAGATCGGCAAAAACGTAACCCCTACTGTAGGCATGATCGCCGATGCCAAAGAAGCCCTGCAGGAACTGATTCCCGCCGTAAGGGAAAACAGGCATGATGCCTGGAGGGAGGAGTTTGACAAGCATATGGCTGAGGAAGAAGAAAAGGTGATTCGCCATGATTTTACAGCCCAGGGAGAGAATGTCAAAATGGGTGAGGTAATTCGCCGCCTGTCTGAAAAGACCAACGGTGAGGCAGTCATTGTGGCGGATGTAGGCCAGCACCAGATGTCTGCCGCCCGCTACTCAAAATTCCGCAAAAGTGATAGCTGGCTTACTTCCGGTGGCTTAGGTACCATGGGCTATGCCCTACCCGCTTCATTTGGCGCAAAAATGGGTGCACCAGAGCGTGAGGTTGTCGCTGTGATCGGTGATGGCTGTTTCCAGATGACCATTCAGGAACTTGGCACTATCGCACAAAGTGGCCTGGCAGTGAAGATCATAGTCATGAACAACAATTACCTGGGCATGGTAAGGCAGTGGCAGGAGTTGTTTTTTGAAACGCGCTATTCCTTTGTAGAACTACAAAACCCTGATTTTATTACCATAGCCAAGGGCTTTGGTATCAAAGGGCATCGTTGCGCCCATGCGGATGATCTGGATAGTTCTCTCGACACACTGATCAATTCCAAAGAAGCCTACCTGCTGGAAGTAGTAGTAGAAAAAGAAGCCAATATATTCCCGATGATGCCGTCTGGCTCCGGAGTAGATGATATTCGCCTGGAGTAGTCAGATCATCCAATATTCAAAACTGAAAAGCAGCTAAAAATCATGAAAAGGCGCTATACAATTATCGTTTTTACGGAAAACAACTTCGGCTTACTGAACAGGATTACCATTATCTTCTCCCGCAGAAGGATTAACATAGAAAGTCTGACAGTATCTGAAACTGAGCGTAAAGGGATTTCTCGTTATACCATTGTCATCGATTACGATGAAATGAAAATCCAGAAACTCATTCAGCAGATCAGGAAGATTATCGGTGTGCTTGTGGTCTTCCACAACGAAGATGATCAGGTATTCTTTGGTCAGATAGCTTACTTTAAGGTAGTGACCAGTTCATTTGAAGAGCGTGAAAAAGTGATGGAAATAGCCCACCGGCATCAGGCCAAGGTAGCTTTTTCATCAGACGAATACATTGTAATAGAGAAAACCGGCAAGGAGGAGGATATTTCCACCACCCTACACCTGCTGGAACCTCATGGGGTGGTAGAATACTGCAAGTCCGGCAGGATTGCAGTGGTCAAGGATCAGCACCGCTTCAGTAAATATGCTAAAAATATGGATCCCGAAGGCTGGTATTCTGATGATGAGTTCCACGAAAATCAGGATTTCTACTCAAAGCTTAATGGCAAACACACTTATTAATCATTCAACACAACCAAAATCAAACTAGAAACATGGCAAAAATCAATTTCGGTGGCGTAGAAGAGGAAGTAGTAACCAGGGAAGAGTTTCCGCTGGATAAAGCCAGGGAAGTCCTCAAAGACGAAACCATTGCAGTATTGGGCTATGGCGTTCAGGGACCGGGACAGGCCCTCAACCTCAAAGACAATGGCTTTAACGTGATTGTAGGGCAGAGAAAAGATTCAAAAACCTGGGATAAAGCAGTAGCTGATGGGTGGGTTCCTGGTGAAACACTTTTTGAACTGGAAGAAGCCTGTGAAAAAGGAACAATTCTACAGTTTCTACTATCCGACGCCGGTCAGATTGCCTTTTGGCCCACGCTGAAGAAACACCTTTCGGCGGGCAAAACTATCTATTTCTCGCATGGATTTGCGGTCACCTATAAAGAACAAACTGGCATAGTACCTCCCGCAGATGTAGATGTAATCCTGGTAGCTCCCAAAGGGTCCGGCACAAGCCTTAGAAGGTTATTTGTTGCCGGTAAAGGCCTTAACTCAAGCTTCGCTGTTCATCAGGATGCCAGTGGTAAGGCCCGCGAAAAAGTAATTGCCCTCGGTATAGGAGTAGGCTCAGGCTATCTTTTTGAAACTGATTTTAAAAGAGAAGTCTTCAGTGACCTTACTGGTGAACGAGGCAGCCTGATGGGTGCTATACAGGGACTATTTGCCGCTCAGTATGATCTACTGAGAAAAAAAGGACACTCTCCATCTGAAGCATTCAACGAGACTGTAGAAGAGGCAACTGAATCACTCTATCCGCTCATTGCCGAAAATGGAATGGATTGGATGTATGCCAACTGCTCTACTACTGCTCAACGCGGAGCCCTGGACTGGTGGAAAAAATTCAGAGACGCTGTCGCTCCGGTATTTGAAGATCTATATGATAGTGTCGCCTCCGGAAACGAAGCTAAAATCACCATTGAGGCCAATTCAAAGTCAGATTACCGGCCAGAACTAGAAAAAGAATTAGATGAATTAAGAAATTCTGAAATGTGGCAGGCTGGTGCACAGGTGAGAAAGCTTCGTCCGAAAGAATAGAATTTATGAAAGATACTATAAACACCGCTAGGAAACTCTTAGCGGTTGAGAATATCATCAATGCGGCACAAAGAATAAAAGGGGTAGCTTATCATACCCCTTTTATGCATAATATCAACTTATCTGATCATTACCAGGCAAATATTTTTCTGAAAAGGGAGGATTTGCAGGTTGTCCGTTCTTACAAACTTCGGGGCGCTTACAACAAAATCAGCAGCCTGGAAGAAGATACGCTTTCCAACGGTGTAGTATGTGCCAGTGCTGGTAACCATGCCCAGGGAGTAGCCTACGCCTGCAACAAGCTGGGAATAAAGGGCTATATTTTTATGCCTATCCCCACTCCCAAACAGAAGGTAAAGCAGGTACAGATGTTTGGAAAAGAATACGTACATATAGAGCTGGTAGGTGATACTTTTGATGATGCTTATGACAGGGCTATGAAGTTTTGTCTGGAAAAAAACGCTCAGTTCATCCCTCCTTTTGATGACGAGAAGATCATGGAGGGCCAGGGAACGGTAGGTTATGAAATCCTGCAAGACACTGAAGTGCCAATTGATTATCTCTTTGTACCCATAGGCGGTGGTGGACTATCAGCAGGCCTTGGCAGCTATTTTAAGCAGGTAAGCCCGGAAACCAAAATTATTGGTCTTGAGCCAGCGGGAGCACCTGCTATGAAAAAGTCTTTAGAAATGGGCGAGGTGGTCACCCTGGACAAAATTGATAAGTTTGTTGATGGAGCCGCCGTAAAGCGCGTGGGTGACCTTACCTTTGAAGTATGCCGACAGGTGCTTGATGAGGTCGTTACCATACCAGAAGGCAAGATCTGTGAAACAATTCTTACACTCTATAATGAAGAAGCCATCGTGGTTGAGCCGGCAGGTGCCATGTCAATCACCGCACTTGACTTTTTCCGCGAAGAAATTAAAGGAAAAAATGTCTGCTGTATCGTGAGTGGAGGCAATAATGACATTACCCGTATGGAGGAAATCAAAGAGCGAGCACTCCTCTATAATGGCTTAAAGCATTATTTCATCATCCGCTTTCCGCAAAGGGCTGGTGCTTTGAAAGAATTTGTAGCCGAGGTATTGGGGCCTGATGATGATATTACGCATTTTGAGTATACCAAAAAGAACAACCGCGAAAAGGGTCCGGCCATGGTTGGTATTGAGTTGCAAAATGCTGAGGACTATGAAGGGCTGGTCAAAAGGCTCCATGAGCATCATATACCATTTGAAGTCCTAAATGAGAAGTTTGACTTCTTCCACTTCCTGATATAAAAAAAGGCTTGTTTTACAACAAGCCTTTTGATTATCTCTATAGAATGTTAGTTACTACTCTCCGGCAGATGCGCTGGCATCTGTTTTTGCTGCTCTCAGGGCCTGCACCATTTCGTTGAATCTGGCTCTAACCCTGGCATCTGAGGCGATAGAAGTTTTCACCTCTTTGTAATCAGATGCACCCAGCAGACGCTTCACTAAAGATTTGTAGGCATCGGAATACTCTTCTGTTCTCTCCGTTTTCAGTTTGTTTACCGTTTCAATGAACTGTTTTTCAGCATCATTCGCAGGAGTTTCTCCACCGGCAAGTTCGTTGTAGCGGTTTTTGATCGCAGGATCCTGCTGTTCAACGTACTCAGTAATCTGTGCAGAAAGTTCATCAGCAAAGAGTGCTTTCGTCTCTTCTATAATGGCGAATTTGTATAGCTTCTCATCAGTAACCTCATCCTGAGCAAAAACTGTTGAGTTAGCAACTGCTGTAAAGAAAAGCATCAATGCAAGTACTCTTACGATGGTAATTTTCTGTGTCATCCCTTTAAATTTTTAAATTTAGAAACAAATTAATTATAGAAATTAAAACAATACATGTATAAAAAGCAAGCAAATGATTATTCACTCATTAAAGAAACGCATGAATATTCAACAAATTTCCCAAATATGGTGAAAAAAACATAAAAAGCCTATAAAATATTGTATCTCTAATTGGAAAAATATAAATAATAGTACAATTGCAACATGTAATAAAGACTAATATAATGAAAAATCCACACATTTAATCCAAAAATGATTTTTTATATGCTTTTATGAACCAAAATGACTGCCATTTTGTCATGCTTTTTAAATTTATTTATATACCTTTGCGCCATTAAAAATTAAGTAGAGCGGCATGCAAGATTTGATTAAAGAATTAAACATACTAGATCAACAGGAGGAGCAGTGTGAAGTGGTGAAAACTTCTCCTGATTCTAATACTGGCAAGGGAAGAAAACTGTATGTAGAAAGCTACGGATGTCAGATGAATTTTTCTGACAGCGAGATTGTAACTTCTATCATGCAGCATGAGGGATTTGACACCACCTCAGATTTTCATGACGCCGATGTGATATTTTTAAATACCTGTTCTATTCGGGAAAAAGCTGAGCAGACTGTCCGTAACAGGCTTGCCCAGTTTAATGCCATCAAACAGCGCAAGCCTGGTCTTCTGGTGGGTGTGCTAGGTTGTATGGCTGAAAGGCTAAAGAGCAAACTGCTGGAGGAAGAGCAGATTGTAGACCTGGTAGCAGGCCCGGATGCTTACCGGGATTTGCCCAATCTGGTAAAGCAGGTTGACGAAGGAGAAAGATCGGTCAATACCTTTTTGTCCAGAGAGGAAACCTATGCTGATATCAGCCCTGTTCGTCTCAACTCTAATGGCGTCACTGCATTTGTATCCATCATGCGGGGATGTGATAATATGTGCTCTTTCTGCGTAGTGCCTTTTACCCGCGGGCGGGAAAGAAGCCGTGACCCCTACTCTATCGTACAGGAAGCCAGCAATTTGTTCGAGCAGGGTTTCAGAGAAGTTACATTGCTGGGACAAAATGTGGACTCATATAAATGGTCACCTGAAGTGAATAATAAAGCCCGTCTGGAAAAGTCAGGGGTAAGCCAGGTAGTAAACTTTGCCAATCTTCTGGAAATGGTAGCCCAGGTCCACCCTGACCTTAGAGTGCGTTTTTCTACTTCACATCCTAAAGATATTACCGACGAGGTACTGCACACCATGAGCAGATACGAAAACATCTGCAAATATATCCACCTCCCGGCGCAAAGTGGCAACAGTCGCGTGCTGGAACTCATGAACCGTACCTACAGCCGTGAATGGTATATCAACCGGGTGGACGCCATCCGAAAAATACTGGGTGAAGACTGCGGCATATCCTCCGATATGATCGCCGGCTTCTGTAGCGAAACCGAGGACGAACACCAGGACACCCTCAGCCTTATGGATTATGTAAGGTATGACTTCTCTTATATGTTTTACTATTCTGAGCGACCAGGTACACTGGCTGCCAAAAAATACCCTGACGATATTCCGTTGGACATCAAAAAAAGGCGTCTGCAGGAGATCATCGCCAAACAACAGGCAATTTCCCTGGCCAGAAACCAGCGCGATGTTGGCAAAGTTTTTAAAGTACTCATTGAAGGATATTCCAAAAGGTCACAGGAGCACCTGCAAGGCAGGAATAGCGCCAATAAAGTGGTGATTTTTCCCAGAGGCACGTTCGGTAAGGGGCAATATGTGTTGGTAAAAGTCCATGAATGTACCGCGGCTACTTTATTGGGAGAAGTTGTAGAAGAAGAACAAGAGCAGGTAAACGCCTAAATAACCATTTTTTATGCTTGACCAGTCTGAATTGCTAAGTGTAAAGCAACGTTTTGGAATCATTGGAAACTCTCCCCGGCTTAACCATGCGGTTACCATCGCCGCACAGGTTGCACCTACTGATATGTCAGTTTTGATTACCGGAGAGAGCGGCAGTGGCAAAGAATCCTTTTCTAAAATCATTCACCACCTCAGTGTGCGGAAGCATGGTCAGTTCATTGCGATCAACTGTGGAGCAATTCCGGAAGGCACCATTGATTCGGAGCTTTTTGGCCACGAAAGAGGTGCTTTTACCGGTGCCATGGAAGCCCGTAAGGGTTATTTTGAGGTGACCAATGGAGGGACTATTTTTCTGGATGAGATCGGTGAAATGCCTCTTGGTACACAGGCGCGCCTGCTGAGGGTGCTGGAAAACGGTGAGTTTATCAAAGTTGGCTCCTCCAAAGTCCTCAAAACAGATGTCAGGATAGTAGCTGCTACAAACGTTAACCTCAAGGAGGCCGTTGAAAAAGGAACCTTCCGGGAGGACCTCTACTATCGCCTGAGTTCTGTACCGATACATGTGCCACCCCTGCGGGAAAGAGGAAGTGATGTTGCCCTTCTTTTCAAAAAATTTGCGGCTGACTACTCTGAAAAGTACCGTACCAAGCCCATTTCGCTAACCGAAGATGGCGTTGATGTTTTACTACAGTATCGTTTTCCGGGCAACATCCGTGAGTTGAAAAACCTGGTGGAGAGAATGTCTACCCTGGAAATTCATAACCGTGAGATAGATGCAGAAAAACTCACTGAATATCTGCCAAAAAGCCGAAGTAACCTGCCGGCCCTTTACTCGGGTAAAAGTGGCAGTTCTGAAAATTTCTCCGAAAGAGACCTGCTTTATAAAATACTTTTTGAGATGCGTCAGGACATGAACGAACTGAAAAAACTGGTGCATCAGGTACTACAACACGAAAATTACGGTTCTAACATTCTGGAACAACACCAGGAATTTTTTAGTGGCGTGGAAGATGAACTTGCCGAAAAAGAAGAAACCATCAAAAGTGCCACTGAAATGGCTAAAAACCGATACCTGCTTTCTAAACCCCAGCGCAAGGACGAAAGTCCGACTTATGAACTGGCCAATGTGGAGGATATAACCCATGAGGCTGAAGAGGCAGATGATCTTTCACTAGAGAAAAAGGAAAAAGAAATGATCATTCGGGCCCTCAGAAAAAACGATAGAAAAAGGAAGTATGCGGCGAAAGACCTGGGCATATCAGAGCGAACACTATACAGGAAGATCAAGCAGTATGAAATTGAATAAACGCCTCTCCTGCTGGATGCTAATCTTGATCAGCAGCACTATTTTACAGGCTTGTGGAGTATATTCCTTCACTGGCGCTTCACTGGGACCTGATGTAAGAACCATCAGTATACAGAGCTTTTACAATGACTCAGGTGGGGGGCCACCTAACATGAGTCAGCTTTTCACAGAAAAGATCAAAGATTATTACCAGCAAAATACTAACTTGTCGCTGGTAGATGACAATGGCGATCTGCTGGTAGAGGGCAGTATAACCCGCTACGATTTTACGCCTGTAGCGCCTCGGGCCTCGGGTAATGAAGAAATTGGTGATGTGGCAGGTTTGATGAGACTTAGCATCACAGTCAATGCTACCTACATTAATACGACTGATGATGAATTTAATTTTGACAACAGGAGTTTTTCCTTCTTCGCGGATTTTGACGCGGAGCAGGATCCCGCTTCAGTAGAAGATGAACTCATAGATGAAATATTGGAGCAGATAGTGTTTGATATTTTCACCGCTTCAGTAGCCAACTGGTAGAGTCTAAAAAAAACATTAATCAAAGCAGAAGTTATGGGATTTAGTAAACAGACATTGCTCAACTTAATGTCTTATCCAAATGATATCTCCGATAAGGAAGTGGACGCCCTGAAAGAAACCCTTCATGATTATCCCTATTTTCAGCTGGGCCATTCTTTACTCGCCAAAGCCAAGCACGATAAACAGACACCGGATGCTTATGAAGTTCTGAGTCATGCAGCCATTTTTGCTCCTAACCGAAGGATGCTGCGAAAACTTTTCTACGAAGATCTGCACATTGACCAGGCAGTAGCAAAAGATGAAATTGATGAAGAACCTATTGTTACTGAGACCGATAAAAGCCCGATTTCAGCGGAAGACACTCCAATTCCCGATATTTCTTCACTGAATGTACCGGAAAGTTATGACCCTCCACTGGAAGAAGAAATTCCCACCGAGGAGCAGGACAAAATTATGGAGTCGGATGAAGTGTATAATGAGCTTGAAGAGAACCTGAGAAAACTTAGGGAAAGTAAACATAAGTTCAGCGAAGAAGAGGAAGAGGAGGATAAAAAAAAAACACCTGAAGTAGCCATTCAGCCAGATAGTATTTCTACAGAACAAAATCCTCCTCAAACTGAGGAAGATGATGATGTAGCCCCCTTGTTATCCGAGTATGTTGATAAAAGTGAACATGATACTTTACCACTTGCACACAATCAGCAACAGCAAAATGAACTAATTGACCGATTTATTAATTCTCAGGATACCATAAGCCTCAGAAGAAATCAAAATTCAGAAACAGAAACTGAAGAAATAGACCTTTCACAGGAAAGTTCTGTCTGGCAGGAAGAGGTCATTACTGAAAACCTGGCAGACATTTATGTAAGACAGGGTAAATTGGAGAAGGCTATTGAAATCTATACAAAATTAATTTGGAAATTTCCTCAGAAAAAAACGTACTTTGCAGGAAAGATAGAAAATCTAAAATCTGAATAAATGTTTACTTTCATCATATCGCTTACCATTGTAGTTGCGATTTTATTAATCCTGGTTGTTTTGTCTCAAAATGCTAAAGGAGGAGGTCTTTCTTCACAGTTTGGAGGTTCTGGTTCTTCAAATCAGATGATAGGTGTGAAGCGTACTACAGACCTCCTTGAGAAATTGACCTGGGGTTTTGCGATAGCCCTTATCGTACTGACCTTATCCTCTAGCTTTTTGATAGATACCCAGGTTACTGACAGCCAGATCGGGAGCCCCAATATAGATCGTGCCCAGGAGAGAAGTGTACTGCCCAACATGAATACTGATGTCCCCGATGAAAATTCTACTGATACCACTGGTGTTTTTGATCTGGAAGACCTGACTGATTCAGAAGAAGAACCCCAGCAATAGTAATAGTATTACAGCATTTGCATATTTAAGCCAGTCTGATGACTGGCTTTTTTTATGCTGCCTGACCAAGGTGCTGAATAAGCAAGCGTTTAGTAATGGGCAAAAGGGTCTCTACCAATGGACATCTAAGCTTTGATATGGCAGCAAAGGTGGCAGGGTTGGGCATAGAGCGGTAGCGCTGTACGAGTTCCATTTTTATTCGCTCCAGCGTATTGACAATATTTCTCTGTTGCTTCTCCACAAATTCAGTACTGATACTGTGAAAGGAGTCTTCTGCGGTATTGAGTGTAGCAACCTGGTAACGAAAAATCTGGATTTCAGCGTTATTGAATTCGCAGATAAAAATATACCCCTCCTTCTTAAATAAAGGAGCAATTCCTATGGGCTCAATGACAATATGGCGGGCTATCTCCTCATATATCTCAGCACCCATATCAAGGCCGTACTTGATGCGAGGCAGCGAGTAATGGATGACATCTTCAATGACGAGCATCATTTCATCATCCTGTATGATTCTTTGGTAGGTAAGCTTAAGCTTTTCAAAATCTGCCTTGCTAACTTGTTTCGGGAAGTTCTCATATAGCAAAGCCTTATTTTCTTTAATGCGCAACAGATTATTGTAGTGAAAAACCAGCTCAGAGAGGAATGGATAAAGGCGTTTTTCAGAAAAGTTTTCGTTGATCTCCTTTAGATAAGCCAGCAGCAGGAATTTTTTATACTCAAAATCTACCAACCCGTTGGTCAGCCAGTCTTCATTTAATTTCATAGACTTAAGTTTTGATGATGCGTTTTATTGTACCTTTAAAATTTAGTAATCGGCGGGCATTTACGCAAGTGTGCAAAAATGTCAGTGACAAAAATTGGCACTTCTGACAGAGAATTGACAAAACTGCAAAATTGACGTTAAAAAAGGCCGTTTATTGAACTTTTTGACCTTGGCATAGGAAATGCAATGTGCTGAGTGCAGATAATGATTTATTCATGAACTTTAAAAACTAATTTAGAAACAACATGTCGCAAGTATCATTCAAACCTAACGAGGACAGAGTTCTGGTAGAACCTGCCGCTGCAGAAGAAAAAACAGCTTCTGGTATTATCATCCCTGACACTGCTAAAGAAAAACCTCAGCAGGGAACAGTAGTTGCCGTTGGACCGGGAAAAAAAGATGAGCCTATTTCTGTAAAAGTAGGTGACAAAGTACTTTATGGTAAATATGCCGGTACCGAGATCACCTTTGACGGAAAAGAGTATCTCATCATGCGTAGTTCCGACATATTTGGCACTATTTAATTTACACTCACAAACTTAAAATCAGAAAGAACCATGGCAAAAGAAATATTTTTTAACACCAATGCGCGAGACAAAATAAAGAAAGGTGTTGATAAGCTCGCTAATGCTGTAAAAGTTACTTTAGGCCCCAAAGGTCGTAATGTTGTTATTGACAAAAAATTTGGTGCTCCTACAGTTACCAAAGATGGTGTGTCAGTAGCCAAAGAAATTGAGCTGAAAGATCCCATTGAAAATATGGGTGCTCAACTGGTGAAGGAAGTTGCTTCTAAAACCGCAGATGATGCCGGTGATGGTACTACTACTGCTACCGTACTTGCTCAGGCACTCTTCTCTCACGGTATCAAGAACGTAGCGGCAGGTGCCAATCCTATGGACCTGAAGCGTGGTATTGATAAAGCTGTTGAAGCAATCGTTGCTGAGTTGAAAAAGCAATCAAAGACTATTGAAAGCTCCAACGAAATAGCTCAGGTAGCTTCTATCTCTGCCAACAATGACGAAGAAATCGGTAAGATGATTGCCGATGCAATGGATAAAGTTGGCAAAGACGGTGTTATCACTGTGGAAGAAGCCAAAGGTACCGAAACCGAAGTAAAGCTGGTAGAAGGTATGCAGTTTGACAGAGGTTACCTCTCTCCTTACTTCGTAACTGATACCGAAAGAATGGAAGCCAACCTGGAAAACCCTTTCATCCTGATCTACGACAAGAAGATCTCTGCGATGAAGGAACTCCTTCCTGTGCTGGAAGGTGTGGCCCAGACTGGCCGTCCTCTACTGATTATCGCTGAAGATGTAGACGGTGAAGCCCTTGCTACACTGGTAGTTAACAAAATCAGAGGCTCACTGAAAATCGCCGCAGTAAAAGCGCCAGGTTTTGGAGACAGAAGAAAAGCCATGCTGGAAGATATTGCCATCCTGACTGGCGGTACAGTGATCTCTGAAGAAAGAGGTTATAAATTGGAAAATGCTACGCTTGATTACCTCGGTACTGCTGAAAAAATCAATATTGACAAAGACAATACTATCATTGTCAATGGTGCAGGTGAGCAATCTCAGATCCAGGCTCGCATTAATCAGATCAAGCAGCAGATTGAAAATACTACTTCAGACTACGATCGTGAAAAGCTGCAGGAGCGTTTAGCCAAGCTTTCCGGTGGTGTAGCTATCCTGTACATTGGTGCAGCTACTGAAGTTGAAATGAAAGAGAAGAAAGACCGTGTTGACGATGCACTGCACGCAACCCGCGCCGCCGTTCAGGAAGGTGTCGTTGCTGGTGGTGGTGTTGCACTGGTTAGAGCTGTTAGTGCTCTTGATAGTGTAGTTACGGACAACGAAGACCAATCTACCGGTGTTAATATTGTACGTCTGGCTCTTGAGTCACCACTGAGAGTGATCGTGGAGAACGCCGGACAGGAAGGTTCTGTAGTTATTCAGAAAGTACGTGAAGGCAAAGATGACTACGGTTATAACGCCAGAACTGACAAGTACGAAAACCTCTTTAAAGTAGGTGTAATTGACCCTACTAAAGTGACTCGTCTTGCACTGGAAAATGCTGCTTCTATTGCTTCTCTGCTACTCACCACTGAGTGTGTGATTGCTGATGAGCCTGAAGAAGACAAAGGTGGCGGCGGAATGCCTGGCGGTGGTCCCGGAATGGGGGGCATGGGCGGCATGATGTAATGTTAGCTTCCATACAATGAATAAAAGAGACAGCTTTAGGGCTGTCTCTTTTTTTTGTGTACTAATGGACAAATCCTTAAAAGGAATATAAAGATATGAACCGCAAGAAAATATACTCGATGTTTTCGTAGTGCAGAGAAACCAGAATATGTGAGCTGAATATAATAACTCCCTAAACTGTATGAAGCTAAACGCTCTCATTATCCACCACAATTTCTTCTGCATCGCTGGCTGTTATTCACCAAAAAGCATAAAAAAAAGGGCATTATCTCAACGATAATACCCTAAATGACAAAGCTAGACTTCAGCAGAGCCAGGCTTTTTTTACTTTACCTCAATCTGATCAGAGCCAACTTTGGCCTTCAGGAACTCCCGGTTCATACGGGCAATGTTAGCCATATCTATCTCTTTGGGGCATTCCGCAGAACATGCCTGCGTATTGGTACAGGCACCAAAACCCTCTGCATCCATCTGTGCTATCATTTTTTCAGCGCGTTGCTGACGTTCTACCTGCCCTTGGGGCAAGAGTGCCAGTTGAGAAATTTTGGCACTGACAAACAGCATGGCAGATGCATTCTTACATGCCGCAACACAGGCACCACAGGCAATGCAGGTTGCTGCATTAAATGCCTCATCAGCAATATCCTTTGAAACCGGGATTTCATTGGCATCAGGCACACCGCCAGTGTTTACTGACACATATCCACCAGCCTGGATAATACGGTCAAAAGCACTGCGATCTACCATCAGGTCTTTGATCACAGGAAAAGCTTTTGCCCTCCAGGGTTCCACTGTGATGGTCTCCCCATCCCGGAAATGACGCATGTGCAGCTGGCATGCTGTAGTGCCCTTCTGTGGACCATGCGGCCGTCCGTTGATATACATCGCGCAACTACCGCAGATACCTTCCCGGCAATCGTGGTCAAAGTGAACAGGTTCTTTGCCTTCCTGCTCCAGTTGTTCATTCAGAACATCTATGAGCTCAAGAAAAGACATATGCGTATTGATGTCTTTCATCTCATAGAGATCAAACTTTCCTTTATCGCTGGCGTTTTTTTGACGCCATATTTTTAGTTTAACATTCATAGCATAATTATTTATAACTGCGTTGAGTCAGTTTAACGTTTTCAAATACAAGCGGCTCTTTGTGCAATACTTCTGCCACATCATCGCCATTGTATTGCCACGCAGCTACGTAAGAATAATTTTCATCATCTCGTAGGGCTTCACCCTCAGGGGTCTGATATTCCTCTCTGAAGTGACCACCACAAGACTCTTTACGGTCAAGTGCATCTTCAATCATCAGCGCACCTAGTTCAATGAAATCGGAAAGACGACTGGCTTTTTCCAACGTCTGGTTAAGTTCTTCGTCAGTACCGAGTACTTTGACATCGTTCCAGAACTCTTCTTTAATCTTCTGCACTTCCTCGCGAGCCTCCTTCAGGCCTTCTTCGGTTCTGGACATACCACACTTATCCCACATCACTTTACCAAGTTTTTTGTGGAGCTGATCCACTGTCTGTGAACCTTTGATACTGATCAGCTTTTTCATTCTGTCCTTAACCTCCTGCTCTGCTGTTTTAAAAGCTTCATGAGTAGTGGGTATTTTATCATAGGGCGTTCCTGCCAGGTAGTCACCTACTGTGTAAGGAATAACAAAATAACCGTCGGCTAATCCCTGCATCAATGCACTGGCACCTAGTCTGTTAGCCCCGTGATCGGAGAAATTACATTCGCCAAGCGCGTACAGCCCCGGAACAGATGTCATTAAGTTATAATCAACCCAGAGACCGCCCATCGTATAGTGAACTGCCGGATAGATCATCATGGGCGTTTTATAAGGATTATCTCCGGTAATCTTTTCATACATTTCAAAAAGGTTACCGTATTTGGCGGAAATCACATCTTCGCCATCCCGCTTGATAGCATCACCAAAGTCAAGATATACTGCAAGACCTGTCTCCCCTACTCCGCGACCTTCATCGCATACTGCCTTGGCATTACGGGAAGCTACATCTCGGGGAACAAGGTTACCAAAAGAAGGATACTTACGTTCCAGATAATAATCTCTCTCATTTTCCGGTATATCCTGAGGAGCGCGTTTGTCTCCTCCCTTTTTGGGGACCCAGACCCTGCCGTCATTTCTCAAGGACTCCGACATCAGCGTTAGTTTTGACTGATAGGCACCGGAAACTGGAATACAGGTAGGGTGGATCTGCGTATAACAGGGGTTTGCAAAAAGAGCTCCCTTCTTGTGTGCTCTCCAGGCAGCAGTAGTATTACTTCCCATAGCGTTAGTAGAAAGGAAGAAAACATTACCATATCCACCGGTGGCAAGAATCACTGCATGGGCGCTGTGCGATTCAATTTCTCCCGTAAGTAGATTTCTGACAACAATACCCCTCGCTTTTCCATCAACCATTACCAGATCAAGCATTTCTGTACGGGGGTACATTTTTACTTTTCCATTAGCTACCTGCCGGCTCAGTGCACCGTAGGCACCGAGAAGTAGCTGCTGTCCTGTCTGACCCCGGGCATAGAAAGTTCTGGATACCTGTGCCCCACCAAAAGAACGGTTGGAAAGCAAGCCTCCGTATTCACGCGCAAAAGGGACTCCCTGCGCTACACACTGGTCTATAATATTGACACTGACCTCGGCCAGACGATATACATTGGACTCGCGGGAGCGGTAATCACCACCCTTTACCGTGTCGTAAAACAGGCGAAATACACTGTCACCGTCATTCTGATAATTCTTCGCTGCATTGATCCCACCCTGAGCTGCAATACTGTGTGCCCTGCGCGGGCTATCCTGAAAACAAAAAGCTTTAACATTATAACCCAGTTCAGCCAGAGATGCTGCTGCCGAAGCACCGGCCAGACCAGTTCCTACCACGATCACATCATACTTTCGTTTATTCGCGGGATTGACCAACTTAAGATTGAACTTATGTTTGGTCCACTGCTCTGCTATAGGACCTCCGGGAACTTTGGAATCTAATTTCATATGATTTAAGATTAAACTTTATGACAAACTTTGTAGGAAAAAATAAATGGGCATAGATGCAAAAAGCAAGGGTACTATAATGGCAAATGCAAGGCTGACCTTCTTTAGAAATGGCGTGTACTTTTTATGATTAAGCCCTAAAGTCTGAAAAGCACTCCAGAAGCCATGCGACAAATGGAAAGCCAGTCCAATCATGGCTAGTACGTACAATAAAGAATACCACCACTGTGAGAAAGCAGCTTTTACAACAGTATATAAATCTTCAATTTCTGCCCCTCCGTAGTTAGCAATCGGCATATCTCCATAATGCATCTCGTACCAGAAAGAGCGCATGTGGATGATGAGGAAAATCAATACAATCGTACCTAGTATTCCCATATTTCTGGACTTCCAGGAGCTGTTATCGTTGGGATGAGCTACCTTGTAACCCACGGGACGGGCTGATTTGTTTTTGATTGTCAACACCAGTGAATAAATGACATGTAACAACAAGCCACTGTAAAGGATATAGGAGGCGAGCTTAATCAAAGGATTTGTCGTCATAAACTCAGCATAAAGATTGAAAGCTTCACCACCGTCATTCTTAAACAACAACATATTTCCCGAAACATGCACAACCAAAAAGGTTATCAGGAAAAGTCCGGTAAGTGACATGATAACTTTTTTGCCAATCGTACTTGACATTGCTTGTGTGAACCAACTCATACTAAATAAGCGCTATTGAATTTTAGATAATTTTTTTAAGGATTGCATCAAAAATATGCCACGAATGCTTAGCATACAATAGCAAATAGACTATTTTAAACCCTTCTAAATAAATTGAGTTGTTTAAAATAATTAGCTGCTTAAATTACGCATTAATAACTAAAATTTGGCTCAGTAAGTTCTTCCTAAACCTCAACTTCTGTTTAATTGTTTATGCGGATTATTTAAACAATTACCGCGCATTATTTTTTGAAGTCTGTATTGAAGTATTGTATAAATACCTTTCTGAAGGTAATTTTTACTGTTTGTTGTCGTTATTAAATAAATACAGTACAAGGAAAGAAAATTTATAAGATTTATTTGTATATTTACATTTTAAAATAATGAAGCATCACCTTTAAGAACATGATGCTATTGATTAGATTAAGGATTCGTTTTTTGGGAGATATCTTAAGTCATACTATTTTGAAAAACTCAGGAATTAAGCTTTTTGCGGTAATTCTACTGCTGCTAGCATCCATCAGCGCAGAAGCTACTCACATCAGGGCAGGTGAAATCATTGCCGAACTGATCAGCTGCCAGTCTTACACCTACCGTTTTAGAATCATTGGATATGAAGATACTGGTTCTGATGTAGAGTTTGGAAACGGTGAGGTCTTTTTCGGACATGGTGATATCGTTGATCTCAGTACTGAAAATGACTTTTTTGTAAGGGAAGTGATTGATAATGAAAAGCAGATAAGGGTAAGTGAATTTGTCATTACCCATACTTTTCCCGGTCCCGGCGAATATACCATCACTTTTCGCGAGTTCAACCGTAATGCTGACATCCTCAACATTACCAACTCAGTACAGACTCCCTTCTATGTAGAAACCAAGCTTATCATTGACCCTTTTCTTGCCTGTAATAACTCTCCTGTTTTGCTGAATCCGCCGGTTGACGGTGCGGTTGTAGGAAAACGCTTCCTGCACAACCCCGGTGCCTTTGATCCTGATGGCGACAGCCTTTCTTATAAATTTGTGATACCCAAACAGGATGTGGATGAGCCGGTTGAGGGCTACCTCTACCCTGATATTTATGACCAGACAGCAGGTATTAATGAAAATCCCATCAAACAGGATGGCACCCAGCCTACCGAAATTACGCTTGACCCGGTAACCGGTGAATTGGTGTGGGACTCGCCCGGTAATCCTGGTGAATACAATGTGGCATTTATTATTGAGGAGTGGCGACTCATTGAAGGGGAATGGATCCGATTAGGCTATGTGACCCGAGATATGCAAATCCTGGTGGAAGAGTCAGATAACGACCCGCCCCAGCTAACCATTCCCAATGATACCTGTATAGTAGCCGGGTCCGAACTTCTGGCAGAAGTGATGGGTACTGACCCTGACGGTGACCGGGTAGTTCTGACTGCCTTCGGGGGTGTTTTTGAACAGCTAAGCTCTCCTGCCCAGTTTCTACCTGATCCTGCTGTACCACAGGCAAGTCCTGCCACTGGCACCTTCAGCTGGCAGACCGATTGCTCCCACGTGCGTGCCAAGCCCTACCAGATTAACTTCAGAGCTGCGGATTTTGAACCAGCCACAGGCCCTTCGCTAGCTGATTTTAAAATATGGAACGTTACAATAGTAGCTCCCGCTCCTACCGGTCTGGAAGCAGAAGCTTCTCCCGGCCGCTCCGTCAACCTGAATTGGGATAATTATTCCTGTGAGGCAGAAGCAGACCGTATTCAGATATGGAGAAAAACCGACAGCACAACCTTTGAACCCGAAAATTGTCAGACAGGGATGCCCGCCGGTCTAGGATATGAACTGGTAGCTGAAGTTGATGCCAATGTGATCGCCTATCGCGACCAGGAATTGAACCCCGGCGTTAGCTACTGCTACAGATTGGTAGCTGTATTCCCCCAGCCAGGGGGTGGAGAAAGCTACGTTTCGGAAGAAGCCTGCGCCGAGATGCTGGCGGATGCCCCGGTAATCACCACCGTAAGTATAGATGAGACAGATACGGAAACCGGCGCTATTACAGTATCCTGGAGATCGCCCTTTGAAATAGATCAGGCGTTATTTCCTCCTCCTTACACCTATGAGGTAGTCAGAGTAAACCCAGCCAACCCTGAAACCGCTGGAGAAGTAATTTCCTCCAGAATCTCAGATACTACCTTTGTTGATACCGGCCTGAATACCTTTGATGAGCCTTACGGCTACAAAATCTATCTCTACAGTGAAGATGACCTCGTAGATTCATCAGCGGTAGCGTTTTCAGTGCGGCTTGAGCCTACTCCATTAGTGGGTAGTGTTGAGTTGGAATGGAGTGCGGAAGTACCCTGGAGCAACAGTTCTCCGGAATTCCCTTATCACTACATATACCGCAACCAGGTAAATCCTGACAACCCAGATGCTTTTGTACTGATTGACAGTGTTAATGTGACCAGTGAAGGTTTCTCTTACCTGGATGATGGTGGTTTTAACGATGAGCCGCTTTCTGATGAACAGGAATACTGTTATTATATTGTAGCTCAGGGAAGCTATGGCAACAACAAAATAAACCCTCCTCCCCTGGTAAACCTGTCGCAGATAGCCTGTGCCCAACCCAATGATACCATTCCTCCGTGTCAGCCGGTAGCGATCTCCATACCCAACGCTACACTGACTGACTGCGAATCTTTCCTGGCAGATAAAGCATGCGACCTGGAGAGCTATGAGAATGAACTGGTATGGGATGATGATCCTGAGCTTTCCTGTGATGACGATATTCGCTCTTACAATATTTATTTTTCGGCCAGTGGAGAAGAAGAAACTTATACCCTTCTTGCCAGTACCAATCAGACCCGCTTTGTACATGGCCCACTTACATCTCTGGCCGGATGTTATCGCATTTCAGCAGTAGATAGATCTGGCAATGAGAGTGAACTTAGCGAAGCAATCTGTAACGACAATTGCCCGTATTATGAGCTGCCTAACGTATTTACGCCTAATGGTGACGGCATCAATGATACTTTCAGACCGATGGATGGCTCTAACGGTGATAATTCCAGTTGTCCCCGATTTGTTGAAAGCGTCACCCTGAGAGTGTATAATCGCTGGGGCAAAGAAGTCTTCTTTTACGAGTCAGGCAATGAAAACAGTATTTACATTGACTGGGACGGCCGTACTGAAAATGGTGACTTGCTTTCTCCCGGAGTATACTATTACATCGCTGAGGTGGATTTTATATCGCTTGACCCTGCGAAGAGGGAACAAACCATAAAAGGCTGGGTTAATATTGTCTATGGTAGAGAAGATCTCTAATTCAACTGATATTCAGGATATTATATTGTTTGACGGCGTTTGTAACCTTTGTAACAACGCCGTCAACTTTATTATAGACAGGGACCCAGCGGGCAGATACAAGTTTGCCTCTCTACAGTCGGATGCCGGTCAGCAATTACTGAAAAGATTTGAATTGCCTACGGATGAATTTAACAGCCTGGTGCTGATCAGAGGTAATCGTTTTTTTACCAGGAGTAGCGGTGCACTGGAAATTTCCAGGTATTTGGCAGGCATCTGGTCATTTTTTTACATTTTTAGATGGGTACCTTATCCTATCCGCGATTTTATTTATAATCTTGTAGCCCGGTATCGTTATCGTATTTTTGGCAAAAGTAATCAATGCCGATACCCTACTGTTGAGTTAAAATCAAGATTTCTGGACAACTAATCTATTTTTTTATGAAAGCATATGTTTTTCCTGGTCAGGGGGCTCAGTTTCCTGGAATGGGCAAAGATCTCTATCAAAATAACCTGAAAGCTAAAGAATATTTTACCCGTGCCAATGATGTGTTGGGATTCAGGATTACTGATGTAATGTTTGAAGGCACTGATGAGGCCTTGAAACAAACAAAAATCACCCAGCCGGCAGTTTTTTTACACTCAGTGATACTGGCGCTGACTTCTGATAATTTTAAACCAGATGCAGTAGCAGGCCATTCACTGGGAGAATTTTCAGCACTTGTAGCCAGCGGCGCACTTGCATTTGAAGATGGATTGAAACTGGTACTGAAAAGGGCACTGGCCATGCAGCAGGCCTGCGAAATGAACCCCTCCACTATGGCAGCAGTACTGGGACTTGAAGATGCCATTGTAGAAGATATCTGCCGGGAAGTCAATGAAACAGAGGTAGTAACTCCAGCTAATTATAATTGTCCCGGGCAGATCGTAATTTCAGGTACGCACAAAGGGATAGAAATAGCTTCGGAAAAGCTGAAAGAGGCAGGAGCCAAAAGGGTATTGGTTTTAGCAGTGGGGGGAGCTTTTCATTCGGCACTCATGCAGCCTGCACACGACGAATTAGAGCAGGCTATCAGGGAAACAAAATTTCAACAGCCAGTTTGCCCAATTTTTCAGAATGTAGACGCACTTCCCTACAAAGATACAGAAGCTATCCAGCAAAATCTGATAGCGCAACTAACTGCACCGGTTAGATGGACTCAGACAGTTATCAATATGATCAATGAGGGTTGTGACCATTTTACTGAATCAGGTCCGGGAAAAGTACTTCAGGGTTTAATCAAAAAAATTGATCGTTCCGTGACTACAGAAAGTCTGTAAAAATAAAAGGTAAGAAAAAGACAAAAGCTTCTAAACTTTTGTCTTTTTCTTAATTCTGATACTTTTCTAACCTGTCAGTCAGGTACTGACGTGAAAAGCATTGATTAACTTTTTCGGCATTGATTGTTCTTTCCAGCTTTTTATGTTGGCTTAATTGTTTGTCTATTTCTTCAATAAAAGCTTTCATACGTTTAATTTGCTCAGCAAGCGTTTTATTGTACTCCTTAAGAGCCTCAATCAGATCAGATGTTTTATTGTTTTTCATATTTTAGAAAATAAAAAAATCACTTTTCTAAGATAATCATTACACGAGTAGTATTACAAATATAAATTCATTTTTATTTGTAATTGCTTATAAATGTAGAAACTGTAGCAGTATTTAATTCCGGTATCTTAGAACCAGGTTTTTTAAGCACATTGAAAGTGCACTTTTGCTATAATTAAGTTTTGCACCAAAAGGGTAGAGAGGCATATCAAGTCTAACTTGCCAAAAAAATATTCCATTTATTGGGCAAAAAAAAACCGGCTTTCGCCGGTCAATCAAATTCTGAAGAAAGAGATATTATAAGATATCCAGCAGAATAAGCACTAGTCCGACCACCACCAGAATAGAGCCAACCAGTCCAAGAATTGGCCCGCCAATAATCAACAGTACCAGGCCAGCCGCTCCTATGATGATCCCTGTACGGGTATTACCTGAAATATCACTGGAGTTTGTCGTCTGCTGAGGAGCCTGTTTGTATTCCTGGACGAGTGCTTTCACTTCTTTTTTCAATTCTTTGCGTTTAGCCCTTTCCTCAAGAAGTAACTCTTTTTTTTCTTTTCTTGTTAGCGCCTCACCTTCAGAAAGAAGTGCCTCACGCTCTGCCTGAACAGATTGTAATTGGGCTATTTTTTGCTCCACTATCTCCACCTTTTCTTCAATTTGGGCAGCAGGAGCTTCATCCTGAAGCGAAACCAGGAGCTTTTCGTCTACAACTTCCCGGCTTTCCTGCGTCTGGGAAGTCTTTTTGGGAGTAGCCTTGAAATAATATGAATTGCCATAGGCTATTTTGCTGGTCTCACATGATGAAAATAGTACCATGAGGGACAAACCTCCTACGAGATAAAGGGCATAATTTGAAGCTTTCATTTCGTCTGGTTTAAATATTTTATGCGCCAAAAATATTAAAATATTTGGCTTACCATAAAATACCAGCTATATCTTGAAAGCGAAACAGGTAAGAATATCATCCCTCCGGACATAAAATATAGTAGATATACTCGGGAAATCTGCGCCATTTATGACAACTACTCCAAAAAGTATGATACGTCAACCTTTCAGTCCATCAGGTACTTTCAGGCTAACTTTCTTACCAGGAGATACTTTTTTGGAATTTGCCCTGTACATGTCTTTTGCCTGGTAAAAAGAATCGCTTTTGGGTTGAATAAGTCCAATAAGCTGATTCCAGCTTACGAGAGGATTCAATAACTGTTCGGCAGCTACATTTCCCTCAGGAATATCCAACATATTGGCTACAGTATCGCCCAAGAGAAAACGCATATACTTGGGCGCAAACCAGGCAAGTTGATTACCTGCATTTTGAGTCACATAATCCAGTAAAGCGGCGGTCAGGGCAACACCAGCCTCAGAACGCTTAAATTGTCTTTCACGGATCATCTTATCCAGCAAAAAGGATTCCTTGGCGGTATCAGGTAGTAATTCATGTACCACTCCCATCATGGAACTCGCCACATTCCACAGATGAATATAAGCCAATGCCTCTTCAGTAGAGACGCTGATACCCAGTTTACGCATTCCTCTGATTGGTATCAGTGACATAGATAGGTTGGTACCGGCCATGTCTTCCTGATTGATGGGCTTACCCCAGGATGGATCCCAGTCAGCTGATTTACTGATATGGTAACGAATTGCTGCATGTATAAGCCTTACCTTTTGTGCACTGGCAATTGCATTCCCTTTTGGTGCAAAGCCATCCGGGCTACCCACATCAAAAACATACTTTCCGGTCTCGACCAGCCTTTTGCCTACGTCCTGAGTTAGTCGCTGAGAACGGACTAGAACCTGTGCACCATTGGCAGCAGCATAGTCGTAAGGTAAAGACATCAGGCCCAGCATGAGTGTAAGACTGGAGGCATGCTGACGGAAAAAAGCCTGCCCCTTCTTGATCAGTTTATCGTCAGACCATTCTGGTAAAACCCTGCTTGTTTCCAGAAAGTCTTTCAACTCACGGGGTAGGCTATCAGGTATGCTATAATCATTGGAGATTAGTAACTCGTTAACCTTGCTGAAATATTTGGCCTGTCCGGATTCAAAAAGGACTTTAATCGCGTGGTCAGCAAGAGTATCCTGCTGCCCTCTCTGCAAATCCAGAAACTGATGGGTATAAAGCTTAACTTTATGCATGTCTGTTGATTTGCTGGATAACAAAGGCATAAGGCTTAGGGTTTGTTAAAAAAAATGAAAATATGCTGCATTCGGATAAATTTATCGCACCCCCCCACTCCATTATCAAACTTGAAGACTATAAACCAGATGATACTTCATCCGTCAGTAGTAAGTCGGCATCCAAGAAAATGCGTGAAGAACATACCAAACGCCTAAAGGATTTGCAGGCACTCCTGTATGCACACAACCGATACGCACTGCTGCTCATCTTCCAGGGTATAGATGCCAGCGGCAAAGACAGTACTATTAAACATGTAATGTCTGGCGTTAATCCCCAGGGCTGTCAGGTCCACAGTTTTAAAGAACCTAGTGAGCAGGAGTTGGAACACGATTTTTTGTGGCGGACCTATAAGGTCTTACCTGAAAAAGGTAGAATTGGCATATTTAACAGATCTTACTACGAAGAGGTAATTGTCACCCAGGTACACCCTCATTATATTTCCAGGCAACGGATACCCGGCATCAAAACAAAGGCAGATATCACGACTGAATTCTGGGAAAATCGCTACCGCTCCATTAATGATATGGAGAGACATCTTAGTACCAATGGTACCCTGATCATGAAGTTTTATCTACATCTTTCTGCTGGCGAACAGAAGCAAAGATTTCTGAAGAGAATTCACAGACCGGATAAACACTGGAAATTTACCATGAGCGATATGGAAGAAAGGGCTCACTGGGAGAGATATACAAAAGCCTTTGAAAAAACAATCAACCATACCTCCACATCCTATGCCCCCTGGCATATCATCCCCGCCGACCATAAATGGTATATGCGTACGGTGGTGGGCCAGTTGATTGTAGAAAAGCTGGAAAGCCTTGACCTTCATTTTCCCAGGGTAAGCTCTAAACAGGAAGAGGAAATTGAAACAGCCCAAAAAATGCTGACCAACGAAGACTAAGGGTTTAGCGATTGCAGGTATTGTACACTTTTCTGCACTGCAATAAGAGGCTCTGTGGCTTTTTCCAGATGGATAAAAGCATGTTCAACGGTATCCCTCTTACAGAAATCCATTATCTTTTTAAAATCTAGCGCCCCATCTCCCGGTGGTTGGTATACCTCATCCGGCAGGGTGACTGCCCTGTAAGACTGAGGGGCATTGGCTGAAACATCTGCCAGGTGTACCAAAGGAATTCTTGCAGCATTACTGGTCAAAAAATCCATGATATCTATTCCGGCAATAGCCATCCAGAAAGTGTCAGCTTCCAGTTTGACAAGGCTATTGTCCAGGTATTCCAGCAGCACAGCCATGGGGCTGCTGTTTTCCATGGGCTGAAATTCATAAGAGTAGCTATGGTAGCAAAGCTGAATGTTCGCCTGCTGACATAATTCACCGGCTTTGTTCATCTGTTCTGAAAGTCTTTTGTACACGTCCAGCCCACCCCTATCCTCCGGAAAAATACCGGGCATCACCAGGTGTGACATACCAAAGCGGGCAGCAGATGTAACGACAGATTCAAAAGTCCGGTCAACTGGTATTTTCATACCAAATGCCTCCATTGGATTCCAGTTGCCAGTGATATAGGGGCTGTAAAAAAAAGACGATGGAATTTCAAAACCCGCTCCTTTCAATATCGGATGTAGTCTTTTTAGCAAAGTGACATCTGAAAATTCCAAAACCTTAACTCCTATCTCGGTAAGCGTATTGATTGTTTCCATAGGCCTGTCGGCCAGTACATCCTGTACGCTTCCCAGGTTCAGACCGAGATTATTCTTGGTCTGAGGAATCACTGCAGAACTGTAAGAGTAGTGATTTTCTACAAAAAATGCTGGAACAGATAGTGCCATCATAGTAAGGAACGATCTTCTATTCTGGGTCCGATATTTAATTTCTTGCATATCTCATCCTACAGGTAAATACTGCTGAACATCTTGTGATGCATACGTAAATTATTAACAATTATATAAAAAAAATCCGGCCTATGGATACAGCTTACACCTATAATAAGGCTATCAACGTCGTCTGCAGAGTTACGGCTTACTGATTGGAGAAATAATTGCCTATTTAGGAGTGACAAAGCGCTCAAACCATGCGATTGATTTTACTACTGCACTGTTTTTTTATCACAGGTTGGCTTTATGCACAGCAACCATCATTAAATCTCTACCCTGTAAACCCACTACTGGTAAACCCGGCTTTCACAGGGGATCACGGAAGATCCCAGCTTGGGTTTAATCATAAACAACAGTGGTTAGGCATAGACAATGCACCGGCAGTATCAACTTTTCAGTTTGATACCCGAATAGCCCCTCACATCTCGCTAGGCCTTCAGGCCCAACGCTTTAGCAGGGGCGCTATACAGTCAAATTCAGGAAGCCTGTTGTTTGCTTATAAAGTATTACTGGGGCAGCAAACCAGTCTTAACTTTGGTTTGGCAGGAGGAGTTGTATCTTCTGGTATCAACAGTAAAAGTAATTATAACCCATCTGACCCGGCGATAAGTGCTTTGGCCGAGGGACAGCTAAGCCCTGACCTTAAATTTGGCGCCAACTATCAACTTATGGGGCTCAATCTGGGGATTACTTTCACGGAGATGATCCAAAACCGGCCTTTGTACAATGAAATCACGGAACTGAATGATCCTAAATTTTATCAAAATTACATTGTGAATTTTGACTACAAATTTCAGTTTCCAGCATCACCTATTGGGTTGCAGCCATTTGTACAATACAACCAGGATGCGCATTTTGAAAATTACTTTGAAGGTGGCGCACTCATCCACTACAATGAGCTCCTGTACCTTGGCGGCCTTTATCGGCAAGAGTACGGAGCGGGAATACTGGCAGGAATACAGATTGAAGGCTTAAAAATTGCCTACGGTTATGAACTCGCCTCACAACTTGTCAACACCATCGGACAGGGTAGCCACGAAATTCAATTAGCGTATCGTTTCGGGAAGCTGACTTCAGCCAGCAAAAGGCAAAAAGAAGATCCCCAGATTGTAAAAGAAGAAGAAAAGACTGAGGAGCCTGTAGCTGTTATGGATGATGAAGTAGTGACTATTGCTGCCAATCCGGAAATTAAAGACCAGAAAGAAGCCGAACAAGCGGATGAAAAAGCTGAAGAAATAGCACCCTTTAGTGCTGAAAATGAGAAACCTGCCCACGCAGTGTACTACCTGGGAACAACAGCGAATGAACTACCAATAGGCTTTTATGTAATAGTAGGTGCTTTCCAGGATGCGGAAAATGCCCGAAAAAATGCTGTTGAACTGGGTAAGCAAGGTGTATTCTCGGCCAGCGGCTACAATAGTGACCGAAACCTTCACCTGGTGTATTTGTACAGATCAGATAACCTGGATAAAACCAAAGAAGCCAGGGATCGTTTCCGCGAGAATAAATTGCTGAAAGATGCCTGGCTGCTTGAAATAAAGGGAGGTAAGTAAGCTACCTCCTTTTCGTACTTTTTCCTTTCCTCATGCCCCATACATCCAGGTAGAGCGTATAAGCTACCGAAGCACTGATAACAGAATAGCCGAAGCTGTAATTTTCCTCTACACCAGTCGTGCCAATCGGGAGGTCAAGATCACTTCCCATAAAAGTACTTCCAAGTGTATAACGAAAGTCAATCTGCAGCATGTGGCCCTGGTCGTTCATGGGGATCAGTAATCCAGTACCAGCACTAAGGCCAAATTGTAGCCTGTTGGCATCCTCTGCAAAAAGTGTGGCTTCCTGCTGCTCCGCATCAGTGAACCTTATAGTGTATTCTGTGCGAATCCTGTTATTTGAACCAAAAGATTCCATACTTTCCAGTTCACCCTGCCCGGCGAGCCAGTAAGCTATATGTGGCCCTGCATTGATATAAGCAGAAGGAGCTTTCTTGCCCTTGGATAGTGGATGTGTAACTCTTAACATCAGCGGTACATCCAGAAAATGATAATTAGCCTGGTGGTTTCTCATGAGGGTGGTGATCTCAGTAGTTTTTTCAGACTTGCTGCGTTGTGAATAGTAAAGTTCGCTATAAAAAGCGATTCCCTTACTTACCTTAAAACTGTAGACGGCGCCAACCTGAGGGGATAAACCCAGTCCTTCCGTGTAGTCAGTTCCATCATATAACTTGGCGTATCTGAGCATAGAGGCCTGGTAGCCGACTTTAGGTCCGAATAGTATCTGAGCCTGCAGGTATTGAGAAGTGAAAATGAACAGTAAGAATAGGCAAAGAGAAGTTGATGTTAGTCTTGTCATTATCTTTAGAATAAAGTGTAGAAATACTCTCCACAGAAATTAATGAAACGAAACTACAAAAACACCTCCTCCAGCTTTGGATGAAATAAGCGCTAAAGTAACAGTGTAAGTTAATACCAGTGAAAGTAATTTACATTACAGGAATAAAGCCCAAAGTTTGCCATGTATTTGCATAAGCTATCATTTCTCAAATGGCCAAAAACTTTTTTATTCTCACTTTCAGCCTACTGACCACTTTACCGTCCATGGCTCAGATGCAGCTGTCAAACTTCTATCCCAGGTCAGCCTCTTACCAGGATACAGTCTATATTGTGGGTAAGGGATTTGGAACTGATCCTGCCAATATTGTTGTACACCTGGGTGCCGGTCGTGCGACTTTGCTTAGCGTAGAGGATCAATTCATGAAAGTACTTGTACCCAATACTGCAAGCTTTGGGCATGTGTCAGTGACCGAATTAAGCACGGCCAGCAACGCTTTTTTTGATGTCCCTTTTGTGCCGGTGTACCAGGCTGAGAATTTTGATTTCAGCCATGTCAGTAATGCCAGCAAGATCATCAGCGAAGAAAGTGGCCTTTATGACATTTGTAACTGTGACTTTGATAATGATGGAGACCTGGATATTGCCACTGTCAACAATACTGATGCTGCGAAACTTACCTCCGTCAATGTGTTTAGCAATACCAGCACCGACCCCGGAAATGTTACTTTTGTAAAAGTACCGGGCACTTATTTCAACATCAATCAGCCTGCCCGTAATGTCAGTTGCCAGGATATAAATGGTGACGGCAAGCCGGAACTACTGGTGACCCAGGGTGGCGATGTGGCCGAGAATATTTATATTTTTAAGAATACCAGTACGACATCTCCGGCAGTAATCAGTTTTGCCAGTCCTACTGTCATAAGTGCGGATTTTGAAGGCCCCACCAACGGTACCCGGCGTATAAAAGTACACGATTTGGATGGAGATAACCGGCCTGAAATCATCATCAGTAACCAGACTGCTGAAAATCTGATTATTTTTAAGAATGAAAGCGATGCTGCAAACCTGTCTTTTCCCGCTGAAAAAAGGAAAATCATCGCTATTCCCTCTACCACACTGGGCCTGGAAGTTAATGACATAGACGGTGACCGGCATGCTGATATCATATTATCCTCCAATCTGTCCGGTAATTTTTATGTAGTCAGAAATACCAGTGAGGCAGGCGTACTGGATTTTGCAACTGCCGTGACCTTTAGCCTTAGCGGACAATTGGTAAATATCGCTTCAGGCGATATAGACGGAGATGGCAAACAGGACCTTGTACTTACAGATTTTGAGGATGGAGCTATCCTGCTATTACTAAACCAGAGCAGTGTTGCTAACATAGCCTTCGCTTCCCCTATAAGAATGAATGCCGCTTTACAGCCCTGGGGTATTAAATTGGCAGATATCAGCGGTAATCAGCAGCCTGATATCATTGTAGCGACCCTTGCCGGTAGTGATAAGGTGGTGATTCTCAAAAACAACTCTGTTCCCGGTGACCCAAATTTTGAGCTTATTCAGGCAGGGCTCGCTAGTAAGTACCGAAACCTGGAAATAGCAGATTTTAACATGGATGCCAAACCAGATATCATCACCACCGAAGAAGATGCATTTGGGGGATTTTATGTAACATACATACAGAATAATAGCTGCGTAAAGGCTGTCGTAAAGCCAGAGTCCCCTCCTGCCATTTGTGAAGCAAGTCCGGTGACGCTATTTGCAACGCCAACTCTGAATGCTACTTACCAATGGTTAAAAGATGGGAATCCAATTCCCGGAGCAGACCAGCCTTCTTATGAGGCATCTGCTGGAGGAAACTATGCCGTAAAGATAAGTGATACCAACCTGGGTTGCGTCAGTACCTCAGCAGCTGTAAGTTTGGTAGAGGACAGTGGTACTATACCCAATGTGCCGGCAATTACTGCCCCTGCCACAATATGTGAAGGAAATGCTCTTACCCTATCAGCTGCAAGCGTGGACGGCCTTAGCTATCAATGGACAGGCCCTGATGGATTTGTTTCTGATCAGATTAGCCCCGTCATCTCCAATGTCAGCCAGATGAATGCAGGTGTTTACCTGCTGGAAGTAAAACAGGGACTTTGTAAAAGTGCTACTAAAAGCGTTTTTGTAGATGTTATTCCTACACCTACCATTGAATTTGTCCAGGAGGGTCCATTGGTAATCTGCCCGGGTGAGGAAATCACATTAAACTTCAATGCCGATGAAATGAGCGGTATAGAATGGTACAGGGACAACATTCTGATAGACGGAGAAACAAGTAACTCCCTAACCACCTCTTCTGCAGGAGCCTATACTGTAACAGCGCTCAACAGCTCCTCTTGTCGGCTCAGTAGTGAAGTTTTGATAATCCAGGAAATCCCCTTGGAAGCTTCATTTTCGTCCGATTTGGATGCTGCCTGTATTGGCGTTCCCATTACATTTAGTTCAGCGAGCATGATACCTACCGATACTGATATATCATATTATTGGGACTTTGATGACGGTACCACATCTTTTGACACCAATCCGTTACATACTTATACTGAGCCCGGTACATATGCTGTCAGATTGGTAGTAGATGTTAATGATGGTGCCTGTAGTAGTGAGGCTACGCAAACGATACAGATACACCCCAGGCCTATGGCTCAGTTTGTAAACTCAGCGGATTATCTTTGCCCGGGAGATACATTAAGCCTGGATATCAGCGGCGAATTTACCAGCGTGATCTGGGAGGACGGATCCGATAGCCGCCTCAGATTTATTGCCAGCGGGGGCACTTACACTGCCCTGCTTTCCAATGAATTTGGTTGCGACACTACGATTTCTATTGACATAGAAGAAAAAATCTTACCTGAGCTGTTTCTGGAAGCCAGTGAAAACAGCATTGCCAGGGGAGACTCAGTACAATTGTATGCCAGCGGAGCTGACTTTTACCAATGGTCACCTGCCAACAGCCTTAGTGACAGTACAGCATCATCGGTATACGCAAAACCTCTCAATACCACTACATACACACTTACCGGCTATGACGCTGATGGATGCAGTACTTCCACTGAAATCACGATCAGTGTGAATATTGAAGAAGTACCGGTAGATGCATTGGATATCTTCTCTCCAAATGGAGATGGTATTGATGATCAGTGGGTAATTAATAACTTTGATCAGTTTCCTGAGTGCTACTTCCTGATTTTTGACATGCAGGGAAGAGAAGTTTTCCGTTCTGCAGCACCCTACCTCAATGACTGGGAAGGCACTGATCATAGTGGTAGCCCACTAGCACCAGGAACTTACTTTTATGTTGTCAGATGTACAGATAAATTAAATAAAGCCAGTGGAAGTATAAGCATCACCAGATGATGCTTTTCACCTGGGTATTTAATACTACATTTTTTGGGAAAAATTTTTCCATTTTAGTGTAAAATCTACATGGTAATCACTAACAACAAATAGTAAATTTTTATCTGCTACGACACTTTTACTTTGCTTCAGCTTAAACTGAAAAAGTAAAATCATGATTAGCAGGAATTTTAGATATATCCTTGTTCCTATTTTTTGTTTTATCTCTACGCTGGCCATAGCCCAATTTGAAAACTGCAATAATGGAATAGACGATGATGGCGACGGCGACGTTGATTGCTTTGATTCTAACTGCTCCTCATCTCCTTTCTGCCAGAGTTTTGAGTCAAATTGTACAGATGGAATAGATAATGATGGCGATGGCTTACCCGATTGCCTTGATTCAGACTGCCGCTATTCAGGGGTATGTCCGGTAGAAAGTGACTGTAACAACGGCATTGATGATGATGGCGACGGTTTTTTTGATTATTACGATGGCGACTGTCTGGATTCTCCTGACAACCCCAATACTTACATTACCAGTGTAGCTGATTGTGAAGTAAGACCCCAGGGTAATGTTTTTGAAATTGAAGTGGAGTGGCAGTCTGAAGCCCGCAGCAGTGGCGTTTATGCCATTCCAACTGTAGCTGACCTTGACCTGGACGGTATTCCGGAAATCATCTCTACCAACGAGCGAGGTAGATCCATGACCGTACTCAACGGAAAAGATGGAAGTACCCTCAGCAGTATTACTTTTTCTAATGAAGTTTTTGTCTATCCTGCCGTTGCTGATGTTGACAACGACGGCTATGGTGAAATTTTTGTTTCAGAAAGAAACGGTAGAATCAGGGCGTATAATCATGACCTTACCCCTTACTGGCCGGGCAGTGTTTCTTCTGTCATTTCCGACGGCAGAATGATGAACATCGCTGACTTCAACCAGGATGGGAGAGCCGAATTGTATTACGTAAATGAAATCAGGGATGCTCAGAACGGACAACTGATCATACAGGGAACTCATAACCAGGGTAGCGGAAATCAGCAGTGGGACAATCACCTAAACGGTATCTCGGTAGCCGTAGACATCCTCCCTGACAGCTATTGTACTGACTGCCAGGGGCTGGAACTCATCCTTGGGCACATTATTTATGCAGTTGATATTGCCAATGGCCAGTTAACCGAAGTGCTCAATATGAATAATACTGCCACTAAGGTGCTGGTCAATCCCATGAACGGATTTACCTATACAAATACAGATAGATACCAACCCAAGAAAGCACAGTTTGGCACCCAGAATTTTAGCTCCACCAGTGTAGTAGACCTGAATGAAGACGGTAACCTGGATGTTGTATTGAGCGGTACGCTTAACAATAGCCAACGCGGACCTAGCATGGTCTTTTTCTGGGATATCGCCAATAGTAGTGTTCGAGCCAGGCTGATTACCCGCCCCTTCAATAAAATCCCCACACAATTGCGGGGGAACTTCCGAGACCTGAATGGAAATACTTGCGGCGCTAATGATGGTGAGTGTACCTGGCAAAGAGGCATGGGTACACTTAACATCGCCAATATTGACACGGATGCTGATCTTGAGATTACCTTTATGTCTGGCTCCAGTCTGTACGCATTGGATATGGATCTAAATGAAGAATGGGCTAACCACGATGACTTCTGGGAGACCTCATCAGGCTTTACCGGAACCACCGTTTTTGACTTTGATGGCGACGGATCTTCTGAAGTTGTTTACCGGGATGAAATAGACCTTTATATAGTAGACGGCACAACGGGCATTCCGCTGAACAGCAAAGTTTCCGGTACCTTCTGCAGTTCTCAGACGCAAGCTGAGTATCCGGTAGTCGCTGATGTGGATGGTGACGGTGAAACAGAGATCATTGTTGCCTGCGGATGCCAGGAAAACACCCGAGATGTTCTCAGAACCAATAATACCCGTGACTGCGGGTTTATCAGAGCTTATAAGGCGGCTAACAATAATTACTGGGTGCCCGCCCGTAAACTGTGGAATCAGACTGCATATTTCAACGTCAATATCAATGATGACCTTAGCATTCCGCGTTTTCAGCAGCCTCACCACCTGAGTTTCGCCCAGAAATGCGCCCTACTGGGAAGTGGTGCACCCAGCTTTTCCCTTAACAAATTTTACAATCAGTCGCCGATCATCAACTATTGTGGTAACCTGACTTTTCCTGCCCCCAACCTGGACTTTGCGGATAATCCGGTAACAGTAAACCCTCCGGTATGTCCGGATGATCGCTTTCAGGTAAGACTCCGCTTTGTGAATACCGGGGATGAAGTTGCCTATCGGGATGTTCCGATCTCGTTTTACGCAGATGATCCTGCCAATTCATATACAGATAGTGATCCTAATCCTCATTTAGAGACGCTCTATCTGAATATCCCTGGTGGATTCCAGGTAGGACAATTAGTAGATACTACCCTTTGGGTAAACGGAAAAGCGGGCAACTTTACGCTGTACATATCTCTGAATGATATTGGCCCTTATGACAATAGCGGAAGCTCGCTGTCAAATTCAGTCTTCTATCCCCTGGATAGTCTAAATGGGATTATTAGAGAGTGTGATGGTACACCTACTGTGGTTTCAGCCGAGGTTATACCTTCACCTTATAATACGACTGCTGTTTTGTTAAATGACAATGACTTTTGCCCCGGCTCAGTCAGAAGCAATGGCGCCATCACCGCCCATGTTGCAGGAGATACGGTGGGCTTTGTTTTCAGATGGTATGCCGGAAGCACCGCCAATGGAGCCCCCTTATACATTGGTGCCACACAGAAAAGCCTCACAGGTGGTACATATACTGTAGTAGCCTCACATGTTACTGCCAATTGCAGCGGTAATAATGCTACCGTTGAGGTGCGAGATCTGGCCTCTCCGCCGGTTATTGATGCCGAAGTAATTGCCCAGCAAACTTCCTGTGATCCAAACAGGCCAAATGGTGCCCTTCGTGCTTTTGTTCTGGAAGGCGGGAGCCAGGTGACCGCAGGATATAACTTTTTCTGGTACAGAGGTGCAAATACCACAGTTCCGGCAAATAGTTCTTATTCAGGTGGTCCGGTGGCTGAACAATTATCCGCAGGTACTTACCGGCTGGTGGTTGAGCACCAAATTACCGGCTGTACATCCACCATGGATATGGTCATTGAGGAAAACCTGATTTATCCGGTTGTAAGGCTTGAAAGCAAACAAAACAAAACCATCTGTGATCCGGCGAATGCTGATGGAGCAGCATCGGTAAGTGTTGACGGTAATATAGTGGACTATGACTTCTACTGGTACAGTGGCAATGTTGCAAGTCCTGATACAAGCAGCAGCAATGTTATTGCCCGGGGCAACATGCTTAGTGGACTCAGTGAAGGTAATTTTACAGTTTTTGCTGCTGATAAATCTACCCGGTGTTTGTCTGGAGCCCTAAGGATAAATATTGAGGATGATACCTGGAATCCTGTTGTCAGGACTCAACTCATCAACCCCCAACAGGCATGTGATCCGGCATTGGCCAATGGGGCCCTGCAGGCTTATGTAGACGAAAGCAGTATAGGAGGTAGTACCAATGTGGTAAGCGGATATTCATTTGACTGGTTCTTTGGTACGTTCAGCGAATCAGGTTTGCCAGCTAAACCTACTACCAATGGTGGTTCTGTCAGTGGACTGCAGGAAGGAAACTACACTTTGCTTACTACCAACAGCATCACGGGTTGCCAAACGATCAATTATGTCAATTTACCTGCTCAGAAAAGCAGGCCGCAACTGGACCCAGCTTTCAGTGTGCAGCACGCCAATCGCTGCAACGCACCCTGGGGAAGCATGATCTCAGTGAGGGCAGATGGCGGTAAAACGTCGGCAGATGGATATACCTTCCGTTGGAGGAATATTAGTACCGGCGCCATTCTGTCAGAAACATCTGAGGTGCTCAGTAATGTGGCTCCCGGCAGATACGGTGTTCGTGTGATCAATCCGCTGGGTTGTGTTTCTACTAACGAAACTGAGATCAGGGTGCTGGACATGGCTCCTAAGCCGCAGGTAAATTTACAGACAGTTCCCAATACCAGTTGTCTGCCTGGCCAGCCAAACGGTATGCTGATCGCAGCGGGATTTAGCGGAAATAGTTCAGAGTATACCTTTGAGTGGTTCTATAATAGTCCTTCTGGCGCCGCTGTTGAAAGCACTAAGATTGCCAGCAGTGGCGATACCCTTAGATTCCTGGCAGCAGGCCGATATGCTTTACGCATGACCAGCAGCGGAAGCATGTGTGGCATTGTGGCTTATGCTAATGTAGCTACGCAGAACAGTATATTTCCCAGCCTGGATACGCTCTACACCCAGGCTACAACCGATTGCCGTCCGGCATTTGCCAATGGAGAAGTAGCATTCTTTATGCCAACCGGCAAAGCACAGGTACCACCGGAATTTACCGAGGACAGAAATTATACATTTGAGCTTTACGCGGGGAATACCGTTTCAGGCTTACCGCTACAGAGCAATGAAACCGGCCTTTTTGGCGGATTAAATACTGGAGATTTCACCGCTATCGTCAGGGATAACTATAACCACTGTTCTTCTGCACCTATGACGGTTTTTGTGGAAAAAGCCCCTGGAATCTCCATTAGCCTAGATACTTTTGTTCCCTCTTCCGCCTGCGCTTCTGCAGACGGGTCTTTGGGTGTCACTGTCAGTTCGTTAAATAACAATAATCCTGGGGGAGTTGGCTATACTTTCCAGTGGTATTATCGTGCAGCAGGAGATCCACTACCGGGCTCTGCCAATCCCGGCACCATGGTCTCTGAGGATGCTTTTTCCTCAGCCAGAACCGATCTGCCTTCCGGATTTTACCTGATTGAAGTGTATGACAACTTTAGTAATTGCCAGGAAACCTTTGAATTTTATTTACCAAACGCAGACCCGCCGCAGGTAAGTAACAGCAATATCGTCAATGCATCTCAGTGTTCGCCCGGTAATGGTTCCCTTGAGATTGACGCGTTTTCTCCCGCTATCACGCTGGATAATTATGAAGTCATTCTGTACCAAAGCAGTACGGTTGATCCCGCCGCCCAGCTGCAAATATGGGTACCCGGATCGGCCAATAATGACAATCATGTATTTGGTGGGCTGGAACCTGGAGATTATACACTGGCTTTCCGTGAAAATTTCGGCGGAAATTGTTTCAGTACTATTGAGCAATTTACCATTCCCAATGCCACACCTGAGGCAATCATTTCTTTTGCAAAAAGCCCTGATTACAGCTGTAACAGTAATGGTACCGGACAGATTGAAGTTTCAGAAATTAGTAGGAACGGTATCAGTGAGGACCTGAATGGCTTTAGCTATACGTGGTATCCTGGCTTATCCACATCAGGTACGCCTGTAGGTACAGGAAGGGTCACACCTGCTAATCTTTCGGCGGGCAATTACACAGTGCTGGTTACTGATACCAATGGTTCAGGCATGGGATGTAGTTATACCCAATCCGTTTATCTGGAAAACCAGCCATTAACTCTGGATATTGATGGTGTTTCTTTCAGCCCCAATACAATTTGTAGTACTGACAATGCAACAATTTATGTAAATGCCATAACAGAAAATGGTATCCCGGTATCCCTGGGAGGGTATGGGTTGCAGCTGTTGGACGAAAACTTTAACACACCGGCAGTTTTTACTGGTAGTGGCATTGTTTCAGACCCATTTAGCGGACTTGCCGATGGCACTTATTATGTGCTGGCTACCAATCTTAGCACTTCATGTGAAGTGTTGAGTCAACCAGTCAACATACAGACAGAAACATACCAGCCAGTTGTCAGTCTGATCAGCGATTTTCCTGATTTCAGCTGTAGTGGCGGTGTACCTACTGGTGAGCTAAGTGTTTCAGCAACAAGCCCTGCCGACGGTGATATACAGTTTTTCCAGTTTGCATGGTACGATAGCAATGGAATATTACTGACTAATGGTTCCAGCATCAGTGGGCTTGCTGCCGGAGAGTATACGGTAGTAGTCACTGACCTGGCTGGCCCCAGTGAAGGCTGTAGTTTTACGGCTATTTTTGAGGTTTTGGAAGGAACCCGGGAGATTAACTTCACACTTGCCGGCAGAGATCCTGATTACTGTGATCCTGTCAATGGAGAAATATACGTAGAAAGTATCACAGAATCCTACTTTCATAACGGCAATGCTATTACCCAAAACATGTCTCCTTCTGACTATACATTTAACCTGATGGATGTTGATCTAGCAACATTAACAAATGCTGGCGCTGGTATACAGGCAGATCCATTCAGACAACTGGAAGAAGGTGCATACTGGATCACTGCCAACAATATGAATACTGATAACTGTATTTCAACTGCGGTTGGCTACAGTCTTGAGAGCCAATGTATCCCACCTCAGATAGATATTGTGCTCAACAGGCCCCAATACAGCCAGAATCCTGATCCTTCTAGCTGGACAGGTTCATTAAGTGCTGATGTACGCGAATCACCTTATAATCCAGTAGACTCGGCTTCCAATAATTTTACTTATAGCTACGAGTGGTATAGGGCGGAAGATTACATGAACACCGGAGGAAATGGCAGTTCCGGTAGTGGTACTGCCGGAGGAAGTGGCCCTATAGGTACCGGTTCAAGTATTGATGGTCTTAATGCAGGCGAATATGTACTGGTAGTACGCAATAACGTAACCGGCGCTGTCAGTACCGTAACGTATAAGCTGGAAAGTGTATACATTGAGCCGGTGCTGACTGCCCATGGAAACCCGCAGACGGTTTGTTATCCTGATGGTAATATAGCGTTGGACGGTATTACTTTTGACGGTGAAACCGATGATCCGTCCAGGTATACTGTGTTTCTTTTTGCAGACAGTAACCTCTCGGTACTCCGCGATTCAGTGAGCGTTAATCAGCCTGGTGCTACACTCTTCTCTGAACTTACAGAAGGCAACTATTACTTGCAGATACGGCATGATGCTTACTTTGTCCGCTCGTCAGTGCTTGAAGTGTCAGTGGACAACATATCCACAGCACCAGTCATAGACCTGGACATCGCAAATCTGAGACCTCAGATCAGTTGCCAACCCGACATTCTGGCTACCGGACAACTATCGGTTATCAGCCGAGAAACCGATGGTACTTCGGATACATATCGTTATCAATGGTATGAGGGTAATCAAGCTGTTTCTCAAAATTTCATTGCCGGTGCCGACCAGGCATTAATCAGTGAGCTAAATTCGGGCTTTTATACGGTAGAAGTCTATAATACAGTGACCCAATGTTCTTCCGTAAGGACGTTCTTTGTGGAGGAACAGCTTGAGATACCGCAGGTGGAAGTAAGCAGTACACCTGCTACGGTCTGTGATCCTTCACTGGCGGACGGTTCGGTTAGTGCAAAAGTAGTGCAAGCAGGTAATTACAGTTTTGCATGGTATAGCGGTAATTCCACTGCCGGTGAGCCAGTCCATAGGGGGACTACCTGGGGAGGTCTGATGCCGGGTACTTATACAGTAGTAGCCACTGATATGATCACGGGTACCTGCTTATCTCTGCCCATGAGTGTGCAGGTGGAAGATGCTTCTGCTTTACCTGAAGTATCTGTCATCACCATTTCAGAAAACACTGCCTGCGATAATTCTCTCTCTAACGGCGTGCTCAGTGCTAATGTCAGCGGTAGTATCAGCAGCTACTCTTTCCGCTGGTTTGATGGATCTGGCCAGCTTATCAATGAAGATGCTGCCAGTATTTCCAACCTGGCTGAAGGAAGCTATAGAGTTGAAGTGCTTGAAAAAAGCAGCGGGTGTATCAATGAAGCCTGGGGAACCATATCGCTAAGGCCAATTCAGCACCCTCTACCTACTGTATCCCTGGGCAGTCACATGACTAACTGCGCGGCACCTGACGGATCAGCTACTGTGATAATGGGAGAAGAAAATGAAAGCTTTGTTTTTAACTGGTTTTATGAAGACGGGAGCCCCCTAATTCAGGAGCAGATTCAGATCAACGAAAATGACCTCTCTTCTACTGCTGTCAATCTTATTGCAGGCACATACTATGTTGAAGCTTATGACCTAAGTACAGGTTGTTACAGCCCAAAAGCCCGGATTGAAATCGAGGACCACTCCTATGTGCCAGCCCATATGATTGAAACTAAAGCGGCTTCCTGTGAATTGAATGATGGAAGCCTGACAGTGATCCCTACCGAAAAAATGGTGATCAGCCGGATAGCCTGGACGCATTTGCTGAGTGGGCAGACCTTTGAATCGCAGTATAGCCTGAAAGATGCTCCCGCCGGAGAATATGACTATGAAATTCTTTGGTCCAATGGTTGCCGTACTTTTGGTACTACCTTTTTATCTGCTGACCTCAATGTGTTCAACGGCCTTAGCCCCAATGATGACGGCGAAAATGACTATTTTCATATAGATTGTATTGAGCAGTTCCCTGCAAATATGGTCAAAGTCTTTAACCGTGCCGGTGCCCTGGTCTATGAGGGACAGGCGTATAATAATGTCTCCGTTGTCTTTGAAGGTACTGGCAACCGGGGCATTTATGTTGGAGGTCAGGAGTTACCGGATGGTACATATTTTTATGTTATTGAGAAAAATGATGGAAGTCAGCCTTTGACTGGTTATGTAGAACTTAGCAGATAAAAGCAGTGGCGGCCCTGCAATGATAACAGCCTGCTATAAAAATTTCAGGTGTTCAACAGATAAGGCAGTTCAACAGTTGGACTGCCTTTTTTTTTCTGTTGACGCTGAGGGTACCACAAGTGCAGCGGCATATTTGATGATTGTATCAATACCAATGTACAGTCAAAATGCAGGTGAGCATCTCAAGCAAAATATCACTTCACGAACTACACTCCACTGATCAGGTTGATCCGCTTGTTTTCAGATGAATAAACCAATCCCTAAGCGCTTGATTGGTAGTTAGGATAAGACTGCTATGTTTGGCATGATAGCGATATTTTTTCCATCTCATCGTATATCTGCAATTAGATACCCCTCACAGAATTCTATGTATCAATTGATATACTCCGAAGCATCTCAGAATTATAAGCAAGTCCCGCCAGATATTCTTTTTCAGCTATCCTACGATCTTTTGATAATTGTGATACACTAAACGATTAGCTGATGAAACCTACTATACTGAGCGTCCTACAGGGCATATACGCAGTTCCTGGAATTCCCCGGACTTCAGTCCTGCCTATGTTTCCTGATATTCTGCTCATATAGCAAAAAAAAATGCCAGCTAATAGCTGGCATTTTTCTGGAGAGTTATTAAGCAAATTATCTTAGAAGTAGGTGTGGCAAAGTTTAGAGTTCGGTATCCTGAAATTCATCATAAATTCGTGAGATCCACTGGAATACTTACCAATGTCTGAGTTAGTCAGATCATAGGCATAACCCATGCTTAGGTTCTGGCTCAGCGTAAGTCCCATCAGGGCAGTCAGGGCACTTTCTGAACGGTAAGACAAGCCAACAGTGAGGATGTCTTTGATAACCATGTTGGTATTGATGTCCATTCCCATGGCATTACCTTCCTGAACCCGAACAAGTACTGAAGGAACAATCTTCAAATCCCTGTTGATATCCAGCACCTTGCCAGCGGTAAGCATGTAGTAGCGTGACTCCTGGGCCTGGGCCAGTGCTTCGCTGGTGCCTTCAAGGCGGTTATTGATCAGGTAAGGTACCGACAGACCAGCAAAGAAACTGTTGTTGCTAAAGTAGACACCACTACCAAAATTTGGGTTAAAGTCAGAACGCATACCGCTCATCATGGCATCTCTGTCGCTTTTGAGGTTCAGCTGGTTAAAATCAGAGCTTAGTCTGCTAAAACCACCCTGCAAACCAAGTGACAGTGTACCGGCTTTCATTTTTATTTTGTAAGCATACACCAGGTAAAGGCGGTTATCAGTATGTATACCAATCTGGTCACTGCTGGCCATCATACCTAGACCGATATTTTTCTCTTTCAGGTATTTATGAGCGCTGAAAGCACTGGTAGACGGTGCACCTTCAAAGTTTTCCCACTGTCTTCTATGTATTGCCGTGATATTTAGCTGATCCTGGCTGCCTGCATAGGCAGGATTAATGGCCATACGGTTAAACATAAAGTTTGAGTAAATGGCGCTTTGCTGAGCATAAGATGAAATTGAAAGTAGCACGAAAATAAAGATGATGATACTTTTTACGCTCAGTTGATTTTTGCTTGTTGCCTTCATGGCTTTGGAATTTAGTGCTTACTGCTTAATAACTTTTTGTACTATTCAAGTTAATTACATGACTTATGTAATAAACTTTATCAAATTTACATAAAAATTATTATTAAAGTCAAATATAATCTATGTTTTGTTATATGTAAGAATTAAGCCCGAACCTAAGTATTTAAGCAAAGAAGCATACAATTCCTTTATAAATATATTATAACCTTACACCATTTAGAAGAGATAAAAAGTAGTGATATTTTATAAATAACTGACTAACAGTAACTTACATATTTTATTTGTGCCGTGGGAGATTGGAAACTTACATTTGAGCCTGTAAAATGAAAAAATATGATTTTAATATTTTTTTTTGCACTTTATCGCTATTAACCAGGAAACTTACCGCAATGTTGGTCCCGGAAAGCACTTTACATTTCTGAATAAACTCAAGAAAAGCAACATTGAACGTCAACCGAACCTGGATAGCATGTGTATTATGGTGAAGGTATTTTGATCCTGCCAGCTCATTTCTCCCAACTTCAGGCCTTTACCAGACCGTTAAGATGTGTCTGCTATTCTTACATCGTATTATTTCAACTTGATGTGATTATTAATAATTGGGCTTAAGAGTCAAATTCGTTGGATAATTGGGCATGAACCGCCTGAATGACCCCATTAGCTAAGCCACAAAGATGAATAAGCCAGTATCGCTTTCCTTGATTTCAGTTCTTGTATTGTGCCTAAGTGCAGCAACTGCTCAGATTCTGCATTCAACTATTCCACTTACCAGCTTCTTTGCTTCCATTGATGCACCGGTTCCGGAACCACCACTGGCTACACAGGAAAGCCTTGCAGAACAAAATGGGTACGATATATCGGCCAACAACATGGCTCCTCCCTGTCAGCCATTTGACATACAGCTACAGCAGATAAAGCCCAATGAAAAGTGTGATGGAGGATTTGACAACGGAATAGCTGAAGCAGGCCTGATCCCTCCTACCCCATTACCTGCCGACAATATGGTAGGCGACTGGCGTTTTGATGGAGACCTGCAGGACTCAGAACCCGCAGGCGGTAACAGCAGGCTGAGAGCAAACCCTGCTAAAAATGGACCGGTCTTTATCCCTAGTCAGCTGGGCGGAGGCATCAGTATGGATGGTACCGATGATTACCTCGCTATGACTGGCCCACAGTATAGTTTAAATAACTATGAAAGAGTCACTGTTGCGACCTGGATTCAAACTTCCTCTTCCAGCGATATGGTCATCATGTCTTATGACGACAATGAATACTGGGAACTTAGAAAAAACAGCTCCGGCCAGATAGAATGGATCGTCAATACCAATGCCGGAAAAGCAGTACTCAGCAGTAATATTGTCGTTGATGATGGGGTTTGGCACCATATCGTGGCTTCGTTTGACCAGGGTATCATGAAGATCTACATAGATGGCGTGCTGGATGCTCAGATGACCCAGGGCACCATGTACGGTTCAGGCAATACACGTTACGGAATGATTGGTGTAGGGTCAGCTGCTAGTAAGGTTGATGGTGCCATAGATAGTAGCAGTGGTTTATTTGATGGAAATCTGGATGAAACGAAATTATACGATAGCGCCCTATCTCCTGAGCAGGTACTGGATATCTACTATGCGGGCACTCCTTATATAGCAGCATCTATTAATGACCTTACATTCAGATGGTACAGAGGCACGGATACTTCTGTAAGCCCCGTTGCTACCGGTGTACAGGCTCAGAACCTGGCTGAAGGAACCTATACCGTTATTGCTGAGAATAACCTGAATGGTTGTTTATCCCGGCCCGTACAGCTTGTGATAGATCGCGTAACACCTGCTTTTCAGGCAGTAGTCTGGGAAGTTGCTCCATATACCGCCTGCAACTCACCCAACGGTATATTGGAAGCAGGCATAGTAGTCGGTACAGATACCATCAATAGCGGTTATGAGTTTGTATGGTACGAAACTGACTATCTTTTATCGGGAGATACCATATCTATCAGTAGTACAGCAGCCAGTCTTTCGGCAAAATCATACTCAGTACTGATTAAAGATCCCATTAACGGATGTGATACGATTATCAGCAGATCGGTAAGCTCAAATGTGTCCCTGCCGATAGTAAGTGCCCAGGTAACCCAGCATATAGAATCATGTACCAATGCTAACTCCGGTTCAGTTACAGCAAACGTTAATGGTACAACTGCTGCATATTCCTTCCGTTGGTTTGCTGACGGCAGTAATGCGCCTTTGGCTACTACTGCTAGTGTAAATGGTTTGCCGGCAGGTAGATACCAGGTAATCGCTATAAATAGCACTAATGGTTGTGAATCCAGCCCTGTAACCGTTGAAATTGAGAACCGTTCCAGCGCTCCTGGTATATCGGTCAGTACTGTTGACCAGACTAGTTGTAATGCCGCTTCTCCCAATGGAAGACTCTCTGCAACAGCCTTAGTCAATGGCAATCAGACCACAAGCGGTTATTCTTTTTTTTGGTACAGGGGATTTAACAATATAACACCAGCCAAAAGCGGATATAATGGCGGCCCGGTAGTGGAAAGTGTGGCTGCTGGCAACTATAGAATAGTAGTGACTAACAACACGACCGGTTGTACATCCTTTGAAGATGTGGTGATTAGTGAAAATATTATCTATCCTGTCCTATCCCTGGATAGCAGTAGTGATATAATACAATGTGGAAGCAGCGGAAGTGCCAGTGTAACTTTGACAGCTGATCCTGCAGGCTTTGATATATACTGGTTTGCTGGAAATATCAGCAGCCCTGACACAAGTAATACGACCTTAATAATCAATAGAGGGATATTCTCTAACACACTGAGTGCCGGAACATACACAGTATATGCTGCTGATAAAACGACCCGATGCCTCTCCAACGCAGTCGGTTTTACCATCACAGACCAGACTTTCAGTCCACAGATCAATACCCAGCTTGTTTCTGCCCAGACTTCATGTGATCCGTCTTCACCTAACGGGCAGTTAAGTGCTAGCGTAAATGCCAGTGCGCATGGCGGAGGTAGCAGTGATACATTAGGTTATCGCTTTGACTGGTACCTGGGTACATATTCCCAGGCCAGTTTACCTGCCAGTCCAATGATTACAGAAGCCACACCGACTAATCTTCCGGCAGGCGACTATACCATTAGAGTGACCAATGCCAATAATTTATGTACTAGCCTGGCGTATATTAACTTACCTCAGGACCTCAGCTACCCGAATTTTGATAATCCCACCCTGGTGCAGCCTGATGCCTGTGCCGATCCCTGGGGCAGCAGCATCTCCGTCTCTGTCAATGGTGGACTCACCCAGGCCGATGGCTTCTCCTTCACCTGGACCGATCTGACCAACGGCGCTACCCTGGCTGAATCCTCGGCCTCTATTGCCAACCTGCCACCCGGTGACTATGCCGTCATCGCTACTTCTGCCGTGGGATGTACCTCCGCACCGCTAAGCTTTACGCTGGAGCCTGTTACCAACCCCTTCTCCATTGACGTGGCTGTGCTGCAGGCGCAAACCGCCTGTCCGCCCGTTGCCCCTAACGGACAACTACAGGCTCTGGTGGCCGGTACCGATGCCGGCTTTAGCTTTGAGTGGTTCAACGGAACGATCTCCCTCAACGATGCCAGTTCCGCTACACCCATCGCCTCAACCAGTACTGCTGACGGGCTGCCTGCAGGGGATTACACTGTGGTGGCTACTGACATGGCTAACGCCTGTCGGCAGATCGCCTTTGCCTCTATCACTGAAGAACTGCAGGCTCCTGTCTTTGACCTTGATCCCACCCTGGTGCAGCCTGATGCCTGTGCCGATCCCTGGGGCAGCAGCATCTC
>CAZFFW010000001.1:163849-165722 GCA_964518125.1 uncultured Porifericola sp.
TGCCACCCGGTGACTATGCCGTCATCGCTACTTCTGCCGTGGGATGTACCTCCGCGCCGCTCAGCTTTACGCTAACTGATGAGTCGGTACCGCCTACTGTTAACCTTGATGCATTTAATAATACATCCTGTAATGGCGCAACGCCCAATGGAGTAATTGAGGCAAATGGCTTTAGCGGTTCAGCAGCTGACTATACTTTTGAATGGTTTGTAAATAACGTAAACGGGACTGCCATTACCAGCAATATTTCTGCTGATGGAAGCAGTGTAAGTGGATTGGATGCAGGAAATTATGCCCTCAGGCTTACCCAAGACGCAAGCAGGTGTTCTACTGTAGCATTTATAAGCATTCTCAATACGCCTGAGCCGCGGCCAGTAGTAGATACGGTTAGTACTACTCTAGCCAGTCTTTGTACTACTGGCGTTCGAAATGGAGAAGTTGTACTTACGGTGGATGGAGGCTACAGGAACATACCTGGTACTTCCGGCCAGCTAAGAAGCTATACTTTCCAGTTAAATGGTCCTGACGGCTATAGTAATGCCTTGACTTCAAGCAGTGATGTCACATTTGGCAGTCTGGATCCCGGCCTTTATACTGCTACTGTTGCCGATAATAATAGCGGTTGTATTTCTGAGCCGTTCCGCTTTGTGCTTTTGCAGAAACCGCTCAAAGATATCATTATTGACTATACCCGTCCCTCCAGTTGTGGATTGGTCGGTTCAAGTAATGGGGAGGCAAGTATTGCAGTAGCAACTGACACCAATGATCCTACTATAGCAGGCAGTCCCGGATTTACGTTTAACTGGGTTTATGAAGTAACGGGCAGCAGTTTTGCCAATGGAACTGACAATGACTTTGAATCTACAAGAGAGTTGCTTGGGCCAGGTTATTATGGAATTACGGTTACTGATTTAGAAACAGGCTGTACATATTATGAACGCTTTTTACTGGAGATGGCCAATCCTCCCAGCGTAGTAATTGATGATATTATGGACATTAACAGTTGTGCTGTTGACAATGGTGCAGCTACCTTTACACTAAATGCCGGTCCATCCAGTAATCCGCTTGATAGTTATACTGTAAATTTATTCAAGGGCAATACTGTAGGCACTGTACCTTTGGATATATGGCAACCAGGTTTTAGCACCACTGCATTACAGCATACCTTCAGCAATTTGGATACTGGTGAATACCTGATAGCGGTACAGATCAATGTTAGTCCCTTTTGCTACGTCGCTGAAGCGTATTTTACCATAGGGAAAGATATTCCTTTGCCTGATATCAATTTCGTGAAGTCGGATGACACCAGTTGTGACGGTAGTGGAAATGGAAGTGTTACAGCCAGTGTATCCGGTTCTGACGGAAGTAGTGCTTATATTCTTAACTGGTACAATTCAGCTAATCCACTAGTACCGTTTACAAGTGGAAATAGCATTAATAACCTTGGTCCAGATACCTACCGATTAGAGGTAATTGATGATTCAGGAGCGGGTTTAGGCTGCTCTTTTGATACAACAGTGGTAATCAACAGTAATCCTGTTAATGTAGCCATTACTACCTCAAAAACAGATATTAATGGCTGCGGACCGGCAAACCTGGGAACTGCTTTCATCGGTACGATAACCCAAAACGGCAGCCCCGCTAATTTTGCAGACTATGATTTAATCCTACTGGATAACAACAATAATCCTGTTACTGCAGCAGGTGATGGCACTACTGCTTCGCCTTTCACTGGATTGGTAGCAGGTACGTATTACCTGGTTGCCGAACATACCGCTACCGGCTGTCGGTCTAACCCCCGCCAGATCAATATACAGAACCTCTCCAGAAACCCGCTGGCTTCTATCGCGCAGATCAGGCCGGACTACGGTTG
>CAZFFW010000001.1:165822-174851 GCA_964518125.1 uncultured Porifericola sp.
CTACTTTCAACGATGTGCCTCCCGGTGACTATCACGTCTTTGCCAGGCATAAAACCTTCTCCTGCTGGACTGCTACCAGGGCTTCTTTGGTAATTGAGGATAACAATGAGCCGCCTCAGATTTCTTTAGATGAAATTGTCAATAACCTGACTTGTATAGGTGGAAGCCCTTCCGGCTCAATTACGGTATCGGCTGCTGGGCCCAATGATGGAAACACTGCCGATTTCTCTTACACCTGGTACAATGGTAATGTTGTAGATCCGTCAGCGATCCTGAGCAACGCTAATGTAGATCCCGCTAATTCTGCCAGAGCATTTAACCTTCAGGCAGGCAGGTATACCGTTGAGGTTGTGGATACCAGTGCTCCAGCTTTGTCCTGTACATCAGTAAGGACGTTCATCGTTGGAGAAACAAGCCTGAGCATTACCCTTGCTGTGGAAGCGACTGATCAACTGAGCTGCAATGACGGTGGCTCCGCTTTTGTACAACAGCTTACGGTTAGAGATGCCAATGGCACCAGCACTGCCGATCCAGCTGATTTTACATTTGAACTACTGGACGAATCTCTTACTATAGTGGCTAATGCCGGTAATGGTACTGATTCCAGTCCGTTTGCTGATCTTTCTGAAGGCAACTACTTTATCCGGGCAGTGCAGAATGGCGGGAATAACTGCAGTTCATCTCTGCAGTCATTCAGCATACGCAACATCAGTGCTGTTCCTATTGTCAGCATACAAAAGGATAGTGACCAGTTCAGCAACAACAATGATCCATCCAGCTGGACTGGGGCTTTGACTGCCAGTATCTCAGAATCACCAGATAACCCCATGATCAGTGCTACTCCATTTAGCTATACGTATGCATGGTTTACCTCATCAGAATATCCAGCCGGCGCATCTTTTAGTAATCAGGCTAGTGTCAGCGGACTGGAGGCAGGGACATATTATTTAGTAGTCACCAATAATGTGACCGGATGTTCTTCAGTGTCATCTTATAGTATACCGAGGGTAATTGTACCTCCGGTAGCGCAATTTGCCCTGGAAGTGCCTGAAACCTGTTTTGATGACGCCAGCATAATCCTGAGCCAGCTGTTACAAAATGGTGCTGCTGCCGATATGAATGATTTTGAGTTCAGATTATACCAGGGAGTTTATCCTGATATGTTGCTCAATACTTTGGTCAGCCCGACCGATACTAGACTATTCACTGATCTTGCGGCAGGAACATACTACATAAGTGTCAATAATCGCAGACTTAATATTGTAGGGGATCCGTATCAGATTGAAATCGTCAAAAGTGCTAATGGACCTATGGTTATACTAGATGTAAGCCAGTACCGCGGACAAAGAAGCTGTGACGAAAGTCAGCCAAGTGGTGTGTTGGCAGTAGAGGTGTTTGAAACTGACTATACGATCGCCAATTACAGCTATCAGTGGTACTCCGGAAGAAATACTGACCCGGCAAGCATCATGACGGGAGCTACCGACAGGATGATTACCAATCTCGCTGAAGGATTCTATTCTGTGGTGGTCAATAATGTTGCTACCGGATGTAGTAGCAGTGCACAATTCTATGTAGAAGACGATAACAATATTCCGGTAATTTCTGCTTCTTCATCAGATAATACATTCTGTGCCCCAAACCGCTTCAATGGTTCTGTTTCTGCCCAGGTTATTTTTGCCAACGGTAAAATACAGGCCGCGAACAATGGCAGCAACTACCTTTTTACCTGGTACAGGGGTAACCTTGCAGAGGGAACGCCTTTTGCCAGCGGCAAAACCTTAGAAAACCTGGCCGCAGGAGACTACACCGTTATCGCCACTGACCTGGAGAACGGCAGCTGTATCTCCGCTCCGGTAACTGTCAGTGTAAGGGATAATATCCTGGAGGAAGCAATAGTCATCAGCCAGCAAAACCCACAGCAGAACTGTGATCCGCAACTGGCCAATGGAAGACTAAGTGCTACCGTTGATGGAAAAACAAGCGCTTATAGCTTCCGCTGGTACAATTCCAATGGTAATCTGATCAGCAATTCAAATACTGCGCTGAATCTGAGGGCCGGAACTTACCGCTTAGAAACCACGAATCTCCTGACCGGCTGTAAACTTGAGGCCATCAGCACAGTGGAAGAAAGCCTGAAAGTCATTCCTGACCCGATTGTCCGGGTTAATAATCACCAGAGCCGCTGTGATGAGCCTGATGGCGCCGTCACCGCGATGATACCTTCACTGATCAGTGATTATGCCTTTTTCTGGTACGATGCGTCAGGAAGTTTGATAGAGACCCCTGAGCCCGCCACTAAACTGACCGGCCTCACAGCAGGCAGCTACAGCCTTCAGTTAATGGAACTCAGATCCGGCTGCCGTACCAATAGGGTGCCTTTTGAAATACTTGATGAGACTTTCTCACCTGTGTACCAGGTCTATACCGAACCAGCCCTCTGCGATGAAAAATCAGGGCTTATCAGGATCATCCCGCAGGATGCTGCCGCCATTGAAAAAGTGGTGTGGTATTCAACCTACGGGAAAGATGTTGTTTCAGTAGGCCTTGAAGTTACCGAAATGTTTGCTGGAGAGTACCGCTACGAAGTATTTGCCGTAAATGGTTGCAGTAGTTCCGGTACGGTGGTGGTAGAGGCAGACATCAATGTCTACAACGGCCTATCTCCTAACGGTGACGGCGAAAATGACATTTTCCACATTGACTGTATAGAAAAGTTTCCTGAAAACAGTGTCAAGATCTTCAACCGGGCTGGTGCACTGGTATACGAAGCAGATTACTACGATAATGTCAGCACTTTCTTTGAAGGAAGAGGTAACCGGGGAGTTTATGTGGGGGGTAAAGAACTACCTGACGGCACGTATTTTTACGTCATTGAGAAAAATGATGGAAGCAAACCTAAAACAGGCTATCTGGAGCTAAGCTGGTAAACAACAACTTTTTCAGGCAGAAGGCTTCATTCCAAAAGGGATGGAGCCTTTTTTTATGCTTGCTATCCGGGAATGGCATTCTCACAGAATTTAATAATTTTGCCTGACAAGCAAATAGTTGAGTACTTATGAGAATATTAAATAGAACCTGGAGAACCCTACTGCTGCTGCTGATTTCCTGGCAGATAAGCCTGGCTCAGGTAGGCCCTGAAGAAAAATATGGTGAGTTGTTTGAAGCGGTTCAGCTGGCGGGTATTTTTCCTGACTCCAAAACTTTCCCTGACTGCGTTCCGCTCTATACGCCTGAAACCATCATGAACCGCTATGCGGAATACAAAAATCGTCAGAGTTTTGACCTGAAACGTTTTGTGTTAGAGCATTTCCAGTTGCCCAAAAGCCCTTCGGTAGATTTTCAGACTGATACTACCAACAGCATCAGGGAACATATCAATGCCCTGTGGCCGGTGCTTACCCGTACCCCTTCTGACCAGCTGAGGGGCTCACTGATCATACTTCCGCAACCCTATGTAGTGCCCGGCGGCCGTTTCAGAGAAATTTACTACTGGGATAGCTACTTTACCATGCTGGGCCTGCAGGTATCTGAGGAGTACGGCCTGATCAGAAATATGGTGGACAATTTTTCATTCCTGATCAAAACGCAGGGTTTTATCCCCAACGGTAACCGCACTTACTATCTCAGCCGTTCTCAGCCGCCCTTCTTCTCCCTGATGGTGAGACTGCTGGCGGAGATTGAAGGAGAAGCAGTCATGGCAGAGTATCTTTCTGAACTGGAACAGGAATATGCCTTCTGGATGGATGGCGCTGAGCAGCTCAATGATGATCAGCCAGCCTACCGAAGAGTGGTGATGCTGGAGGATGGTGTCGTTTTAAACAGGTATTATGACGATCAGCCGGCCCCCCGACCGGAGTCATACAAAGAAGATTATGAACTAGCCCATGAAATTGACAGAAATAACGAAGAACTTTACCTGAACCTCCGTGCTGCCTGCGAGTCAGGTTGGGATTTCAGCAGCCGCTGGCTCAGGGATGGCGAAAACCTGGCTACTATCCACACCACCGAGATACTGCCTGTAGACCTCAACAGCCTGATGTATCATCTGGAGCGTATGCTGGCGGTGGCCTATGGCGAAAGTGGACAACTGGAAAAGCAAAGAGACATGAACCTGAAGGCCGAAGCTAGGGGAAGGGCAATTCAGAAGTACTTCTGGTCTCCGGAACAAAAGTTTTATGCAGACTATGATTTTGTCGCCGGAGAGAATACCCTACGCCCTTCCCTGGCAGCTGCTTATCCCCTTTACTTCAATATTGCCACGGAGAAGCAGGCAAAACAGGTAGCCAGGAAGCTCAAAAAAGTTTTCCTCCGGGATGGTGGGTTACTGACCACCCTAGCTTATACCGGTCAGCAGTGGGATGCTCCCAATGGCTGGGCTCCTTTGCAGTGGATGTCTTATCGTGGACTTAAAAACTACGGACAGGACAAACTCGCTGACCAAATCGCCGATCGCTGGGTTGACAACAATATACGCGTCTACGAAAACACTGGCAAGATGGTAGAGAAATACAACGTAACTGACATTACGCTATTAGCCGGTGGAGGAGAGTACCCTGTTCAGGATGGTTTTGGCTGGTCCAATGGTGTACTGCTAAGACTGCTGGCAGAAGAGGAAAAAGAATAATGCATGGTGAAAAAGCAAACGCAGGGCAGTATGCCTTGCGCTTGTCTTCAAAGCCCTTCAATAAGCATTTTGTACTTTCTCAGGATGATTGCTCTTAGCATTCAGAAAATACAATCATTGGGATTAGTATTTCCAATCAATATTTTCCCGAATGACTTTGGCCGGTACTCCACCGGCCAGGCATTTTGACGGAATATCTTTGTTTACCATAGATCCTGCAGCGATGACTGCGCCATCTCCGATGGTCACGCCTTTCAGGATAGTGGTATTCACGCCTATCCAGACGTTGTTGCCTATGTGAATGGGCCTGGTCATCTGGTGATCATGGCCCAGCATTGAATGTCCGTCGGAGTCGCGGATAGTAACACCTTCTCCGATAGCAACATGTTCCCCTATCTGGATGTGCTGGTAACAGGTAATATTGACTTCATTATTGATCCTGCCACTACCCAGTTCCAGGCAGGCCCCTTCGCCTACCACCACTTTACATCCGGTAAAAATCTGGAAACGGCCGTGAAGCAACAGTTGTGCCTGATCGGCCATGGAGAAAAGCGACTGAAAGAAAAAGTCAGGTTTATGTTTAATACCAATATCCAGGTTGCCTCCTCCTGTAATCCTCACTTGTTTTCCTATCCTCCCTTTGACCTTTCTGTAAACCCTAATACTCAGCATCTTATCATGCAGGTGATGTTTTGAAAGCCGGTACGATAAATTCATATTGAGCCCTCGGATAAAAGAAAGCCCCTTGAAAAATTTACTAATCATACGAAAAGTTGAAAGTTTAAAAAATTGGTTACCCAAAAAAAATGCAGCCTACCAGATTGCTGAAAAAACCAATAGCAATAAGCATTGGACAAAGCTCAGATTTTCAGCTGTAGTCCATCATATGCCAATGCTACGTGAGGTGGTAAATTTTTGCTCACCACATCATGCAGGCCTAGTCTGTGGCTGATGTGCGTCAGGTAAGCTTGCTCCACCCCCAGTTCCTCCACCAGCGCCAAGGCTTCATTCAGGGTAAGGTGGGCAATATTTTCTTCGTGTTGCAGTGCGTTCAGGACCAGTATACTACTGCCTTTGATTTTTTGCTTTTCCTTTTCTGCAATATGTTTGGCATCGGTGATATAGGTGAAATCCCCAATCCTGAATCCCAACACAGGCATTTGGTGATGCATCACCTCCACCGGATTAAGCTGTATACCAGCCACGGTAAAAGGCTTATTATCAATGAGTTGCACTTCAATATCAGGAATTCCCGGATAGTCATGGTCAGCAAAGATGTAGGCATACTCTTTACGCAGCCTATCAAGTACTGCACTGCGGCAATAGACGGCTATGGGCTGTTGCTGTATATGGTTAAAACTTCTTACTTCGTCCAGACCGGCGGTATGATCTTTATGCTCATGTGTAAAGACCAGTGCGTCCAACTGCCGGATATTTTCCCTGAGAACCTGCTGCCGGAAGTCCGGTCCGGCATCTATGATGATACTTTTGCCATCTATGTCAAGATGAATAGACGAACGCAGACGTTTGTCTCTGGGATTATCAGATGTACAAACCGCACATTCGCATCCTATAAAGGGCACCCCATGAGAGGTACCTGTACCTAAAAATGTTACTTTCAAAATCTTAAATACTATTATCTGGTTCAACCATTATTGCAGCACAGTGACTTTACCAGTCCTGGGTTTCTTACCCTCACCGAGGTAAATACGATAAAGGTAAGTTCCGAGTAAAATGTTTCCATCTGGCAGTGCACCATCCCAGGGATTGTCGTACCCTTGGGAACTGAATACTAGTTTTCCCCAGCGGTCAAATACGAAAACTTCAAAACCCGGATACTTGTAGGCCAGGGGTATCTCCCAGTAATCATTCAGCTGATCATTATTCGGGGTAAAAGCATTGGGTACCGGAAAATTATCCACTACGTTCACCAGTACTTCATCCATTAGCTGGCAGCCATCAGCGGTCCTGGCGCTTACCGTATAGCGAGTCGTTTGTTCCGGAGAAGCAATCGGATTGGCTACTGTAGCATTGCTGAGACCTTCCGCGGGAAGCCACTGATAGTCAACAAAGCCGCTGCTTGCCTGTAAAACAACCTGCTCATCCGGCAAAAGATACACTTCTTCCCCTGCTTCAAAGGATGGTATATCATATACTTCTACTGACATGGGCACCCGTTCACTTTCGCAGTAGCCGCTCCAGACAGATACATACAAGACGGTATCCTGCTCTATATATGGCTGAAAGCTTCCTGCGCTACCCTCATGAATAAATTCTGCTGCGTCGGGGGAAGCATACCAGCGATAAGTCGACTGATTATCCAGCAAAGGTGCAAAATCAGCTTCTCCCGGTCCGCATATGCCCAGTGAATGTGGTGAAGGAGATACAGGCAGAGGATGGATTGTTACAGAAATTTCTTTTCTGCTGCTTTCGCAGCCGTTCTGTACCCAAGCCACGCTATAAGTGGTAGAAGCATTAAGCAGCGGACTGGAATACTGTGCGCTATTTTCACCATCAAGCAGGTTTCCGGCAGCATCGTACCAACGGTAGCTCCCTTCAGCCCCACCACTGGCCTGCAGTGTGACACCACTGCCCGAGCAGCTTTCTACATCTGCAGCTTCAGGCGGGGCAGGAATAGGCTTGATAAGAGCCTCTACGGCTACTTTTTCACTTTCACAGTATCCGTTTGAGATGGACACGTAGAAAGTGGCTGTTTCACTTAGCGCGGGAGTATCCAATGTTGCGCCTACTATACCATCAATACGTTCCATATTACTGTCATACCAGCGGTAGTCTCCCGCTGCTCCTCCCTCTGCCTGCAGGCGAAGACTCCCACTGCCGCAGCGTTCTGCACCGGCTACCTGTGGTGGCTCAGGTACTGTCCTTATGATCGCCCTTACTTCGGATAGGGGTCCTTCGCAGATTTCATTCACCAGCGAAACATAAAAATTAGTACTTTCTTCCAGAAAGGAAGTGGTGAGCGTAGCTGCCTGCTCTCCCGCTATTAGCTCCATGTTCTGGTCATACCAGCGGTAATATCCATCTTGTCCGCCACTTGCTTCCAGGCTAAAGATAGCCGCCTCACATTTTTCAACATCATTGATCACCGGCGCATCAGGTATGGTGTATACTACAGCCTCCACCGGAACCAGTTCGCTCTCACAGGGGCCATCCGTCACCGATACATAGTAAGTAGTGCTCTCCTGCAATGCAGGAGTGGTGAAGGTAGCCTCAGTAGCCCCTTCTATCCTATCCCTGTTCTGATCGTACCATTGGAAGCTGCCATCAATACCGCTGGTGGCTTCCAGGGTGAGCGTACCCATATCACAACGTTCGGCATCGGTAGTCACGGGAGTGGGCACTACCGGACAACTTTGTTTGTAGGCTCTGAAGCCGTAGATGGAGGGGATGATTGAGCCGGAACCGTTCATATTGTCCGCTACGATTACTGCATTGTTCTCAGCATTCAGGTAAAAAGCCTCACCGGGTGTTCGGTTCTCCTGCGGTGTTTCCCATACCAGCTCATTGTCTATATAAAGACGGGCAGTGCCTTCTTCCTTATCATAGGTAAAGCCTACTGTGGCCCTTTCACCGCGCGGCAGTCGGGCTTCGTTGATTGGGCCAGTGTCTATTTCTGTTACCTGCCCGTTTTCATCCACAGTATAGTAGCGTAGCCAGAGTCCCTGGTCCCGGTTATCTTCAAAAATGGTATGGGCCAGGCGAAAACGGTTAAGCCCGGCATTGATGAGCCAGGCAAAGCCCTCCTGTATCCTGACATCAAATTCAAGGGTAATGCTTTCGGCTCCCTCAAAGATGGCTGCCGGAATTCTGACATTAATGTTTTCGCCCGCAGTATTGAAAAGCCCTTCACCATTTGAGCCGGTAAAAGCACCCACTGCAGTTGCATCCGCTCCGGCAGCATTGATCAGGAAAGAATTGGGCGGATTGCTATTGTCACAGAAACAGAAATCAGCAATGATTTGCGCCTGACCTGATGTATACATGAACAAGAAAAAAAATGTGCAAACTATATACCTTGACATGGCTAAGGAATATCAAAAAGTTCGGGTAACCCGAATCGGTTAAGTTAAGACAAAAAAGCTATTTTGGTTGTATTTTACCCAGGAAGCACGACAAATTAAGGATATGTACGCAAGCCTGTACTATATAATTCATTAATAGTCTTTGAGTAATTTTGTTCAATCACGAAAAAGATCAGTACTATTTTTTTAAAAGCAGTTATCTTGATAAGCATCAGCAGCAAACTGTTGAGACACAACAACCATTTTTTAAACTACAAAGCATGGCCTCTCTATGGACAAACTTCTTCAAGAGTTCATTCCCAACCTTCAGTGTCCACAAAGCGAACTTCCTCTTAAAGCAATGGACCAGACCACGATGA
>CAZFFW010000002.1:0-131432 GCA_964518125.1 uncultured Porifericola sp.
ATAATAGTAAGAAGGCGGTAAAAAGAAAAAGCCTGAAACTTGCGAATCAGGCTGTTAAGTGCGCACGAGAAGATTCGAACTTCCACACCAGTTAAGGCACTGCCCCCTCAAGACAGCGTGTCTACCAATTCCACCACGTGCGCATTGGAGAGCACAAAATTATAAAATTTGTATTAGCACACAATGGTTTTCTCACCAATTTAATTTATTATCTGGCTCTAATCATTCAACATAACATAAACCCAATAATATGTACCAGTACATTCAGTATACATTAGAAGATGGCTTAGCTACCATCGTCATGAACCGTCCCGAGGTTTTTAACGCACTCAACCAGGGTATCAAGGAAGAGTTACTGCAGGCATTCAGACAGGCTGCCGATGATGAACGTGTCAGGGTAGTGGTGCTTACCGGGGTGGGGAAGGCTTTCTGCTCCGGACAGGATCTCAAGTCTGCCTCGCAGGAGATGCAGGGCAAAAGCTACTCCCAGACAGTCAGGGAGTTTTATAATCCCCTTATCATGCAGATGAAGTCTATGCCTAAGCCTGTAATTGCCCGCGTAAACGGTATCGCGGCAGGAGCTGGCTGCTCACTGGCACTGGCCTGCGACCTCATTGTTGCTTCCGAAGATGCGGTTTTTACAGAATTATTCGTTGGCATCGGGCTGGTGATGGATTCCGGTTCCACCTACTTTCTACCCAGGATGGTAGGCAGCCTCCGTGCGTTCGAGCTAGCTACCCTGGGCACACAGGTGAAAGCTGAGGAGGCGCAGCAGATGGGCCTGATCAATAAGGTCTGTCCTGCCGATGCGCTGGACGAAACACTGGACAAGTATGTGATCCGTTACAAGCACGCCCCTACTGCTACTGTGGGACTCATCAAGCAGATGCTGCTGCAGTCAGCCAGTATGAACCTGGAGGAAACGCTGGAACTGGAAGCAAAAGTCCAGGATGAGGCGGCTGCCACCGAGGATCATCAGGAAGGCATTAGGGCTTTTCTTGAAAAAAGAAAACCAGTTTTTAAGGGTAAATGATACATCCATGAGACTAATTTTCACAGTTACCACCTCTATACTATTATCGCAAACTAGCTACCTGTCAGCTCAAACTCCGGAGTTGACGGCACCGGACAAATTACAGAATCTCCAATTAACCGGGGATAATGATGTTGGAAACACAGTACAAACTTATGACGGACGTTACGAAGGCGAAAAGGAGAACCCTTACCTGTATGATGACTGGGTGGAAGGACACGTATTGTTGGAAAATGAACGTGAATACCAGAATGTGATGCTAAAGCCAAATGTAACCAAAGACGAACTGATTAGTCTGCAGCAGAACAAGTATCCTATCATACTCCCCAAAAAAGAAGTGAAAGCCTTTACTATCGGTAACGGTGACTCCCTGGGCACTGCCAATTTTGTGAAAGCACGCTTCCTGACCATACTTAAAAGGTGTTAATGAAGAACAGTATGTGCAGGTCCTCCACCAGGGTAAAATCGCGCTGTATGCCATCAACCAAAAAGAACTGCATGAAGCTGATTTTAGAGGGGCATACAGTATTGGGGAGCGCTATGATGAGTTTGGGGATATCAAACTGATCTATTATCTGGCCGGCCAGAATGATGTGGTAAAGTTAAAAAATAAGCGTAAATCGGTACTGAAGGTGTTGGATGATAAAAATGGTCTGCTCTCAAAGTATATGCAAGAACAAAAGCTGGACCTGCGTAAGCAGCAGGATCTTTTGCAACTGATCCTGTTTAAAGAACAACTGCCGGATTAAGCGGAAACCCGAAGTTTCGCTTCCTAAACGATAAAAATAACTTTTTTGCTATAGTTAGCCTTTATTGATAGACAGCAGTATTAATATGTATTTCCGCTGTTCATGAATCAAAAGCATAATCTTAACGGTAAATATTATTTTATGAAGACATTTTTTAAACTGAGTAGCTATAAATTTTTTAGCCTGCTCCTGCTTTTTCTTTCTCCGCTAGTGGGTTTTGGGCAGGACCTGAATACCGCAGAAAAGCAGCAGAATATTGATAACCTGGCGAATGCTGATTTCAGGGGAATGGTCCGGGCGTATGATACCCGCTACGAAGGTGTAAAGGGTAGCCCCTTCTTTGTAGAAGACTGGATATCTGGTGAAGTAGCCCTGGAAAACGGCAGTCGCTATACCGGGCTGGAACTGAGATATGATGTTTATAATGATCAAGTCATCGGCAGGAAAAAGGATCAAAAAGAAGTAGTGATTGACAAAAGTATCATCAAAAGCTTTACTCTCGGCAAGAATGGGATGGCAAATATGGCCAACTTTACCAAAGCAGCACATCTGGAAGCCGATATTAAAGGAGTAGATAAAGAGCAGTTCGTACAGATCCTCTATGACGGGGATGGTGTCTTGTATGCCGTCAACAAAAAGATGCTAAGCAAAGCCAATTACAAAGGGGCCTACAATTCCGGCAAAACCTATGATGAGTTTACTGCACTGAATGCTGACTACTACTATACCGATCCTGACGGGAAAATGCACGAAATCAAGCCCAAAAGGTCACATATCCTGAAAACCTTCAAGGATCAGAAGGATGCGCTGGCAGCATATATGGACGATCGTGACCTGGATCTCAGCCAGCGGGATGACCTGGTAGAACTGATGATGTTTTACACCAGCCAGGTCAACTAAGCTGCAAAAGCTGCAGCAACTGTAGCGTATGGCAGGCAGCAATGCCTGCTGTTTCTGTTCTCAGGCGGCTTTTTCCCAGGCTAACCGGCTGAAAATCATTTTCCTTCGCCAGTTGTATTTCCTTTTCGCTAAAATCTCCTTCCGGACCGATCAGCAACAGGTAAGTATCGGCCGGCGGTACCGCATTGATCAGTTGCTGGCTGGGTTCATCGTCCAGGTAGGCGATCAGTTTATACGATTCGTCTGCATCCGGGATAATACTCTCAAACGTACGCAGCTCACCGATTTCGGGTAGAAAAGCTTGCTGGGCCTGCTTCATGGCACTCACCGCCTTACGCTGCAAGCGTTCTGCTTTTAGAACTTTACGCTCAGAATTTTCACAAAGAAGGAAACTAATCCGGTGGACACCAATTTCTACAGCTTTCTCTACAAACCACTCGGTACGGTCCAGGTTTTTAGTAGGAGATAGTGCAATATGTATCCTGAAAGGATCAGGCGTATGCTGCTCCCGTTTCAATATTTCAAAGGTACAGCCTTTAGGGTTGGCATTGCTGATAGCTGCCTCGTAGAAGGAACCCTTACCGTCGGTGATCTTGATCTGGTCACCGGCTCTTTTGCGCAATACCTTTACACAATGTCGTGATTCTTCCTCGTCCAGTTGATGGACTCCCTGCTGGATGTGTGGCTGGTAAAAAATGAACATAATAATGGGTTGTAAAAATAATCAGGCCTTTACAGCTTCTTCAGCAGCGTATTTATCCAGTAACGACTGCTTGATGGAACCGATGATGGCTGGTCCTTCGTACACAAAACCGGTATAAAGCTGTATCAGGCTGGCTCCGGCCTCCATCTTTTCTAAAGCATGTTCTGGGGAGTCTATGCCTCCTACGCCAACAATGGGCAGCTTGCCTTCAGAAATTTTGTGCAGAAAACGGATTACTTCAGTAGAGTGCTTTCTTACCGCCTGACCGCTCAGCCCTCCAGCGCCAATTGCTTTAATTTTAGCTTTGGCAGTCTTTAATCCTTCTCTTTCAATAGTGGTATTGGTAGCGATGATGCCATCAATACCAATTTCCAGGCAGATTTCCACAATATCGCTCAACTGGTGCTCATTCAGATCGGGAGCAATTTTGAGGAGTATCGGCTTGGTTTTTGGCTTTTGCCGGTTCAGCTGAATCAGGTGCATCAGCAGTTTCCTGAGGGGTTCTTTTTCCTGTAGCTCCCGTAGGTCAGGCGTATTGGGCGAACTTACATTGACTGTAAAATAGTCTACCGCTTCATATAGCGCTTCAAAACAAAGCTCGTAATCGTGGACGGCCTCAGCGTTGGGTGTGACTTTGTTTTTGCCGATGTTGCCTCCTACGATAATGCCTGATCTGCGCTTTCTTAGCCTTCTCACCGCTGCCTCTACGCCGCCGTTGTTAAATCCCAGCCGGTTGATAAGGCTTTTGTCTTCTGATAACCTGAAAAGGCGGGGCTGAGGGTTTCCGGGCTGAGGCCGTGGGGTGAGCGTGCCTATCTCAACAAAGCCAAATCCCAGCGCAGCCATCTCATCCACCATTTCTGCATTTTTATCAAAGCCGGCAGCCAGCCCCAGTGGATTTCTGAACCTCAGGCCAAAGACTTCTTTTTCCAGTTTCGGGTCATGAAAATCGTACAGCATTTTGAGTAATGCTGGTCCTCCCGGACTGTGGTATACTTTTCTGAGTAATCCGGTCGTAAAATGATGGGCTGATTCCGGCTCCAGCCTGAAGAGCAGAGGTCTTATCAGTTGCTTATACACGCTTGTTCAGGTTTAAGAATTCAGTTTGTCTTCAGACATAGGGCGTCGGGAGCGGGGGTGAAACTCTCTGATCACCTGCTGCAGGTATTCGCGGTCCAGGTGGGTATAAATCTCGGTAGTGGTAATAGACACATGTCCCAGCATATCCTGCACTGCCCGCAGGTTTGCCCCGCCCTCTACCAGGTGGGAGGCAAAAGAGTGGCGAAAAGTATGCGGACTGACGCTCTTGCTGATACCAGCAGCGGCAGCGGTATCTTTTACTATGTGAAAAATCATCACCCTGCTGAGATTTTTTCCTCTTCTGTTCAGAAAAACATAATTTTCGTATCCATCCTCAATCTCCATATACTGCCTCACTTCCTGAAGGTACTTCTGGACGTAAAATAAAGCATCTTTGCCGATAGGAACAATGCGTTCTTTGTTTCCTTTTCCCAGTATGCGCAGGAATCCGACATCACTGATGATGTTGTTCATTTTCATTTCCGTCAGTTCTGATACCCTCAGGCCTGAACTGTACAAAGTTTCCAGTATCGCCCGGTTGCGTAGCCCTTCCGGGCTGGACATATCCACCGCTTCCAGCATCTGCTCTATTTCATGAAAACTAAGGGTATCAGGAAGCTTTCGGTCCAGGCGAGGACCTTCCAGCAGTACGGAAGGATCTTCTCTGATCAGCTCCTGGAACAGCAGGTACTTATAAAAAGCTTTGATACCCGCCAGTATGCGGGCCTGTGAGGCTGCGCTTAACCCCAGGTCACAAATGTGTTCCAGCATCTGCTCCAGGTGCTCCTGTCTGACCTCCAGGGGAGAAAGATCCCAGTCTGAGAGTTCTATAAACTGTTGTAGCTTGTCTACATCACTGACGTAGGCTTTTAGTGAATTATCGGAAAGTGAGCGTTCCAGCTTCAGGTAATCTTCAAAATCTCCCAGGTAGGTTTCCCATTCTTTGTGACGCGTCATTACTTTCTCCGGATTAGGTGTGTTCACTGCCTGAAGTTAAGCGCATGATGGCAGTGAAGCAAAAGGTTAGCGGTTATTTTGTACCAATGAGTCTCCAGGTAAAACCGAAAACAATGCTTTGCGGACCGGAGCATTGCTTTGGTTCATTTATTCATTCCATTAATTGGCCTTCATCTGCCTCATCTCATTTACATTTTTTACATTTACAGCTATGAAAATCATGATCATAAACGGGCCAAACCTGAATCTTTTGGGTAAAAGAGAACCCGGAATCTACGGTGCCCAGACTTTTGAAGACTTTTTCCAGTCGCTTCGGCAGAGTTTTCCTGCCCTTGACCTGACTTACTTTCAATCCAACCACGAGGGAGCACTGGTAGAGAAGATACAGGAGGCAGGCTTTGATTTTGATGGAATTGTGCTGAATGCCGCCGCCTATACCCATACATCGGTAGCTATCGCGGATGCCATTGCTGCCGTAAGTGCGCCGGTAGTGGAGGTCCATATTTCCAATGTACATGCCCGAGAGAGCTTTCGCCACCACAGCCATTTGTCAAGGGTGTGTAAAGGGGTAATTCTGGGCTTTGGTCTGGAGAGTTATCGCCTGGCACTGCAGTATTTTGCCAATATGATCAAAAGCTGAATCCTGGCATTCGTTCCGGCTAGCCGGCTGGTGCCTGCCCTTTTTTTCCAGCTTACCTGTTTTTCACCTTAACGCTTAACTTCAGTGATGATCTCCTTTTATCCCGGCCCTTCCAAAGTGTATCGTGAAGTACCCGGCTATGTGCAGGATGCCTATGATGCCGGCCTGCTGAGTGCCAATCATCGTAGTCCTGAATTCATACAGGTCTCTTCCGCTACGATCAGGCTGCTAAAGGATAAACTGCAGGTTCCTGATGACTACATGATCTTTTTTACCTCCTCGGCAACAGAGTGCTGGGAGATCATCAGTCAGTCGCTGGTGAGTGAGTCATCCTACCATATCTATAATGGTGCTTTCGGGCAAAAATGGCTTCAGTACGCCCGACAATTGCAGCCCAATGCTGAAGGATTTATGTTTGATCTTAACGAAACGCTTACAGCCGACCAGATTCAGCTCCCGGCCAAGGCCGAACTGATTGCCATTACCCACAACGAGACCTCCAACGGGACGGCAGTGGACCAGCACTTGATCGCTGCGCTTAAGCAAAAATATCCTCAGCACCTGGTGGCGGTAGACGCTACCTCATCCATGGCCGGAGTGGCACTGGACTTCGGCTGTGCGGATATCTGGTATGCTTCGGTACAAAAGTGTTTTGGGCTTCCCGCGGGTATGGCGGTGATGGTCTGCTCTCCGCAGGCTCTGAAAAGGGCTGTTGAGATCAATGAGCGCAGCCATTACAACAGCCTGCTGTACATGCAGGAGATGATGGAAAAGTACCAGACGACTTACACCCCCAATGTGCTCAATATTTACCTGCTGATGCGCGTTATGGAGAAGGCTGCTCATATTCATGAAACACAGAATCTTCTGGAATCCCGTTATGCCTCATGGATGAAGTTTTTTGAGCAAAGGGAGCAACTCAGGCTGCTGGTCTCCAATGAGGCCGTACGTTCGCTGACGGTAATACCCTTTATGGCTGATAAAGCTTTGATAGACAAAATCAGGGCTGAAGCCAGAGAAGGTGGTATCATTCTGGGAAATGGGTATGGTCAGTGGAAGGAAAACAGCCTTAGAATAGCGAATTTCCCAGCTCTGGAAGGCTGGGAAATTGAGCGCTTACAAAGATTTTTAAGTGGATATCCGAACTGATTCTTAGGATTATTTTCCTACCTTTGCGGACTTTTTACCAACGCAAAAAGAGGAAATGTTAAATTTGAAAGAGCTGGTGTCGGTTACCCTTATCCTTTTCTCGGTAATTGATATTCTGGGCAGCGTGCCCATCATTATTGAGCTGAGAAAAAAGGCAGGACACATACAGTCGGAGAAGGCAACATTAGTGGCCGGTTTTATCATGGTTACATTTCTGTTCCTGGGCGAGTCCATACTGGCTCTTTTTGGTGTGGATGTAGCATCCTTTGCCATCGCCGGTGCCATTGTGATGTTCCTGATCGGTATGGAAATGATACTGGGTATACAGATTTTTAAGCCCGAAACCGATGAAGGTGGCAGCAGCCATTCCATCGTACCGCTGGCATTTCCGCTGCTGGCCGGTGCTGGTACCATGACCACCCTGATATCTTTGAGGGCGGCATATACCTATCCGAACATTCTGGCAGGTATATTTATTAATCTTATATTAGTGTATGTCGTGCTGAAATCTTCAGCCTGGCTGGAAGATAAATTGGGCAAAGCCGGATTTAATATACTTAGAAAAGTTTTCGGTATTATATTGCTGTCCATAGCTATTAAACTCGTGAAAAACCAGTTTACCTGATGATTACAATGTTCACTGACGGTGCAGCCAGGGGGAATCCGGGAAGGGGAGGATATGGAACTGTATTAATATATAAACAACATCGCAAGGAATTTTCGGCAGGTTTCCGAAGGACGACCAACAACCGGATGGAGCTACTTGCGGTCATCGTAGGGCTGGAGGCCCTCAAAAAACCCAATATGAAAGTGAAAATCTTCTCCGACTCACAATACGTGGTGGATGCCATCAATAAAGGCTGGGTGTGGAACTGGGAGAAAAAAAATTTTAAAGACAAGAAAAATGCTGATCTCTGGCGAAGGTTGCTGGAAGTTTACCACAAGCATGATGTGGAAATCAGCTGGATCAAAGGGCATTCGGGTATTCCTGAGAATGAGCGCTGCGATGAACTGGCCGTTGCCTGTGCTGACGGCAACAATCTGATGATAGACGAAGGTTTTGAATCGGGAGCGGGCGGGCAGTAAACATCTTACAGGCTGAGCTGTTCTTTTTTTACTAACCTAAAATCATTTTTTAAACATGAAAGAAGAAGACCAAGTACACCTCAGCAATATTTCCACCATGATCAACGAGATTGAAGCCTACGTTGGTAGCATGGATTATAACCAGTTTTCAAAAGAAGAAAGCATTCGTCAGTCGGTAGCGGTAAACCTGCAGCAGATTGGCGAAGCATCAAACCTGCTCTCGGATGAGTTTAAAGCCGACTTTACGGAAGTAGACTACCGGGTGCTGGATGTCCTCAAAAGGGCTAAATTTAACGAAGCCATGGAGCACGGCTATCGTCAGATCTGGTCGGTTATCAAAAATGACCTGCCGCTTTTCAGGGACATGGTAGAAACCCGCTCTGAGCAGATGGACCGTAATGACGGTGAACCTGGCGCTTAAAGGTCAGGATGCTGTCAATATTCTTAAAAATATTTAAACACAAAAAAAGCCCCAGGCAATATGCCTGGGGCTTTCGTATGTTTGGACGGCTTGCCTTATAGTGGCATTCCGTAATATTGTTTTTCGTCTGGATTATCAGGATAAATACCTTCTACCAGCACACCGCCTGTTTCGCTCTGAACAATCTCAGTAAGATCTTCCATGCTGCGGACAGCCTTACCAGCAATACTGGTGATTACGAATCCGGGGCGAACACCCTGCTGCCTGAATTTACCGGCAAAGGTTCTGACAACCTGTACGCCACCTTCTACGCCATATTCATCGGCCTGTTCGGCAGTCAGTGTACGGAATTCAGCACCCAGTTCCTGCAGGGCTTCTACATTACTGCGTTCTACCAGTTCTGCTCTGCCTTCCAGAGATTTCAGTGTCATATCAAAAGTCCTGCGCTTCCCATCTCTGAGTACGGTAACATTTACTTCGTCACCCGGACGCTTTCTACCGATATAAGACAGCAAATCAGAAGTTCTCTTGATAGCTTTATCATCTACCTGTATGATCACATCACCCCCTTCAATACCTGCTTCAGCGGCTGAACCATTTTCTACAACGTCGGCCACATAAACACCCTGATTGGTGTTGAGGTCAAATTCTTTGGCCAGCTGTGCGTTTACTTCCTGTATGCTGACGCCCAGGAATCCACGCTGTACGCTTCCGTACTCTTTCAGGTCTCCCACTACTTTTCTGGCAATATTAGAAGGTACGGCAAAAGCATAACCTGCATAAGCGCCTGTAGGGCTGGCAATCGCTGAATTGATACCGATCAGGTCACCATCAACATCTACCAGTGCGCCTCCACTGTTACCAGGGTTAACGGCTGCATCAGTCTGGATGAAAGACTCAATCGCGTACTGCTGCTCACGGAGGATGTTAATATTCCTTCCGGTAGCACTCACAATACCGGCTGTCACCGTAGAGTTAAGCCTGAAAGGGTTACCTACTGCGGCCACCCACTGTCCGACGGTGACATCATCAGAGTTGGCAAAATTCAGAAAAGGCAGCCCTTCTTCTTCAATCTTGATCAGTGCCAGGTCAGTAGTCGGGTCAAGACCCACTACATTGGCTACGTAGCTTCTGTTATCTACCAGCACGACTGTGAGCTCATCAGCGTCAGCTACCACGTGGTTGTTGGTCACGATATAGCCATCATTACTGATGATTACCCCTGAGCCGGTACCGACACGGGGGCCTTGCTGCTGCTGACGGAAGCGGTCACCGAAGAAATCCCTGAAAAACTCAGGTACTTCACCCTGTCCTGGCTGGCTATTGGAAGCTTGCGCTGCCTGGGTGGAGGTAATATGGACCACTGCCGGAGTAGCTTTTTCTGCGGCATAAGTAAAGTCAAAAGGTGCGGGAGCAGCAGTACCATTGGCACTATTATAATAAGTTGCCGGGTATGCCGGTGATGTGTCTGCTGCTACCTGTACTTCGCGGATGTCATCGGCTACGAAGAAATAAAAGGCGGCTATTGTGATCAGACTGGCGATCACGGCCGAGATTACTGGTGTGATTATATGCTTCATTCGTTATTGGATATTTGGGTTATAATTAGCTTCAGGAATAGTAAATTCTTTTGCAAAACTTACCAACACTCTACATACCTAATGTATTAAACTGTGTAGTGTTAAGGCAGGTTGGCGTATTTGTGAAAATTATCAACACATCAATATTTTACATTGATTTAGTATAATTCTCAATCCTAACCTTCTCAAACTACTTCCCGATGCTTATGATTGTACAATGATAATACCAGTAGAAAAGTTCTTAAACATCTCTATATAATTCTGACATAATGACAACAAAAGGTAGATATTAGATAAAATGTCACATAAAATCTGCCAAATTGTTAAACTAAGGGTTTAAACTAAGTAATAACTAAATGAAAAAATATGATGCCGTAGTAGTTGGAAGTGGGCCTAATGGATATGCAGCCGGCATTAGGCTACAGCAGGCGGGCTTATCGGTACTGATCATGGAAGCCCATGATGAAACCGGTGGCGGCCTTCGTTCTGCAGCCCTCACCCTACCTGATTTTGTCCACGATGTGGGCTCAACAGTACATCCGCTGGCCTATGATTCTCCCTACCTCAGCACACTGCCGCTGTCAGATTATGGCCTGAAATGGATACATCCCAATGCACCCTTCGCGCATCCGTTGGAGGGAGGGGATGCCATAGTGGCCTATCAGGATATTCAGCAAACGGCATCGCAGTTGGGTAAAGATCGACAGGCATACCTGGACCTGATACAACCTGCCGTAGACAACTGGGATCAGATTGCTCCTGGTTTTCTGGGGCCTTTGTACTGGCCTGCTCATCCAATCAAGCTTGCCCGATTCGGACTGAAAGCAATTCAGCCTATCAGCCTGCTGTCCAAACTATATTTTCGGGAGCAAAAGAGCCGTACGCTGCTGGCCGGGCTGGCTGCACATGGCATGCTGCCAATGAATTCCTGGGCCTCATCGGGGATTGCTATGGTACTCGGTACACTGGCACATAAAGTAGGCTGGCCCTTTCCCCAGGGTGGCGCCAGTATACTGAGGGATGCCCTGGACGGCTTTTTCCGCTCAATCGGTGGAGAAGTTATGACCGGGCAAAGAGTCAGGTCCTTGTCTGACCTGCCGCCCTGCCGCCTCATCATGCTGGATACAGCACCGCAACTGCTGCTCGACATGAGAGGATTGCGCCTGCCTTTCTGGTATCGTAAGCAGTTGCAGATGTATCAATACGGACAGGGAATCTTCAAAATGGACTGGGCACTAAGTGAACCTATTCCTTTTACCAATCCGGACTGTCGTAAAGCAGGTACCATCCACATCGGTGCTTCATTTGACGAAATTGCCCGCTCCGAAAAGGATATGTGGCATGGGAAGCACAATCAGCGGCCCTACGTATTGCTGGTTCAGTCATCCTTGTTTGACAGGAGCAGGGCGCCGGAGGGTAAACAGACGGCCTGGGCTTATTGCCATGTGCCTCGCTTTTCTACCGAAGATAGGACGGAAGCTATTGAAGCCCAGATTGAAAGATATGCGCCCGGCTTCAGGGATACTATTCTGCAGCGGCATACCATGAATACACATGCCATGCAGCAATTCAGTGCCAATTATATAGGGGGGGACATCAACTGCGGAGCGCAGACTATTACGCAACTTTTTACGCGCCCGGTATACCGGCAGACGCCTTATCGTACACCGCTAAAAGGTATTTATTTCTGCTCATCTGCCACACCGCCGGGTGGAGGGGTGCATGGTATGTGTGGCTTCCATGCGGCTGAGGCTGCGCTCAGGGATTTGGGAAAAGATACCTGAGCGCACAAAAAAAGCCCGGCTGAAGCGTCAGCACGGGCTTTGTCAAATTTTTCGGTAGTGCGCTAATTAGCAGAAGTAGTGGTATCGGCAGGCGAACTTCCTGCGTTGGTTTTGACGCCATTCACATTTCTGTAACGTTCGTTTAGGCCTTCAATAACCACTTTTGTGATGTCAAGGCTGTCATCTGCGTACAGAACTCCACTGTTCTTGGTGTAGGTAAGCACTACTTTAAAGTTCTGGTCCTGACCATACTCTTCCAGATACTCAGCTACTTTTCCATAGAGTTCCTCGTTCACCTTCGCTTCTTCCTGCATCAGTTCGGTGCTCAGGTTCTGCTGGTACTGTACCAGGTTCTGCTGCTTTTTCATCAGGTCTTCTTCAATAGCCCGGGCCTGATTCATGGTCATGGAACCTGCGCTACGCTGGAATGAAGCAATTTCACTTTGCAGGCCTTTTGCACGGGTTTCGTAGTCAGCCTGCAGTTTCTGGGCTTTTGATTCTAACTCGGTACGTTTGTCCTGAAAGAAATCATAATACTCCAGCAGGGTATCAGAATTGACATAGGCAATCTTGGGCATCTCGCCGGAAGCACTCACTACAGCTGTTCCTTCAGCCTCGGCAGGGGCATCACCACTGAAATGCAGCACATACAGATAAATGACAGCTACTGCCAGAATACCGTTTAAGATTAGGGATAAGTTTTTCACGATAAACTTTTTTGTTGATTACAGATTCAGATAAGTTACAAATATACAGAAACGAATAAGAATATTAATAGCAAAGCTACGGTCAATTCATCAATGAAAGCCCTTATGGGCCAAGTATTTTTATTTTAAGCAAGAAACTCATGCTGAGGCTGATTAATTCATTTTTCAAAAAAAAACTCTCCACTTTTTACATCAAATGGAGAGTGTTCTTCAGAGATTATGATTTTTTAACTGATGGAGTGGAAAGACTAATTCACTCACAAAATTCAGACAGCTTTAGTCTCGGCTATGCCTTCGGCAGGCGTGTCTTCCACTACTTCACCGGCTTTCTTCATTCCTTTTTTCTCATTAAAGAAGATGGTGAATAGCACCAGAACGATAAACGACAATATGGCCGGAACCAGCCATATCTGATCCCAGAGATAGTTTTTGCTATCCTGCTCTACCAGGGTGTTGGCCTCTACGATTACACCAGAAAGCCAGGAACCTATGAACATCCCCACGCCGTAAGTAGCGAAAGTGATGAGCCCCTGGGCCGAGTTTTTGACAGACTTAGGCGCTCTTTCGTCCACGTAAATCTGCCCGGTTACAAAGAAAAAATCGTAACAGATACCGTGGAGAATGATACCGCCATACAGCATCCAGACCAGTTCGGTAGGATTACCCCACATGAACAGCAGATAGCGGGCACCCCATGCGGCCATACCGATCATCAGCATTTTTTTGTAGCCCAGTCGCTTGAAAAAGAGCGGCATCAGCAGGAGGAACAGTATCTCTGATCCCTGGCCCATGGTCATTTTACCGGCGGCATTTTCTACGCCTATGTCGTTCAGGAAAAGGTTGGCAAAACTGTAGTAAAACGATAACGGTATACAGATCAGCAGGGAGGCGATGAACAGGATGGCGAAAGAGCGGTCTTTCATCAGCTTAAGGGCATCCAGGCCCAATACGTCTCTTATACTGGCTTTTTGCCCCTTACTCTTAGGAGGCGTATGGGGTAGGGTAAAGCAGTAAAGCCCCATGACAACGGAAGAACCTGCAGCGATCAGGATAGGGGTATTCAGTGCTTCCACATCCATAAAACCGATGATCAGCCCTACGATGATCCAGCTAATGGTGCCCAGTACCCTTATGCCCGGAAACTGTTCCCCAGGATTCTCCATGTGCTCAAAGGATAGGGAATTGGTAAGCGCGATCGTAGGCATGAAACAAAGAGTATAGGCGATGATGACAGGGTAGAAAAGACTGAAATCTTCTACCTGGGCCAGGAAAAAAAGTAAAACCGCACCCACCAGGTGCAGTACTGCCAGTACTTTTTCGGTCGGGAAAAACCTGTCGGCCACCATCCCCACAAAGATAGGAGAGATCATGGCGGCAATAGCGAAAGCTCCGTAGGCAAGGCCAATCTGTGAACCTTCAAACTGCAGGGTGGCTCCCAGGTAGGTGCCAAGGGTCACATACCAGGCTCCCCAGACGAAGTATTCAAGGAACATCATTCCTGATAACTGGAGACGTGTTTTTAATTTCATAGGTTATCGTTTTTAGCTAGGCAAACATGCATATCATCGGTAAAAAAATCAGTGAAAATGAAAATTGATTTTTCAAAATAGCGTGATTTTCGGCTGTTTCCAAAAAATTACCCACAGCTAAGCACATAAAAAAGGTTCTCTGTGCAGAGAACCTTTCATGAAAATCAGCAGGCTTTGCTATTTTACCGCTTTATTCATTGTTGCGGCCAAACCTCGGGCCTTCATTTTCCATTTTTTTGACTTCACTGCCATCTTTAATTTGCTGGGAAACAGCGATATAAGGGCCGGAAACCACCCGGTCACCCTGCTGGAGACCTTCCAGGATCTCAATATTCTCGTAATCACTGATGCCCGTTCTGACGTTCACCCTCTCTACCACATTCTGATCGTTTACGCGGAAGACAACCTCCATCAGTTCTTCCTCAGCCGAAAAGTCCTCATCATCGGCGGGAGAGTCAGTACCATCCTCACTTTCGCTTTCCTCCTGTTCGGGGGGGCGGGTGGTCACAGAAGCCAGGGGTACGGAAAGTGCATTTTCCTTTTTCTGGGTGATGATGTCTACGCTGGCAGTCATTCCGGGGCGGAAGGGATAGTTGCCTTTTTCATCCAGCAGGCTCTGGTACGAACTATTCAGCAGGCGGATCCGTACCTCAAATTCGGTCACTGCTTCAGGCGTTGCTTTTTCGTTAGCAGTACTGGCAATGGAAGTTACCACACCCTTAAACTCCTGGTCGGTGTACGAATAGGCGTCTACATCTACCAGGGCTGTATCACCCATGCTGACCCGTATCACGTCATTTTCATTGACATCCACCCTTACCTCCATACGGTTGAGGTCAGCGATACGCAGCATTTCCGTACCGGCCATCTGCGAGGTGCCTACCACACGTTCGCCCTGCTCTACACTGAGTTTTGAGACAATGCCGCCCACCGGCGCGTAGATCGTGGTGAGCGAAAGGTTTTCACGCGCTTCTTCCACCGAAGCCTGGGCACTTTTTACGGCAAACCTTGCCGCTTCCACACTTTGCAGTGCGGACTCCACCTCCTGACGGGCTACCTGGTAATTGCTTTCTGCGGTCTCAGAATCGGCATCTGAGATCACCCCCTGCTCATAAAGCGATTTGTTCCTTTCGTAGGCGGCCTGGGCCTGGGTAAACTGGGCCTGGGCACTGGCTGCCCGGGCTTCCGACTGGGCCAGGTTGGCTCGCTGCTGGTTGAGCGTTGCCAGGGCCCGTGATACTACGGACTCAAAATTATCCGGGCGGATCCTGACCAGCAGAGCACCCATGGATACTGAGTCTCCTTCTTCCACACTAAGTTCTACAATTTCACCTGGCACCTCGGGCGAAATCTTCACTTCCATTTCGGGCTGGATAGTGCCGGATGCAGTGACCCGCTCAACGATGGTGCGGGGTCTGGCTTCTGCAAAAGTTACGGATATTACGTTGTTGTTACCGATCCAGCCGGCGCGATTGGCCACAAAAAGTCCGGCAAGTATCACTACTGCCACGATGACGACAATCAGGATAGGTTTTTTGGAGTTTTTTTTCTTTTTGGTTTGTACAGGCATGTGTAGTTGTTTTCTTAGGCTTGTAAATTAGCTAACAGGCATTAAATTATAAGTACGAAGGGTTGAATTACGGGTTTTTATTGCAGCAAAATTAATAATCTAACGATCAAAAAGTAGAAATATGAAAAAAGTGGTAGTACTATCAGGTTCAGGCATCAGTGCTGAAAGTGGCATTCCTACTTTCAGAGATTCCGGCGGTCTTTGGGAGGGTTATGATATCAATGAAGTAGCCACCCCGCAAGCCTGGGAAAAGAACCCTCAGCTGGTGCTGGATTTTTATAACCAACGACGGAAGGCGGCCATGGCGGCCGAGCCCAATGCCGGTCATCTAAGCCTTGTGGAATTAGAGCAATACTACGATGTGGTCATTATTACACAAAACGTTGACAGTCTTCATGAAAAGGCAGGTTCATCTAAAGTTATCCACCTGCATGGCGAACTGTGTAAGTCACGCAGTACTCTGGACGAAAAACTGGTCTATGATGTGGAAGGATGGGAGCTGAACTGGGGGGACAAATGTGCCCAGGGTTCGCAGCTCAGGCCGCATATTGTCTGGTTTGGCGAGATGGTGCCTATGATGGAAGTTGCTTATAATGAGGTGTTTACAGCTGATGTATTTGTTGTAGTTGGTACTTCCCTGCAGGTATACCCGGCAGCAGGGCTGCTGTATGATGTACCCCAGGGATGCCCTGTATATATCGTTGACCCCAACACACCGGATTATGCCGGTCAGCCCCATATCAGGCCGATACAGGAAGCGGCCAGTACCGGATTACCAAAATTGGTAAAGCATCTGATTGAACAGGCATAATATTGGCGGTAGGTAGTTTGAAGACAATGTTTGCTGGCAGCAGGTCAATTTAGCAAAATAAAGTCGCAGCTATTCCAACGCTTCCACTGCATCAGGTGTCTTTAAAAACAAACACTAAACAGGCTCGCCTATGAAAATCGGCAGAAATTTCCTGAAAGACTTCTTTGTGAAGGAGCCTAAATTTTCGGTAGTCATTGCACTGATGGCGATCATCATGCTGATCGTACTTTTTCTGAACTTTGACTTCAGTACGGTCTATCCTTTTTCCAGCGCATCCATGAAAATGGGGAACCCTATGATAGAAATTCCCCGGATGAAAATTCCTGAAATAGTGTTCCCCAAAATGGAAATAGGTTCTATTTTTTCGTCAATGTGATTGAGCTTACCACCTGATCAGGGCAGAGCCCCAGGTGAAGCCACTCCCAAAGGCCGCCAGGCAGATCAGGTCTCCCTCTTTGATTTTTCCCTGCTCCCAGGCTTCGCTCATCGCGATGGGAATTGAAGCCGCCGTAGTATTTCCGTAATACATAATATTGTTAAACACCTGCTCGTCTGACAGGCCCAATACTTTCTGTACCATCTGACTGATTCGCAGGTTGGCCTGATGGGGTACCAGCAGGTCAATATCTTTGGGTTCATAGCCATTCTTATGCAGCGCTTCCATGATCACTTCGGGAAAGCGTTTGCTGGCATGTTTGAAAACATGATTTCCGTTCATAATCGGATAAATGGTGCCTTCATCAATCATTTCTTTGGTAATCCGGGGTACCGAACGGCTGCTGCCTACATCCAGCACCGCCAGTTCTTCTGCATATTCCCCCTCAGAATGCAGGTGGGTAGACAGAACCCCTTTGCCTTCTTCTTCCGTAGCCTGCAGTACGGCAGCCCCAGCACCATCACCAAACAATACAGAAACCCCCCGGCCCCGGGTAGTCATATCCAGGCCGCTGCTGTGTATTTCGGAGCCAATGACAAGCACTGTATTGTACATGCCGCTTTTGATGAACTGGTCAGCAATGGATAATCCGTAAACAAAACCGGTACATTGGGTGCGGATGTCCAGCGCACCGATTTCTTTTACACCTAACTCACGCTGCACCAGCACCCCCGATCCGGGGAAGTCGTAGTCGGGGCTGAGTGTGGCAAAGACAATAAAATCCACATCATCCGGGCTTAGTCCGGCATTTTCCAGCGCCATACGCGCTGCGCGTGTGCCCATGTTAGAGGTGGTATCTTTGCCCAGCTCAAAGTAGTGCCTTTGCTGTATGCCGGTACGCTCTCTGATCCACTCGTCAGAGGTATCCATGATCTTGGCCAGATCATCGTTGGTAACGACCTTTTCGGGAATATATCTGCCCAGGCCAACAATTTTAGAGTTTCTCATACTTCTTCGTCTGGTAAATTTGAATATTGTGTTCGTGTTGTTTGCATCAGCGGCTACTGATCAGTTACCAAATATAGTGAATTACCTGATTTTGAAGCTCAATTATCTGCTTTCAGACCAGGGGCAAGCGCTAGAAAAAAACCTTTTCGTTTGCAGAATACCTGCCCGAGACATTAGCGGATCATGACCTGGTTAAATTCTGCAGTAACTTCTACTTCTAGGCTGTCCTCCACGGTTTTCCATGTCAGTGGCTTACCATCGGCAGTTATTTCCTGTACTGTATAAGGCAAGGCATGAATCCTGAGCAGGTAGCTTTGGTAGTCGGTAGTATACTTACCCTCGCTTTGCTGACTTATGCATAATGTGTTTTCGCTACCCTCTACAATAAAGGTCTTGAGTCGGAAAATGTCCTGCTGGTAATGATAGCCCTCTCCGGCGTCTTCATAGAGCGTACTTTGTGTTTTTCCTTCACCAAAATATACTTTCAGGCTGAGGATGTCTACCTTTTTTTGATGGGTATACTGCATCACCGGCTGCATGGGAATGACCGCCCCTGCACGAATAAAGATGGGAACTGTTTCCAGGTCTACCGGGATATGCAGATCGCTCCGGCCCTGATACTGTTCGTTAGACCAGAAGTCAAACCACTTGCCCAGGGGCAGCTGTAACTTCATGCTGGTAGCGCCGGCTTCCAGCACCGGTGCGACAATCAAATGATCTCCTACCGCAAAATTCTCTGCATTTTCAGCAAAATGGCTGTGTTCCTGGTCCAGCATGATCAGCGGACGGAGGATGGGGGTACCCGCTTGTACGTACTGCCAGAATGCGGTATACAGATAGGGTAGTAGCTGGTAGCGTAGATTGATATGTTTTTTGATAATAAGGTTTTCTGCTTCGCCAAATGTCCAGGGTTCACGGTTGGCACCACCCCGGATGGCCTCTCTCAGTTCCTCATCAAGGTTGGGGGCCTGGTCTGCCTTATCCGCCATGGAATGTGTCCGGAATAGCGGGTGAAATGCGCCCAATTGTATCCAGCGGACAAAGAGCTCCGGATCAGAATCTTTGATAAAGCCTCCAATATCGGTGCCCACAAAGGATACCCCTGAAATACTCATGCGCTGGCACTGGATGCTGGCCAGCCATAGTTGTTCCCAGGTAGAGGTATTGTCTCCGGTCCACACCAGGGTGTAGCGCTGCAGGCCGCTGTATCCGGACCGGGTAATGACAAATGGACGGTGATCGGGTCGCCACTTTTTAAGCCCCTCAAAGGTAGCCCGCGCCATCTGCATGCCATATACATTATGCCCCCTGGCATGGCTGGCCTGTTCGCCATCATAGTCGTGCTGCACATCCGGCGGCATGGTATTATTACCAGAATCAAAAACGGATGGCTCATTCATATCATTCCAGATACCGGCAACACCAGCGTCTACTATTTTTTTGACCTGTGCTTGCCACCACCCGCGGGCAGCTGCTTTGGTGAAATCCGGGAAATGGCAGGGACCGGGCCAGACTTCTCCTTCAAAGACTTTTCCGTCGCTGGTTTTACAGAAAAAATCACCCTTCAGCCCTTCCTGGTAGACCTCGTAGTTTTCGTCAATTTTAATGCCCGGGTCCAGGATAACCACCGTTTTAAAACCGTCATCACGGAGTTCGCTGATCATACGGGCGGGGTCCGGGAAAGCTTCTTTATTCCAGGTGAAGCAGCGATAGCCATCCATATAATCAATATCCAGGTAAATGGCATCGCAGGGTATCTCCAGTTTACGAAACTGTGCGGCGATTTCTTTGACGTTACTTTCAGGAAAATAGCTCCACTTACACTGGTGATAGCCCAGGCCCCACAGGGGCGGAAGTTCAGGCCGGCCGGTAAGCAGTACATAGGTCTCCACTACGCGCTGTATCTGTGGGCCATGGATAAAGTAGTAATTCAGTTCGCCCCCATCAGCCGAAATATCCACTCGCTGTTGATGTGATTTGCCGAAGTCAAAGTGGGTGCGATGGCTATTATCCAGAAAAATGCCGTAGGCAATGCCATCGTGCAGTCCTACATAAAAGGGAATATTTCGGTAAAGGGGATCTGTGCCCCTCTGGTAGTAAAAGGCATCAGTACCCCAGTTTTCAAATTTTTTACCCCTCAGGTTAAAGTCATCAGCTTTGTCTCCCAGCCCAAAAAAGGCTTCCCCTGGCTGAATTGCTTTACTTAAAGATACGCTTTCTCCTTTTTTCTGAAAGGGCTGCTGGTCAGCATTGATCAGCTTACCGTCATTGGTGGACAGCTGAATTCGCATACCATGTCGGCTTACTCTGCAGTGGATATCTGCAGTGCTGAGCTGAAAACCATCTTGATTGTCCTGTACTTCAACCCTCACTTTTATTGGGCTAAAAGCCGGATCAATGGCATAAGAAAAATCCTGCTCTTCGGGGTTCCAGCGGAAACGGAAGATATTCTGCCCTAATATATGGATATCCAACACCTGCTGCTCATCGCTCTCCAGCTTCCAATGATGCTCAGAAATTTGCATAGTGCTGGTGATATTTCCAGTCATAGGATGTGGTGATTTAGATTTTTGAAGAAAATAATAAAAGTCTTTAGCAAAAAAATAGTTGTACCGGAGAAAGTACAACTATCCTTCATAATTAGTGAAAGCTACTGCAGCAGCAGGTAAACCAGACCTGCCAGCGCACCTCCGATGCACGGGCCTACTACCGGTACCCAGGCATAAGGCCAGTCACTGTCCCTTTTGCCTTTTACCGGCAAAATCTGATGCATCAGCCGGGGCGCCAGGTCCCGGGCCGGATTGATCGCATAGCCGGTAGTACCTCCCAGCGACAGCCCCAAAGAAAAAACCAGAAACCCAACAGGCAGCGCACCGAGAGCCCCCAGTCCAAATTCTGTATTAGGTGGTAAAGCATCGGAATTAAAGGATGGGGCCGCTATGTAGAGCACTGCAAATACCAGCACAAATGTACCTATGATCTCGGAAATCAGGTTGTCTTTATAACTTCTGATGGCCGGTATGGTAGCGAAAATAGCCAGTTTGGCGTCTTTGTCGTCGGTAACAGCTACATGCTGCCGGTAGAATACCCACACCAGGAAGGCTCCGAATGCCCCTCCCAGCATCTGTGCCAGGATATATACAGGTACCAGCGCCCAGTCAAAGGCTCCGGCAATTGCGAGCCCCAGGGTAACAGCAGGGTTGATATGAGCGCCGCTGAAATCACCCACCGTGAATACCGCCACAAATACGGCCATTCCCCAGCCAAAGGTGATCACTATCCAGCCCGAATTATTCCCTTTGGTCTGGTTAAGGACTACATTGCCCACCACACCATTTCCCAGAAGGATAAGCAATGCAGTACCTACAAACTCTGCAGTGAAGTTTGACATAATTAAGTAGTAGTTTTAGGTTTAGGAAGTTTACAATCATTTTACGAGCAGATAATCATTCGCCAGGTTTTGGTAGGTTTCAATCTGCGATTTTTCCCATTTTTCGTCTTTTCCCAGTTCCCTGGCCATGATTTTAGCCACTTCGGGAGCCATCTCTTTACTGGCCCGGGCATTGAGTAGTAAGGCGCGGGTACGTCTTGAGAGAAAATCTTCCACAGTACGCGCCATCTCATTTTGCGCAGCCCATACTACCTGTGCCTTGTTGATCGGTAAGGCATCATGCAGCATTTCGCCCAGTTCCGGCTCCCGGCTGATCATTTTTCTGATCGCGACCGAATCCGATCCATAAAAAAACATGGGGTCCTGACGGTCTACATTTTTCAGCCATCCGTGAATCCTTAGGTCTTTGGTCTTGGTAGGGCGCTCGTCAAGACCGGCAATCAGCGCTGCCTTGTCAATGGCATCTTCACCCATACGGCGGTAGGTTGTCCATTTGCCACCGGTAATCGTTACCAGGCCTGTTACTGAAACGAGCAGCGAGTGGCTGCGCGAAATCTGCGATGTACTCTTACCGTCTCCGGTGCTGACCAGAGGCCTCAGCCCGGCAAATACACTGAGGACATCTTCCCGGGTCGGGTCTTTGCTCAGATAGCGTGCCGCATGTTCCAGGATAAAAGCTACTTCTTCTTCCAGCGCTCGGGGCTCCAGGCTGGTTTTTTCTACAGGCGTGTCGGTAGTACCTACGATACATTTATTATTCCAGGGTACGACAAAGAGTACACGGCCGTCTTCAGTTTTGGGCACCATGATGGCTGATTCTCCGGGTAGGAAATCCTTGTCCAGTACCACATGCACCCCCTGGCTGGGCCTTACGATATCACGGGCTTCAGGGTCATCCATCTTGAGAATATCATCTACAAATACCCCGGTGGCATTAACCACTACCCTGGATCGTATCTGGTGTTCTTTACCGGTCTCAACATCCTCTGCGATGACACCGCTCACCATACCGTCTGACTTGAGCAGTCCCTTTACTTTCATATAATTGATCAGCGTGCCGCCGGTATCCGCGCAGGTCTGGGCAATGTTGATCGCCAGACGGGCATCATCAAACTGACCGTCATAATATATGACACCCCCTTTTAGTCCTTCTGACTCTACGGTGGGGATAAGCTCCAGTGTTTCTTCTTTTGACAGGCTTTTGGAAGGTCCGAGACCCAGCTTTCCGGCGAGTACATCATAAACCTTCATTCCCACGGTATAAAATGGCCCGCCCCACCAGTCGTAAGTAGGGATCACAAACGCCTGGTTTCTGACCAGATGCGGCGCATTACGCATCATCAGGCCTCTTTCGTGTAATGCTTCTACTACCAGTGATACATCGCCCTGCTGCAGGTAGCGAACGCCTCCGTGGGCAAGCTTGGTACTCCGGGAGGAGGTGCCTTTGGCGAAGTCAGCCTGCTCGAGGAGCAAAGTACTGTAGCCCCGGGAAGAGGACTCCAGTGCTGTCCCCAGGCCGGTAGCACCTCCACCGACCACGATCACATCCCACACATTATCGTACTCGGTGACCGTGTTGATCATTATGTCTCTGTCCATCATTTTTGTATTTAAATGAAAAAGAAAAATGGCTTCCAAAAAAATCAGCTCGGAAGCCTGTGCTTTAATCTTCAATCCAGGCTTTGGATCTGCCAATAGCTTTATCCCAGCCTTTGGTGAGCTGTTCTGATTTAAATTGCTTATCAGGTTCAAAAGTGCGGTCCATCTGCCACTGGTTTTGAATTTCTTCCTGGTTTTTCCAGTAACCTACTGCCAGTCCAGCCAGATAGGCGGCGCCAAGCGCTGTCGTTTCCATCACTTTGGGCCTGACGACCGGGATCTGCAGGATATCTGCCTGGAATTGCATCAGGGTATTATTGGCGGTAGCGCCCCCGTCTACTCTAAGCTCCTTGAATTCAATGTCGGCGTCGGCCTGCATAGCCCGGAGTACATCCATCGCCTGGTAGGCGATGCTTTCCAGTGCGGCACGGGCAATATGCCCCGCGGATGTTCCCCTGGTAAGTCCGCAGATAGTACCCCTGGCATACTGATCCCAGTGCGGAGCACCCAGGCCGGTAAGCGCTGGTACCAGGTATACGCCACCATTATCTTCTACAGTATTGGCCAGCGCCTCTACATCAGATGAGGATTTGATAATGCCAAGGCCATCACGTAACCACTGGACGATAGCTCCGGCAATAAAGATACTACCCTCCAGGGCGTAGGTTGTTTTGCCCTCAATCTGCCAGGCTACGGTGGTCAGCAGGTTGTTTTTTGAAGTAATAGGTTTGTTGCCAGTGTTGAGGACCACGAAGCTGCCGGTGCCATACGTATTCTTGATCATACCAGGCTGGGTACACATCTGGCCAAAAAGAGCTGCCTGCTGGTCGCCGGCGATACCACCGATCGGGATAGCTTCTCCAAACAGGGCAGGATCGGTTTCTCCATAGTACTGACTGCTGGGTACTACCTGGGGCAGCATGGACATGGGTACATCAAAATGTTTGGTGATGGTATTGCTCCACCACAGCTTATGGATATCATACAGCAGGGTACGGCTGGCATTGGTAACGTCGGTGATATGTAAATGGCCGCCGGTGAGCTTCCATATCAAAAAGCTGTCTATTGTGCCAAAAGCCAGCCGGCCCTGCCGGGCTTTCTCTTTGGCGCCTGCAACATTGTCCAGTATCCACTTAACTTTAGTCCCGCTGAAGTAGGCATCCGCGATAAGGCCGGTTTTTTGGCGGATCGTATCTTCAAATCCCTCCTCACGCAGCTGGTCGCAGTACCTGGAGGTTCGGCGGTCCTGCCATACAATGGCTTTATGGATCAGTTCGCCGGTTTCTTTGTCCCATACCAGGGTTGTTTCGCGCTGATTGGTGATGCCTATCGCGGCAATCTGTTTGGCTTTGAGCTTGGCTTTTGCAATCACCTCTTTGGCCACAGCCAGTTGTGATTCCCATATTTCATCACCGTCATGCTCAATCCATCCCGGTTTGGGATAATACTGCTTGAATTCCTTCTGGGCTACGGCTACCATGGAGCCATGGTGGTCAAAGATTATGGCACGTGAACTGGTGGTTCCCTGATCGAGGGAGAGAATGTACTTTTCCATTTGGTTAGTTGTTGCTGTAAAAAAATGGTTCAGGCATGCATCATATACAAAGTGGCGCAGTGCTCTGGCAGCTGTCTGTGCCCTGTAACAGCAATGTAAAAATGCCTTCTATGTATTAATTACACATGATACTAAAATTCTCTTAATAAAAAGACCGATGTAAAGGTCTTTTTGCGCTTTTCTCAAATTAATGGAAGTAAATCTAAAAATGTTTAATTTTAGAGGTTTTTTTCTTCAACAAAATTGGATTAGTTCTAATTTGAGAAATAATATATAACTTTTTTGATAGGGTTTTACCTGCCTGTTACAACATGCCCCTATAAATAACGGGATAATCTACTTTTCAAATCCTGATCCTTACACGTGTGGTGTACCACTGCCAATCCTTTCAATTGTCATTCCGAATCTGGCTTATTTTAAGCTATCAAATTTTCTCAGCTTATATCCATAAAGATTTTAGGTAAATGCAGGTGAAAGAAGCAGAAAAAATCATCGAGAAGCTATTCGCTTTCTGTTCCAGAGAGTCTATACTGCTGCAATTAGAGGGGTTGAACGAAGGGTTGAGTCTGCTGATGCAGAACCTGCAGGAAAGTGCAGCCAGAAGTAATGTGCAATTGCAACAATACTATAAGCACCAGAAAGGAGGTCAGGATCATTACCTGCTGCAGCATGTTAACGGTAACCTGATCAGTCTTCAGTTTTATGACATCATCACCCAGAAACTGGAGCATATATTTGGTGCCCACCTGATGCTGATAAAAGACCTGAAGAAGAGCATGGAAGCAGAAAACTACAGCGAGGATGCAGATTCTTATCTGCTGATTTATCCTGAACTGATGTGCCTCCATCAAGCCTTACTCAAACTCATTCGTGAGGAGTACATCAGGGAAATATCGCAGGTAGAAAGCCATTTCGAACTGGTAAGCCCGGATCAGATTCCTTCCCAGGCGGTAGATATACAGCTGGGTTTTTTCAAAATCACTATAGAAAAACACCTGGACATACTGATCAGAGAGATCAGTGACCTGATGGTGACCATAGCCATACAGGAAAGTGAAGCAGTATCCCAACTGAAAAGCCAGAAGTTTCAAGCTGTGCTTTCGCTATTCACCATGAATAGTGAGCGGGAAGTATTTTCCGATTTATTCCAGCATAGAGGCTTCATGCCACTGCTCAACGTAGTGACCGAAGTATCTGAGGATGACGATGTAGAACTATTTTAAAGGAGAAGAGGCATGAATGTGAGTGTAAAAATTAATCCCAAGAAACCAGCAAAAAGTGGTAATACATTTCACCTGAAGGGTGAACTGACGGTAGCCAATGCCACCTATATCAAGGAAGAAATGATGGCGGCACTACAAAAGTATACTTTGCTGAAACTGCAGGTGGACGAAGTAAGCCGGCTCGACTTGTCGGTTCTGCAACTGATTTACGCATTTCAGCGGGCCGCCCGCAGCGAGGGTAAGCAGGTGGAACTACTGATCAGCCTGCCGGATGAGGTAGACCAGCAGGTAAGGCTATCCGGACTAAAATCCATGTTTAATCTAACTGTATAAACGAGCAGCATTAAAAACCGACATATGAAAAATGTATTGATCGTAGATGATTCAGAAAGTGTAAGGGAGGTTGTCAAATTTACACTGGAAAGTGCGGGTTACCAGGTAAGGGTAGGCATAGACGGAAAAGATGCCCTCAAATACCTGGACGGGTCCGGCATAGACCTGGTCATTACTGACCTCCACATGCCCAACCTGGATGGCATCAGCCTGATACGGGAGATCAGAAACAAAGAGGCCTACCAGTACACCCCGATACTGCTGCTGACTACTGAATCTCAGCAGGATAAAAAGATGGAAGCTAAGGAGGCGGGAGCCACCGGCTGGATCGTCAAGCCATTTGTACAGGACAAACTTTTGTCTACAGTTAAAAAAGTAATCAGATAATGTCAGACCTGCATTCCATATTTATTGAAGAGGCTACTGACCTGCTGGATAGCCTGGAAACTGCTCTCCTCTCTCTGGAAGAATCTCCTGAGGATCAAGGAGCAGTGGAGCAGGTTTTTCGGGTGATGCACACCCTGAAAGGTAACAGCAGCATGTTTGGTTTTCATAAAATGGGTGAGCTAACCCACCACCTGGAAAATATCTATGACCTGATCCGAAATGGTCAGCTAATGGTGGAACGGGCGATTTTAACACTTACCCTGGAATGCACCGATCTGCTAAAAGCAATGCTTCATGATCCTGACCTTCAAGGCAAGGAAAACCTCGGCCGCTATCAGGTTTTGAGTGACAGGATCATCAATTTTTCCGGGGGCAACCATCTGGCCGCAAGCCAGGAAGTACCATCAGCCGAGATAACTGATCAATCTTCCGGGGAAACTCCCACTTATTATATTTTTTTCAAGCCTGGCAGGGATATATTTAAGAGTGGTACCAACCCGCTCTACCTGTTGGAAGACCTTTGTTCATTAGGGCAGCACCTGGTACAGGCTTCACTGGAAGAAATACCGGATTGGAACGAGTTGGAAGCTGAAGAATGCTACGTTTCATGGCATATCTTTTTGTCCAGCCAGGAGTCTGCAGAAAGTATTCGCGAAGTCTTCCTTTTTGTGGAAGACGAATGCAGCCTGGAGGTAATGCCGCTGGCCCGGCATAACCTGCTGGCGCTGGATGGCATACAGGATGCCGTGCATAAACTGGCCCTGGCCAGTATTCAACTGAGCGAGCAGGACCTGATGGGTCTTACTGACACCCTGATCACAAAAGTAGTGAGCCCGGTCAGGGAAGAAGAAGCCCTGGTGAGAGAAGTAAGTACCGCCCGGAAAGAAAATGCGATTTCCAGTGTCAGGGTAGCTTCAGATAAGCTCGACTCGCTGATGAACATGGTAAGTGAGTTGGTCACTACCCAGGCCAGACTGAGCTTGCTTGCCGAAAATTCTCAGGATCCTGAACTGATGAGTGTGGCAGAAGAAATCGAAAAAGTCTCCCGCAGGCTAAGGGATAATACCTTCAGCATTTGCCTGATACCGATAGAAAATATGCTGGTCCGTTTCCGAAGGCTGGTCCGTGACCTTTCCAGCGAACTGGGCAAGTCTATAGAGTTTATTACCGAGGGAACTGATACAGAACTGGATAAGACCATCATAGAGTCACTTACTGACCCCCTGCTGCATATCATCCGCAACAGTATAGATCACGGCCTAGAAAACGAGGACGTAAGAGAAAAAAATGGTAAGCCCAAAACCGGTAAGCTGACCCTGAAAGCCTTCTATTCCGGTAATAGCGTGAACATACAGGTCAAAGACGACGGAGCTGGAATACACCCAGAAAAAATCAGGAAAAAGGCTATTGAAAAGAAACTGATCAGTGAGGATGTACAACTGAGCGAAAGCGAAATACTGAACCTCATCTTTATGCCGGGATTCTCCACCGCGGAGGCAGTCACGGATGTATCGGGAAGGGGCGTGGGTATGGATGTGGTGAAACGTAAGATCAGTGAAATTCGTGGAGAGGTAGAGATTCATTCCCGCCCCGGAGAAGGTACCACGACCACCATCAGGCTGCCGCTTACGCTTTCTATCATCGACGGCCTGCTCGTGAAAATTGCTGACACACATTACGTTATCCCGCTTTCTTTGGTGGCTAAATGCTACGAGGTCAAGCACGAAAAACTGGTTAGAAAGTTTGATAATCTCATCATTCTGGACGGAGAGCAGGTTCCTTTCTATTATCTGAGAGATGAGTTCAGTATGCCGGATAATCCCCCGCTACATGAACAGATCATCGTCGTGAATTATAACGATAAGAAGGTAGGCTTGACTGTGGATGAAGTCATCGGTGAGTACCAGGCGGTACTGAAACCCCTGGGCCGCTTCTACCAGCGACAGGATTACCTTTCCGGCGCTACTATCCTGGGCGACGGCACCATAGCCCTGGTACTGGATATCAACAAAATGATCAAAGAACTCGGCGAGCGTGAGCTCCTGCGCCATACTTACTGATTAAAAAAAATACAACTATGAATATCGCTGTAGATACCACCATTAATTCCTATCTGTCATTCCGCCTTAGTGAAGAAGTTTTTGCTGCCAATGTAGGCAAAGTGCTGGAGATACTGGAACTCACCAAAATTACCAAAGTCCCCAAAGCACCTGATTATATGCGGGGTGTTATCAACCTCAGAGGAAGCGTACTGCCGGTGATAGACACCCGGATCAAATTTGGCCTGCCCCTAATTCCCGAGACTGTCAACACCTGTATCATCGTCCTCAGCATTCAGATTGACCAGGAAGACTTGCGGGTAGGTGCCCTGGTAGATGCGGTACAGGAAGTGCTTGAACTAACCCCTGATATGATATCTGCTCCCCCCAGCATTGGTAATAAATACAGATCTGAATTTATCCAGGGAATGGGCAAAGTAGGTGATGACTTTATCATGATCCTGGATGTGGACCAGGTTTTCTCTCTAGACGAATTGCTCAATATGAAACAAAAGACTGAGGAGAATTTGAAAGATAATATTTCGGCTTAATGTAAAAATCCCACTAAAACCCAATTCCCCATGTTTTTCAGTAATTCAGGCTCTATCGAGAATAGTCTGCAGGATCTGCATCAGAAAATCAATGCAGGTAGTCTTTCAGAGAGATTAGACGTAAGTGTTTTCCGGGGTACAGAAAATCGTATTGCGCAGCAGGTCAACAAAATTCTGGACAGTATGTATGCTCCTTACCAGCACGCTGTCGAATTAGCCGCCAGCCTGGCGGAAGGAGAAGCAGAAGCTTTACATACCAAATCCGCAAAGGAAGGAGATCCTCTCCTGCAGCATCTGCAAAAAATTGCTTCAAATCTACGCCTTGTAAAAGGAGAGACCGATCACCTTAGAGATAGAATCACACACGGGCGACTGGAAAAAAGAAATTTTGCCCAGCACCTGCCCGGCTTCTTCCGCGAAATACTGGAAAACCAGAACGACACACTGGATCAGTTGGAAACTCCACTGAGAGAATCCATAGATTTTGTAGAAAAATTATCCTCAGGCCAGTTTCCCAGGCCGATCAGCACTGCCTATCCCGGAGAGCTGAAAAAACTGCAGGAAGGCTTAAATGAAACAATGGAAACTTTCAGAAAGCTGAATAAAAAGCTGGAGGAAGTCTATGCTATACACCGGGAGGGCGATATTGATGTAAGAATTCCGGAAGATGCCTTTGAGGGATTCTACAAAGAAATGGCCCACAATATTAATGATCTGGTAGTAGCACATATTGACGTCAAGAAAAAGGCAATGTCAATAGTGCATGAGTATGCCAAAGGGAATTTCAGCGCCAGTCTGGAACAGCTTCCCGGCAAGAAGGCATTTATCAATGATACGCTGAACCTGCTGCAGAAAAACGTGCAGACATTCATACAGGAGATGACCAGGATGTCAGAAGAGCATGAGGCAGGTGATATTGATATTCGGATTGATGTAAACCGTTTTACGGGTGCTTATCATTCCATGGCCAATGGGGTAAACCGCATGGTAGAGGGACACATCAATGTCAAAAAGAGCGCCATGGCAGTAGTGGATGAATACGCTAAGGGTAATTTTGAACCTACGCTGGAGCAGCTTCCCGGTAAGAAGGCATTTATCAATAATACGCTGAACTTACTGCAGAAAAACGTGCAGACATTCATACAGGAGATGAACAGGATGTCAAAAGAGCATGATGCCGGCGATATTGATATCCGGATAGATTCCTCCTTGTTTAAGGGAGCTTATCATTCCATGGCCGTGGGTGTCAACAAGATGGTAGAAGGGCATATCCATGTGAAGAAAAATGCCATGGCCATTGTAGCGGAATACGCTAAAGGAAATTTTGACGCCAAACTTGAAAGGCTTCCCGGTAAAAAGGCCTTTATCAACGATAACCTGGACACGCTGCAGCAAAATGTGCAGGAGTTTATCAGGGAAATGAACCATATGTCTAAAGAGCACGAAAAGGGCGATATAGATGTGGTCATTGATGTGAACAAGTTTTCAGGAGCTTACCGTACCATGGCAATAGGGGTAAACGATATGGTCAATTCCCATATTGATGTGAAAAAACGTGCACTCGCCATCGTGGAAGAATACGGTAATGGCAACTTTGATGCTGAGATGGAGCTATTGCCCGGTAAGAAGGTTTTTATCAACCATACGCTGGATAAGGTAAGGGCAAATCTACAGGCGCTAATCAAGGAAATGAACCACCTGGCTGACTCTGCCATAGCTGGAAAACTAGATGTTAGAGCTGCTGCAGATCAATATAAAGGTGAATGGAGAACTATCGTAGAGGGTGTTAACCAGACGCTGGATAACATCATCAATCCCCTCAATATTGCATCAGAGTATATAGGACGCATCTCTATAGGCGATATGCCCGAAATTATTACGGAAGAATACAAAGGGGATTTCAATAAAATCAAGACAAGTCTCAATCGCCTGATTGAAGCCCTGGAACTGGTGACCGATCGTGCAAAGCAGATCGCAGATGGTAACCTCACCGTAAGCATCAAACCCCGCTCTGATAAAGACGAACTGATGCTGGCCTTCGCCGATATGGTAGAAAAGCTGTCCGATATAGTGGGTGAAATTATCCGCGGAGCGGACAACATCGCTGCGGCTGCCGTGGAGATGAGTACTTCTTCACAGCAGTTGTCTGAAGGGGCAACTGAGCAGGCAGCATCAGCCGAACAGGTATCATCCTCTATGGAAGAGATGGCAGCCAGTATTCAGCAGAATACGGACAATGCCCAGCAGACCGAGAAAATCGCCCTCAAAGCTGCCGATGACATTCAGGAAGGTAGCCGCTCGGTCAATGAAACGGTCGTCTCTATGAAAGAAATAGCCGAGAAAATCAGCATCATCGGAGAGATCGCCCGTCAGACTAACCTGCTGGCGCTGAATGCCGCAGTGGAAGCAGCGCGTGCCGGTGAGCACGGTAAAGGCTTTGCCGTAGTCGCTGCCGAAGTGCGGAAACTGGCCGAAAGAAGCCAGAGTGCGGCCACCGAAATTGACCAGGTGTCGGCTTCCAGCGTAGCGGTAGCGGAGAAGTCAGGCAAGCTGCTGGAGCAGATCGTGCCTGATATCCAGAAGACTGCCCGACTGGTGCAGGAAATCAGTGCCTCCAGTATGGAGCAAAGCTCCGGTTCCGAGCAGGTAAATTCCGCTATCCAGCAGCTCAACCAGGTGACCCAGCAGAATGCCGCCAGTTCAGAGGAGATCGCCTCCAGTTCAGAGGAACTGTCAGGGCAGGCAGATCAGCTCAAAGATGTCATCACATTCTTCAATCTCAAGGGAAATTGGTCGGTAAAAAGGCCGACTGGGAAAAAGCAGCAGGAGCAGCTAATCAGTAAAAGCATCAAGTCGCCCAAAGCGTCAGCCAGGGGAACCGTATCAAAAGGCTTTGATCTGAACCTGGGCAATAATAGCGGCAATACTGATGAAAAGGATAATGATTACGAAAATTTTTAATAGTCAAACCATTTAAAGTAAGACAATGAACTGGAAGGATCTTAAGTTAGGCGCAAAACTGGGAAGCGGTTTTGGTGTACTGATACTGATATCGATGGTGCTGGGGATACTGGCTATCGTCAATATGAGCAACATCAAAACCCAATCCACTTACCTCGGTGAAGAGTATGTACCTGAGGTAGCTGTTGCAAATAATATTGAGCGCTATACGCTCAAAACCATGTATGCTATGCGGGGTTACGGCCTCACTGCAGAAAAAAGTATGCTGGATGATGCCCTCAGCAATCTTAAAAAGGTAAACAAACACCTGGAAGATGCTGCAGATCTTTCCAGAAACAGTAGCCAGTTGGAAGCACTCGCGGCCGCTATCAACGAAACGCAGGATGTAGTCGGCAAATATGAGCTGCTGGTGCAGGAAACCCAGAATATCAACAATACTTTGCTGGAAACCCGTAAGACACTGGATGCTTCTGCGATTGCTTTTGTAGCCAACAATGAGAAATTCATTGAGGTACAAAACCGCCGCATGGAAGAGGAAATAGGGCAGGGGGCTAACAAAACCACCATGCAGGAAAGAAGGAGAAAGGTAGTGTTGGCCGGTTACATACAGAATACCGGTAACCAGATCAGGGTCAAAGCTTTTAAAGCTTTATCTGATCGTGATCCCTCTTTCATTGACCAGGCAGGGGATGACTTTGATAAGCTATCCGATTATTATGACGAACTGAGGGAAATTACCAGGCTGACAGCTGATATTGAAAAAATAGAAGAATCAGAATCATCAGCAAATGCTTATAAAAATGCCATGGCCCTCCTCAAGCAAAACCTGCTTCGCCTGCAGGAACTTGGTAAGGAAAGAGATGTGGCCGGAGGCATACTACTGGATAACGTTCAAAATATAGCGGAAAAGGGTATCAGCGAAACCGACAAAATCGCTATGGACGCCATTGACCGGGTGAATGCAGCCAATGTTCTGATGATCATCGGCCTGGTGATCGCCCTGATCGTGGGAGTAATATTTGCCTACGTGATCACACGTTCTATCGTTCAGCCTATAAATGACCAAAACGTATTTATCAGGCAGATAGCAGATGGTGACCTTACAATCCAGATTGATACCGCCCGCAAGGATGAGTTAGGTGACTCAGCCCGTGCTCTGAAACGTATGGTGGATAAAATCAAAGAAGTGATTACCACCATTGTGATGGCATCTGATAATATCGCCTCGGCCAGCGTGCAGATGAGTTCGTCTTCGCAGCAGATGTCAGAGGGCGCTACTGAGCAGGCAGCATCAGCCGAGGAAGTGTCTTCTTCTATGGAAGAAATGGCGGCAAATATCCAGCAGAACACCGATAACGCCCAGCAGACTGAGAAAATAGCCCTTAAAGCTGCCGATGATATACAGGAGGGTAGCAAAGCTGTTAATGAGACAGTGGTTTCCATGCGTGAAATTGCCGAAAAAATCAGCATCATCGGAGAGATTGCCCGTCAGACCAACCTGCTGGCGCTCAATGCCGCAGTGGAAGCTGCGCGTGCCGGTGAGCACGGCAAAGGCTTTGCCGTAGTAGCAGCCGAAGTGCGGAAACTGGCCGAAAGAAGCCAGAGTGCGGCCACCGAAATTGACCAGGTGTCGGCTTCCAGCGTGGCGGTAGCGGAGAAGTCAGGTAAACTGCTGGAGCAGATCGTGCCTGATATCCAGAAAACTGCCCGCCTGGTACAGGAGATCAGTGCCTCCAGCCGGGAACAGAGTACCGGAGCTGAGCAGGTAAATTCTGCTATCCAGCAACTCAACCAGGTGACCCAGCAGAATGCCGCAGCGGCCGAAGAGATCGCTTCTAATTCTGAGGAACTGGCCAGCCAGGCAGAGCAAATGAAGGATACCATAGAGTTCTTCAAAATAGACGATAAAATTCAGTACAGGCAGCCACAAAAAAAGGGACCTGTCAGCGTAAAGCGAAGCCCGGGCTTTTCGCAGAAAAGCCAGATGGTAAAGGAAAGCACCCCAAATAGGGGAGTTGACCTGAACCTGAGTGGGCTGGACGATGAATACGAAAGTTTTTAACAATTAACCTGATTTAAGCCTAATGCCCCTGAAAACTGATCGGGGGCATTAATTTTTCATTGGACTATGGAGAACATCATCATTTCATCCAGTATTTCAACTGCTGACTTCAATCGTTTGAGCAGTTTTATTTTGCAGCAGTTTGGCATCAAGCTTCCTCCGGTAAAGAAGACCATGCTGCAGGGAAGACTGCAAAAAAGATTACGGGCAATGGATATGACCTCCTTCAAAGAGTATATTGATTTTGTGCTGAGTGAGGAAGGAAAGAAAAGTGAACTGATCCACATGATTGATGTGGTGACTACCAACAAGACGGATTTTTTCAGAGAAAATAACCATTTTGAGTTTCTGCAGGAAAGTGTGCTGCCCGAATTTATGCAAAAAACCGGTGGGCGGGAAATTTTTAAGATCTGGAGTGCCGGCTGCTCAAGTGGAGAAGAACCCTACACGATGGCAATTGTGCTGCAGGAGTTTGCCAATACCCACCCAGGCTTTCAGTACCGGATTTATGCCACCGATATCTCTACCCAGGTTTTGGAAAAAGCCGCCCTGGCTATCTATCCTCTGGACCGTATCAACGTGGTACCCCTGGCGATGAAGAAGAAATACTTTCTAAAAAGTAAAGATAAATCCAAGCCTACCGTAAGGCTGGTGCCTGAGCTACGCAACAAAATCTCCTTTCAGCGGCTTAACTTTATGGAAAGTCACTATAAAATAGAAATGCGCTTTGACGCCATTTTCTGCCGCAACGTACTGATTTATTTTGATAAAAATACCCAGGAAAAGGTTATCGGAAGGCAGTTGCTCAACCTCAAGCCCGGGGCTCATTACTTCCTGGGGCATTCAGAGTCAATTATGAATATGAATCTGCCCCTGGTGCAGATCAAACCTACTATATTTCGGAAAAAGTAACACTACCACCACATGAAGTCTGCTGCTTTCCTATTCTTTTCCCTGCTTCTGTTCTCATGGCACGCCAATGCGCAGGAAGTGCGGCCAATGGCTACTGACCGTCCCGGCCTTGGTTCAGATGCTCCCATCACTGTGCCCAAAGGCTATTTGCAGCTGGAAGCCGGATTTCAGATGGATCGTGACCGCAGAAGGCAAGGTAGTTTTGATCTTGATGAAACGGTCTGGGCTTACCCGACCAGCCTGCTGAGGTATGGCATACTGGACAATTGGGAGTTTAGAGTTTCTTTTGATGTGCTTTCGGTAGAAAGTCAGTTGGTCAACCGCAGTTTATCACGAACTGAGCATGGGCTGAGCCCCTTGACCATGGGTACTAAAGTATCGCTCACGGAAGAAAAAGGCTGGATACCCGATATGGCGCTCCAACTGGGATTGAGTATAGCCTCTACCGGCTCAGAAAGCTTCCGCAACCGCTTTACCCAACCCGCTATCAGCTGGCTGATGACCAAGTCTATTACCGATAAGCTGGGATTAACCATCAACCTGGGAAGTAGCTGGCAGGATGATTCTCCGGCTGCCAATTACAACTATGCGGCTTCCTTTGATATGAGCCTGCAGGATAAACTGGGGGCATTCCTTGAGTTTTATGGCTTTATGCCCGAATCAGAAACAAATACGCACCTGGTCAACTACGGGCTTACTTATTTACTGAATCCTGAGCTGCAGCTGGATGTGTCTTCAGGGGTAGGGTTAAGTGGAGCAGCTACGGATTATTTTATCGGCCTGGGCATATCAGGACGTATTGACCTTTTATAATTACTTGTCATTATGAAATTAACAGACAAAGAACTTCTGGAAGAGCTGAAAGAGCGATTTCAGACCAAAGACAAAGCGCTGAAAGATTACCAGAGTCTGATAGAAGAATTGGGGAGCCTGAATCAGAAGCTGAAAGAGTCAGAAATGCTGAAAAGCCAGTTTCTTTCCAATATCCGGAACGAGATCAACAACCCTTTTGCTTCCATCCTGGGGCTTTCGCGTCAGCTGGTGCAGGTCAAAGAAACCTCAGACCTCGATCGGATCAGAACGGCAGCCTCGCTTATTTATGCCGAAGCATTTGACCTCAATTTTCAGCTGAAAAATATCTTTGCAGCGGCGGAATCTGAGGCTGGTGAAGTGGGGGTGAATTGTTCAAAAATACATCTCCATGACTTTCTTCAGGACCTGGTCAATGAATTTCTGCCCATGGCCAGCCACTACCAGGTCAGCATTGAGTTAAAGCATGATGCGGGTGAAAACGAAAAGCGATTTTTCTGTACTGATCCGGAAAAACTGCAGCTTATTGTGGCCAACCTTTTATCAAATGCTATCAAATTCAGTAACGCTGATCCAGCAAACAAAACAGACAAAAGGCTGGAGGTTACCTATACCCTGTATGAAGAAATGCTAAGTGTCAGCGTGCGAGATGAAGGAGTGGGCATTGCGGCAGAAGATCAGGAGCGGATATTTGACCGTTTTATCCAGCTGGATCATGGCATGACCAAGGTACACAAAGGCCATGGCCTGGGGCTGTCAGTAGTTAAAGCGGCTCTGGATTTGCTGGAGGGGGATATTCAGCTGGAATCAAATACCAGTAAAGGTAGTGCCTTTATCATACAAATTCCCGAGCGTAACGCATTTGATTCTTTTTCATCCGCTGGCAACGAATTTCTTTTTGAAGATGGAGAATTATTCTAATCAGCAGCTGACCAAAACCTCCATCAGTACGCATTACCTGTACCCGGCGGCACTCTTTGCCAATGTTCGGCCACACCTGGTGACTACCGTACTGGGCACCTGTGTGGCTGTATGCCTGTGGGATAGGGTAAAAGCCATAGGCGGTATCAACCATTATATGCTTCCCTATTGGAACGGTGTGGGTTTAGCTACTCCCAAGTATGGAAATATCGCTATTGAGCGATTGTATCAGAAGATGCTCAAGATGGGCTGCCGACCCGAAACCATGATCGCCAAGATCTTTGGCGGCAAGCAAAGTGATGATATAGAGTCGGTTTTTAACATTGGTGAAAGAAATGCCACCCTTGCTTTTGAGATGATGCATGATTACCGGATTGAGGTAGCGGCAAAAAGTGTTGGCGGCCCCTATGGCCGAAAACTGCAATTCATCACCAATCTGGGAGAAGTCAGGATGAAATATGTAGGGCAGGCACCGCTAAATGCCAGAAAATCAGGCTGAAAGGCCTATTTCTAAAAAAAAACTCATTGGCTCAGTATTTGGATAAATAACCTGTAAATTGCGAACAGTTACACTGCTAGTTTTGCCATAAGATGTTTAATAAACTTGCTATTGCGCTTGCTTTCTCGCCTCGTTACGAAGCCATATTGAGCGAATCCCGTCGTTTTCAGGAATTGTTTAAAGCACAACTGGTGATCATCCATGTTGGAAACAAAACTGATGAGAAAGAAATTTTACTGGATCAGAAGCTGGAAGAGATAGGTTTTGATAAAAAAAAGGTAAAGATAGTCTGGACAAAAGGCGATCCTGCCAGGAAGATTCTGGAAGTATGTGCAAAAGAAAAAGTGGATCTGCTGATCGCCGGAGCCATGAAGCGGGAAAATATCTTCCGTTATTATATCGGATCTGTTGCCCGGACCATTCTCCGCAAGGCACAATGTTCTGTGCTGGTGCTCATCCAGCCTGATATGAGTCCCCAGCCTTTCAGGAAGATCGTCATCAATGGCTGTGAGAATGAGTTTCTTTTCGCTGCCCTTTCCAAAGGGGTCGCCCTGGGGAAAATTGAACAGGTAGCCCAGATACATGTGCTTCGGGAAGTTCGTATGCTGGGCCTGGCCATGGCAGTGGCTGGTGAGGAAGGTAATGAAAACGACTACTCAATGGCCCGCCGTAAGATCGTGGAGGAAGAACTGGAAAATATCAACATTCTTCTCAAGAAGCTGGATACCGGTGATGTGAATGTCAACGTAAAAATTATTTCGGGTAAGCCTGAGTACGAAATCGCTAAATTTTCTCGCAGGGTAAAAGCGGATCTCCTGGTATTGGGCGCACCTGAACATAAGCTCAACCTGATTGATCGCATATTCCCCCATGACATGGAATACCTGCTGGCAGACCTGCCCAGCAACCTGCTGGTAGTACACAAAGGCTGAACCTTCTCCTTTTCATTTTTTATATTATCTTTAGCAGAATCGGATTTTTAAACAACCCGGGTTAGGGCATATGGAGAAGCTTAATCACGCAGAAGTAGTTAATTTGCTCTTACAACTCAGCCTGATGTTGGGAGTAGGTAGGCTGATGGCAGAGCTTTTTCGTGTTTTCAAGCAGCCTGCTGTCGTTGGGGAAATCATCGCCGGAATCATACTTGGCCCCACGATCCTGGGGGCACTTTCCCCCGAAACTTTCGGCTGGCTTTTTCCCAATACAGGTCCTTCCTCCATAGCGCTGGACGGCTTTATACAGCTTTCCGTCATCCTGCTCCTTTTTATTGCCGGCCTGGAAGTAGAACTCCACATTGTCTGGCAGCAGGGAAAACAGGCATTGCTGACCAGCCTTTTTGCCCTTACTGTACCTTTTGTCAGTGGTTTTCTGGTCACCTATTATTTTCCTGATTTTTTTAAACTAGAAAGCGGAAGCGATCCGCTGGTTTTTGCCTTGTTTATTGGTACGACTATGGCCATTACCGCACTTCCAGTCATTGCTCGCATCCTGATGGATCTGTCACTATTCAAATCAGGCATGGGTATGCTGATCATCGCTTCAGCCATGATCAACGACCTGCTGGGCTGGCTGATCTTTACCGTAATCCTGAGTATGATGGGGACTACCACTGGCATGGCTGTCTGGCAAACCATTCTGCTTACGATCGGATTTACCATAGGTATGCTTACCCTGGGCAAAGGGCTAATCAATAAAGGCCTGCCTTGGGTCAATAAAAAGATGTCCTGGCCGGGTGGGGTGCTTTCTATCGCCATGGCCTTCTGTCTGTTGGCAGCCGCATTTACGGAATTTATCGGTATTCACGCTATTTTCGGAGCATTTATCATAGGCGTTGCGGTAGGTGACTCGCAGCACCTGACTGAAAGAGCCAAGGAGATCCTCCATCATTTTATCAACAACATCTTTGCTCCCCTGTTTTTTGTCTCCATAGGTTTACATATCAATTTTGTAAGCAGTTTCAATCTGAGCCTGGTGGTAGTACTGATCGTATTGGCTTTTGTTGGTAAGGTGAGCGGGGCTTATTTTGGAGCCCGTCAGGGTGGGCTGGAGGCTCCAAAGGCGCTGGCAGTAGGGTTTGCGATGAACACGCATGGTACACTGGAAGTAATCCTGGGTGCAATAGCGCTGGAAGCTGGTCTGATCACAGAGGAAATCTTTGTGGCCATACTGGTGATGGTGATTTTTACCATTGTTACCTCGGCACCATTGATGAGGGCCTGTCTGCAGTGGCAGGAAAGAACCGAAAGCAGTAGTAGTAGGCTGAAAGCGCCCAAGCCCAGGCACAGTACACCTACTCCTGAGCCCTGATCAGTTCCTGATAGCCTCCACCGGATCCAGGCGAGATGCCATCAGGGCTGGTACCAGCCCGGAAATGACGCCTACCAGGCTGGAGACCGTAAGGCCCAGCACGATATTTTTGGGAGTGAGCATAAGTTCCAGCGATCCCAGTTGGATAAAGGTAATCAGGTATACCAGTAAGAGGCCGGCCAGACCTCCGATAAGGCTTAGGAAAATGGACTCAAAAAGAAACTGGTAGAGGATAAAATAATTTTTTGCCCCCAGCGACTTTTGTATACCAATGATGGAAGTGCGCTCTTTTACTGATACAAACATGATATTGGCGATACCAAAACCTCCTACCAGTATGGAAAAGCTGCCAATGATCCAGCCCGCAATACCTATCACATCAAAAATATTACTGACGACTTCAGCAAAAGCTTCAGGCCGGTTGATGGCGAAATCATCATCTTCCAATGGCCGTAATGCCCGTCGGCTACGCATCAGCCCGATTACCTCATTTTCCAGTTCCTTTAGCCCATTGTCTTCAGGGTATCCTTTGAGTGCAATTGTAGAGCCTACCCCAAAGCGGCTACCACTGGCGTATAATTTTAGAAAACTACTGTAGGGAATCAGACAGGTAAGGTCAAGACTGGGTGTTTCTATGAAGTTTTCGCCCTGTTCTTCAAAAACCCCTACCACTACAAACTTGAGGCCCTGCACCTTGATTTCCTTGCCGAGCGGACTGGAGTAGGGGAAAAGCGTTTCAGCAACTTCCTGTCCGATCAAAGCCACATTTCTGGCCAGCTCAATTTCCCGTGGAGAAAAATAACGGCCATACGCCAGTGGTGTATCAAATACTTTGTTGTACTCATAAGAAACACCGGTAAGCTGTACATCATTGATGCTGCTACTTTTGTACTGAAGCAAAGAATTACCACGTTCAGCAAAGATGGTGAGCCCTGAAGCCAGTGTCATATTATCCTGCAGGAATTGAAATTCGGTAAGGGTAGGCTGCGGGCGTTTGTAATACTTCCACCAGGGGTAGTTATCTTCAAACAGCCAGGGCCATTTTTCTACCCTGATCACCTGATCACCCAGGAAAGATAGAGAATCTCTGATACTGCGCTCCAGGGAATCAACTACCGTAAAAACTGTAATGATGGCAAAAATTCCCACCGTAACACCCAGTAGGGATAATATGGTACGCAGTACGTTGGCCTTAAGCGCCTGCCACGCAAAAACGATACTCTCAGCAACTAATTTTAGATAGATCATGTTAGTCCTAACTGCCGGCAAAGTTTAAAATTGAATATGTGCTGATTTAAAAACAAATGTTTAACTTTGCGATTTGTTTCACATGCTCGGCTACCTTTGCACACATATTCCTTTTGTTTTTAGCAAGCTAATTAATTCTGATTACATCTTATGAAATTATCGGCATTTAAGTTTGAACTTTCGTCAGAACTTATTGCACAGCATCCTGCAGAAGTGAGAGATGAATCTCGTCTGATGGTTATTCATCGGGATACTGGTGAAATTGAGCACAAAGTCTTTAAAGATATTGTAGACTATTTTGACCAGGGTGATGTCCTTGTAGTTAACAATACAAAAGTTTTTCCTGCCCGTTTATACGGAAATAAAGAAAAAACCGGTGCGCAGATTGAAGTTTTTCTTCTGAGAGAACTCAACCAGGAAATGCATCTCTGGGATGTGTTGGTAGATCCTGCCCGGAAAATCAGGGTGGGTAATAAACTGTACTTTGGTGATGGCGAACTGGTAGCTGAAGTCATTGACAACACCACCTCAAGAGGCAGAACCATCCGTTTTCTTTATGATGGCGAGGATGAGGATTTTTATAAAATTATTGATTCTCTGGGTGAAACCCCTCTCCCAAAATATATCAAAAGAAAGGTGGAACCTGAGGACCGCGAGCGTTTTCAGACCATCTATGCCAAGCATGTCGGTGCCGTTGCTGCCCCTACGGCAGGGCTGCATTTTACGCCCCAGGTGATGAAACGTATGGAAATCAAGGGAGTTCATATGCCGCCTATCACCCTGCATGTTGGCCTGGGGACTTTCCGCTCTGTAGATGTAGAGGATCTTACCAAGCACAAGATGGATTCAGAAAACTTTATGATCGGCAAAGAGACTGAAGTGACTGTAAACCAGGCCCTGGATAGCAAGAAAAGAGTTTGTTCAATTGGTACTACCTCTATGAGGGCATTGGAGTCTTCGGTTTCTGCCAGCGGCAGGCTCAAAGCCAATGATGGCTGGACAGACAAATTTATCTTTCCTCCGTATGAGTTCAAGATCTGCAACGCGCTGGTTACAAATTTCCACCTTCCCCAGTCTACCCTACTGATGATGGCCTGTGCCTTTGGAGGTTATGATCTTGTGATGCGTGCTTATGAAACTGCCGTTAAAGAAAAGTATCAGTTCTTTACTTACGGTGATGCTATGCTAATAATCTAAATACCTACTTTGCTGGTGCAGAAGTTTGCAGTAATAGTAGCCGGAGGCAAGGGTATCAGGATGGGTGGCAATACACCTAAGCAGTTTCTTCTGATTAGAGACAAGCCCATTCTGATGCATACGCTAGAAGCCTTTCGCCGGTATAACCCGGATATTAAACTGGTATTGGTCATCTCGGAGCATGAGCACCCACGCTGGCAGGACCTTTGTCAGCAGTATTCTTTTTTTCTGGAACATGAAGTGGTAGCCGGTGGTGACAACCGAAGTGATTCTGTACGCCATGGTCTTGATGCTATCCGGTCAGAGCATGGCCTGGTCGCCATACATGACGGGGTTCGCCCGCTGGTCAGTACTGAGATTATTGCAAAATCATTTGCTGAGGCAGAAAAGCAGGGAAATGCGGTTGTCTCAGTACCGCTGAAAGATTCTATTCGTTTTGACGATGGGATTGAAAATAAAGCGCTGGATAGGAGTCAGTATCGCCTGATACAAACTCCACAGACTTTTTCGCTACCGCTGATCAGGGAAGCTTATCAGAAGATTGGTCAACTATCCCTGACTGATGATGCCAGCGTACTGGAGTCAGCAGGACATCGTATCCATTTAATTGACGGGGATTATCGTAACATCAAAATTACGACGCAGGAAGATATGCTGATAGCAGAGGCTTTGTGGAAGTAACCTCTGCTTTCAGAACATTCGGACGAGACTAGCAATTAATATTCGTCTTCGTTAAAAAAGAAATCTTCTTTGGTAGGGTAATCCGGCCAGATTTCCTCAATATTTTCATAGGGCTGACCATCATCTTCCAGTTCCTGTAAGTTTTCTACAACTTCCAGAGGAGCACCCGAACGGATAGAGAAGTCAATGAGCTCATCCTTGGTGGCAGGCCAGGGAGCATCTTCCAGATAAGAGGCTAATTCTAAAGTCCAATACATGTTCTAGTCTTTTTCTTTTCTAACAAATTGATTCAAATAATTTAATGTACTTATCAGTTCTTGCTTGCAAGTATCTTAAAAAGTATTCTTTGAATATCAAATTTCCTACCACTTATCTGGTAAAAAAAAGTCAAAGATGCTTAATAACGTGATAAATAACATGCAATAGAAAAAAGTTCAGAACAACAAGTTTTTATCAACTATTTATGATCCTTCAGCTCGTTCATCAACTCCTGCATGAGGGCTTTCTTAACAGCTACTTTACGTTGTTGTGCTCTGAGCTTGATCGTCGCTTCGCGGTCCATGCTGTTGTATGAATTGGATGAGAACTTATCGGCGTTTTCTTTATACAGGTCAAGCTCTTTTTCGTCTCTTACGATAAGGTTGTTCAAAAGATTGATCTTCAATCCGATTTTTTCTCCCTTATCTATCTGATCAAAATCAGGAGTTTTGGAACGGGCCAGCCTGGTCAGAAAGCTTTTTTCACTGGCCATATCGCATGCATGGATAAATTCCGAGGTCATATTACCCCCTACATGGCGGGGCAGTTTTCCGGTTCTTTTCCATAAGAAACGAAGCCTTTTGACATCTTCTATTACATCTTCTCCCTCTTTGACGGCGAGCTGATTGGCCTGATGCAGTAGTTCCTTCTTTCTTTCCAGCATCTCATCCATGTTATACTCAGATGGGTACTGGTTATCCGGACGTCTGCGAGGTGAGTAGGTAGATGAAGATGACCTGTTGTAGCCACTACCTCCTCCCGGCCCACCTGTACGAGGGCGCTGCCCAGGGCTGGAGAAAGAGCGCTGTGGCGGCCGGAAAAACTTGCCGGTCAGGTATTTAAAGTCTTTGAAAAATTTACCATACTGCCGGGGAGGAATTTTACCAACCTCTTTCCATTCGGCCTGCAGTTGCTTGACCCTGGGTATGGCAGAGCGAGGGTCGTCACTGCGCAGCAGCCCTCTCAGCTCATAAATAATATCGCTGTACTTCTGCATACGGGCGCCGATCATGCGCTTGCGATCCTCAAAAAACTGATTGCGCCGCTGGAAAAAATTATCCAGCACTTCGGTGAACCTGCCTTCTACTTCTTCTTCATGCTCTTTGTCAACGGCTCCAGTGCGTATCCATTTATTCTTGATCTCCTTGAGCTGATCCGCCGCTTCCTGCCAGTCGGTACTATGCTCGTGGACCTCAGCTTCGGCAATCAGTGCCTTTTTGATCTCCAGGTTTTTGACCCGGTTCACGGCAATGATGTCGCGTAGCATTTCTTCTATCTCGTTCAACCTGTCATACAAAACCACGTAATCACCGAGTGCGTCAAAATTAGCGAGCTGTTCACGCATGTGTACCAGTTTCATAAGGTATGAGCCCTTGTTGTCAGACTCTTCAACCGACTTACCCAGGTTGTTTACCTTATTCTCGGCCATGGCGAAGCGATCTTCAAAATACTTGATCGTAGACTCTTCGCTTTCTCTTACCTCTCCTATTTCTCTCTCGGGATATTCCAGGAAGGCATTGCGGTATATTTTACCGTCTTTGATAAAACCGTATGGATTGTTAGGCTCCACTGTGTTTAGAATGTTAGTTTAAGATTGATTATTAGCTATAAAATATCCTCTACCGAGAGCATATTTTACCCTTTACGATGATAATTAAATTTTGTGCTACGCGCAAAAATATGTTGAATTTATAATTAATTTGTCATTCTTTATCAAGAAGAATTTGCGGCTCTCTCTGCTGCCGCCCCTTTCCTCCATTTAGGGGCATGTATCTTTTAATCAATTAACCACCATTACATGAGTAACGAGAAGATTATTTTTTCGATGTCAGGAGTCAGTAAAATTTACCCTCCTAACCGCCAGGTACTTAAAAATATTTATTTGTCATTTTTTTACGGTGCAAAAATCGGGGTCATCGGTTTGAATGGATCCGGTAAATCCACGCTGCTCAAGATCATCGCCGGAATGGAAAAAAACTACCAGGGCGAGGTGGTATTCTCTCCAGGCTATACTGTAGGCATGCTGGAGCAGGAGCCCGAACTGGACCTCAACAAAACTGTTAAGCAGGTAGTGGAGGAGGGCGTTCAGGAGATTGTAGATCTGGTGAAACAGTTTGAAAAAGTAAACGAACAATTTGCTGATCCAGAGGTGATGGAAGATCCGGACAAAATGCAGAAGCTGATTGACCAGCAGGGCAAGATACAGGAGGAACTGGACCGCGTAAATGCCTGGGAGCTGGATAGCCGCCTGGAAAGGGCCATGGATGCGTTGCGTACGCCACCCTCTGATGCCCTGGTAGAAAACCTCTCAGGAGGAGAAAAAAGAAGGGTAGCGCTTTGTCGCTTACTGCTCCAGGAACCTGATGTGCTGCTGCTGGATGAACCTACCAACCACCTGGATGCCGAGTCAGTACTCTGGCTGGAGCAACATCTGCAGCAGTATAAAGGCACCGTAATTGCCGTGACCCACGACCGCTATTTTCTCGATAATGTTGCCGGTTGGATACTGGAGCTTGACCGTGGAGAAGGTATCCCCTGGAAAGGCAATTATTCCAGCTGGCTGGAGCAAAAACAGAAAAGGCTCTCTGAAGAAGAAAAAACTGAATCCAAGCGTCAGAAAACCCTGGAGCGTGAACTGGACTGGATTCGTATGACACCTAAAGGAAGACAGGCCAAGGCAAAAGCCCGCCTCAATGCGTATGACAAGCTCCTTGGAGAAGAGGGTAAGGAAAGAGAAGCCCGACTGGAACTCTTTATCCCCCCCGGACCAAGGCTTGGTAATAAGGTACTGGAAGCCGAGCATGTATCTAAAGCATACGGAGATAAACTGCTGTATGAAGACCTGACCTTTAATCTACCCCAGGCAGGAATAGTAGGCGTAATCGGTCCAAATGGTGCCGGTAAAACCACCCTTTTCAACCTGATAACAGGACGGGATCAGCCAGATAATGGTAATATAGAGCTTGGCCCAACCGTAAAACTGGCTTATGTAGACCAGGAGCATGATATTCTGAACCCTGATAAGTCGGTCTGGGAAACCATTTCCGGAGGTAATGAGCTGATAGAGCTGGGAGGTCAGCAGGTCAACTCCCGCGCTTATGTGAGTAAATTTAATTTTAGTGGCTCCGATCAGGGCAAAAAAGTGGGAAAACTGTCGGGTGGAGAAAGGAACCGCGTACACCTGGCCATGATGCTCAAGGAGGGTGCAAACCTATTACTGCTGGATGAGCCTACCAACGACCTGGATGTCAATACACTACGCGCCCTGGAGGAAGCCCTGGAGAATTTTGCCGGCTGCGCTGTCATCATTTCTCACGACCGTTGGTTCCTGGATAGGGTAGCTACCCACATCCTGGCTTTTGAAGGCGACTCACAGGTCTACTGGTTTGAAGGTAACTTTACCGATTATGAAGAAAACCGCAGAAAAAGGGTAGGGGATACCGAACCTAAGCGCATCAAGTATAAGAAGATCGGCTGAGGAAATTTATCAGTATGAAACAACGTTAGCTTTGAAACCTATGTAATAAAAGCAGCAGATGTCGGTTAGAAAAGTAGGCGAAAACTGCAACATTTGAATAAATAATAGGTGCCATGAAAAAGTTAAGTCTGTTGATATTGCTGTTCCTGCAGTGGAACCTATTGCGGGCAGCCCCTCCGGTTGATTATGAGAAAATTGATGCGCATGCCAGGGCAACCCCCGCTAAGTATGGTCAAAACGTAGACCAGCTCGCTAAGTACCTGACAAAACCGGCAAAAAATGATTACGAAAAGGTAAGAAGTTTTTTTGTGTGGATGTCAGAGAATATAGCCTATGATGTGGATCTTTTCCGTCGCTATCGCCCGGGAGTATCCCTGAATATCACTGCTGAGGATGTGCTCAAAAAAGGCAAAGCAGTTTGCCAGGGGTATGCTGACTTGTTTAATGCGCTTTGTGCAGAAGCAGGCATTGAGAGCCGCTTGATTCCCGGCTACAGTAAGGGCTTTGGAAATGAAAACCGTACCGACTTCAGCAATGCCGACCATGCCTGGAACGCTGTTAAGATAGAAGGAAAATGGTTTCTGCTGGATGCAACCTGGGGTGCCGGAGGCCTTAATGAGAAAATGCAGTACAAGGCCCAGTTCAACGAGAAGTATTTTCTGGCAAACCCGCAGGTTTTTATCAAAGATCATATGCCGCTGCAGCCTATGTGGCAGCTACTGGAATGCCCGGTGAGCATGCAGGCTTTTATCAGAGGTGGCGATGTACTGCAGCAGGAGCTTAGCAGCCAGCGTACATGTGAAGACTTTAACCAGAAAATTATAGCCTTTGAGGATATGTCCGAAGGGGAACGTAGCATGAAGGCTGCAGAAGATGCGTACCGTTTCAACCCTGCCAACCACCTGGTAATGGCGCGTGGCTATATGGACTTTGCCCACCAGGTGATGAGCGGCATCAAAAGAGAGATGAGCTCTCGTGAAGAAATAGAAGATGCCGTATCAGCCCAGGAGGAGGCCCTCGCCTATCTCAAAAAAGCCCAGCAGGTGCTGAGCAAAATCAGGGATGGGGCTGAGATGGAAAAAGATTTTGTTGGCAAAAATATTAAGAACAGCGAAGATAATCTCAAAGCCATGAAGGCAGTGCTAAAGTGATCTGGGATGCAGATTCAGTTTTTTCAGTTCGTTGTTTCTTTTGATTACAATTTCAATGTATTTGTCTTTGACAGACATGTTCAGAAGGTCGTTTACTTCGTAAGAGGAACGGCCTTCTGTTTTGATGTTATTAATCATCACAATTTCATCATCCTTTGCCAGCCCGGCAACTGAAGCAGGAGAATCCTCAAAAACGTGTTTTACCAGCACCCTCTCGTGCTGCAGGTCCGATTTGATCACCAGCCCGGAATAGGCAGCCCGGAACTCTTCCACAAATGACTGATTGGGATACCAGTAAGTAGTTCCTGCGGCATAGTTAAATACGATATTGAAGCGCTTGAGCACTTCATTTCCAATATGACCGATGCCATCGTCAAAAGCCCGCTTCTGGTAAAGTGAACGGTTAAGCCTGATGGGAATATTGGTAAGCTGGTAATCTCCTACATCCAGTCCATGAAGCCTTCCTGCGTAATTTTTATCAACTACGCCGGTAAAACTCATGGTATAAATCATTTCTGTCCTGCCCACTTTGGAAAACAGCCTGTGTTCATCAACAAAAGGGGAGTAGACCGTAATAGAGGATCCTGACCCGTTATCAAGCTGAAACCTTCCTTCCAGCTTCTCACCGCTGGCCAGCGTGAGTGCCGCATTGATATAAGGACGACCGGAGATCAGCTCAATTTTATGCTCCGAAAAGTTGGAGGGGGGATTGAAGTTTTCAGGATTATATACTTCCAGTGCATAGTTGTCATAATTCACCAGAACCACATACTGGTTGAGAATGTCATGCCCTACTATGCCATCCACTTTACGTTCCAGCACACGATCCAGGTGATCCAGCGAAAGGTGGGTCACTTTGATCCTGCTTACTTCAAGACCTTCCAGCGAAAGAACATTATTTCTGGAGTAGTAAGCCATGCTGGGGCCCTTGCTGGTACGGACCGAGACAAAACCATCACTGCTCAATCTGAGTTTTTTAGCTTTCTGCTGGCTGATGACCGTAGCCGATGCGCCGGTATCAAAGATGAAGTTTAGAGGTTCTGATCCGTTTATGCTTAATTTGATGAATATATGTTCACCGTAGAGCTCAAAAGGTATACTGGCAAGTGTTCCCTTAGCCTGCAGACCACAGGTAAATCCAAAGGAAATGAGAATTAAGGATAAGGAAAAAAATCTGGCCAGGTGTCTAATCATTTTTGACAAAGCACGCTGAGGTTTAGATTTGTTTAAAATATAGCTGTAAAGTCCTGTCAAAAGACTTCAGATATGTAAAAGATACCGAATAAAAATGTTTATTTAAAATCTTTTTTAGCCGCCTGCTTTTCCATTAAGTAGAAAGCCAGCGCTGACCTTTACGATCCATAAACCGGCAGGGTAATACTGCAGGATTATTACATGACGAACGGCTTTACCTTTAATTGCATTTTATTATTAACTTTAAGTAAAAAAGATCAGCTTCATGTTTGAGCAATATTGTACTTTTAGATTACTGACCAACCTGACGATCACTTTCCTGCTAACCGCTACCCTGCAAACTGCCCTGGCACAGGAGGTAAACAAGAAAGAAGCTATTGACCAGATTTTTAGTAAGTACCACGAATACGAAGGCTTCCAGGGGACCGTACTGGTAGCTGAAAAAGGTGAAATTATATATAAGAAAGCCTTTGGACTGGCTAACAGGGAGTGGAACATTCCCAACCAGGTAGATAGCCGATTTGATATTGCTTCAGTCAGTAAGCAGTTTACCGCTATGCTGGTTATGCAGATGTACGAAGAAGGTAAAATCCATCCTGATAGTACTATTTCCAGTTATTACCCTGAATACCGCCCGGATATAGGGCAGCAGGTAACTATCCATCATCTGCTTACCCATCGTTCAGGTATCCCGAATTATACCAGTATACCTTACGTATGGTCTGATTCGCTGATAAACCGATATAGCCAACAGGAACTTGTGGAAAAGTTTTGTAGCGGCGATCTTGAATACAAGCCGGGAAGCCGTTATAACTATAATAACACCGGGTACTTTCTGCTCAGTGTTATCCTGGAAAAAGTAAGTGGTAGGTCGTATGCCGAGCTGTTGCAGGATAAAATCCTGTCGCCCCTCAATATGCAGCAGAGCGGAGTGGACGTCCGTGACCATATCATAGACAAAAGATCCTATGGTTATGTAATTGACGGCACCGACTTTGAAAATGCCCGGCCTATGTACATGGCCAACCTGCAGGGGGCCGGCAATATGTATGCTACCGTAGATGACCTGTACCGCTGGGACCGAGCGCTGTACAAGCATAAGCTATTGTCCAGAAAAGGGATTAAAGAGATGATGACCCCCCACAGCGATGAAAATGATACCTGGATACCCCCCTTTAAAAACGCTTATGGCTATGGTGTAGGGCTCGCACAGGTGCCGGCAGGAGAGCATAAAGATGTAAATATGGTATTTCACAGCGGACATATTACTGGCTACAGCTCCTTTATGGCTCGCTTTACTGATGATGAGCACCTGGTAGTAATGTTGTCTAATATGGGGAATGTCAGTACGGCCAGGATGAATGAGATTACCCAGGAGGTGAAAAACGTATTGTACAACCAGCCTTATAAGGTTCCTGAAAGAACACTGCGCAGCTCGCTATTTAAAACTGTTCGGGATGAGGGAGTAGAAGCTGCTATAGCCCACTTTAACCAGTTGATACTTGACTTTCCCTACGAATACCGTGACACCGAAGAAGATTTGCATCAACTTGGTTTGCTCCTTGCCTCAACTCGTATGAAGGAGGCAGCACTGCAGTTCTTTAAGCTAAACGCACAGCTTAATCCCGGCTGGAGATCTTTCCAGACGCTGGCTGATGCATTTTATGAAATGGGTAACTACAAAGAAGCCGGCCGTTACTATAAAAAATCCATGACCCTCAATCCAAAATCTACCGAGAAAGAGAAGAATGCGTTTAATGCTGTCCAGCGTTCGCTTACCAGCCTGAATCAGTAAGCATGCTTGCCAAATACCTCATTTTATTGCTGTATTTTCTGGTACTTTTTGGTATTGGCTACCTGGCAGCAGGCAGGGTCAAGAATATCAGTGACTATTATGTTGGAGGCAAAAAACTTGGTTACTGGGTAGTCGCTTTTTCTTCTCGTGCTACCGGTTCTTCTGCCTGGGCACTGCTTGGCCTTACCGGTATGGGCGCCATATTTGGCGTATACGCTTACTGGGTAGCCCTGGGCACAGTCAGTGGTGTGGCAATATCCTGGTTTGTCATGGGCAAGCCCTTCAAAAGACTTACTGACCAGTTTGACAGCATCACAGTACCGGATTTCCTGGAAAGCCGCTTCCAGGCTCGTACACCATGGTTGCGGGGAATTGCCGCTACTGCATTGTCGCTGTTCGTGATGATCTACGTGAGCGCTCAGATAGATGCTACCGGTACTGCCTTTGAAACCTTTCTGGGATGGGACTATTATAGCGGAGCCATCTTCGGCTTTCTGATAGTAGTTGCATACATGTCTTTCGGTGGCTTTGTAGCGGTTGCCTGGTCTGATGTTTTCCAGGGTAGCCTCATGTTAACCGGGCTGCTGCTGCTGCCGTTTTTTTTCTTTTTTACAGTAGATAGTCCGCAGCAGGTAGTCGCAGGGTTAAGAGACATTGATCCCAATTTGCTTAGCCTGTGGGGTCCTGATGGCTTTTCGTGGTTAAGTATTGCCAAGATTGTGGGGTTTCTGATGATCGGCCTGGGCTACCTGGGCTCCCCTCAACTGTTTGTGCGCTATATGTCTGTACGCAGTGAAAGTGAAATTGACCGGGGAAAATGGGTATCTGTCAGCCTGACCTTTCTCATGAATGTTTCTGCTGTTACCATTGGCATCATTGGCAGGTTCTATTTTACTTCCGCCGCTGATGATCCTCAGCTAATACTTGGTAACGGCGGCCAGAACGTACTGATACTGTTAGTAGAAGATTTACTCCCTGACCTGATAGCCGGCCTGTATATTGCGGCAATTCTGGCGGCGATCATGTCTACCATAGATTCGCTGCTGGTACTGGCTTCCAGTGCGGTAGCCAGAGACTTTTACCAGAAGATCCTCAGACCGGAACTACAGGATGCCCAACTCTCTGTATTCTCCCGGAAGGTCACTGTAGCGCTGGCGCTGGGCGCGCTGCTCCTTGCTCTGGGTGTGGCTTTAATTTCACCCAGCCGCACTATTTTCTGGTTTGTGATATTCGGATGGTCAGGTATCGCGGCAACCTTCTGTCCGGTGATCATACTCGCGCTGTTCTGGAAAAATTTCAATGAATCAGGCGCAATTACTGCGATGCTTACCGGCTTTGTATGTGTACCTGTTTTTAAGTTCATCATGCCGGCTATCCCTGACTATGGAATCTACTTTCAGCACGTAGCAGAACTCTTCCCCTCCTTTACTATTGCATTGCTGTCAGGTATAGTTGTAAGTAAACTAAGCCGCTAGATACCCAAAGCCATTCTTTTTAATTCATTTTCTTCAATTTCATGCTTTCTTACTTCCAGAAGACGGCAAGTTTCCATTGCATCAACACACATATTATTATTGATTAATTATAAAAAATTAAATTAAAAGTGCTAAATTATGCTTAGGATGTAATTTTTTAGATTTAGTGCTTAAAAAAAATAACACTAGCTAGATATTTTCATACATATGTGCTATTTTGCATAGAAATAATAATATAACTGAAAAAAATGGAAAATCTATATTCCTTTCACAGGCTATCATTAGAAGAGAGAACTCAGTTTATTTTAGGAAATGGAGTTCTGCTATGCAGCCGATACTTTGCCGGAAGAAAAGTGTTTTTATACCACACCGGGAAGTTTTTTGCAGAGATATGGTTTGATACCCGTAAAAGTAAAGTTTCTAATATTATTCCCTTTACTACCATTAAGTGCCTGAAGCCCTATCTTGATATTATCGATATCAGCGATATTTATAAGCCTACATCAGAGTAAGCCTAATCAATAGCCAATCTGCCACTGGTGTCGTAGTAGAGTAAACCCTGGTCCAGCATGATTCTGATGCTATCCAGTAGTTGTTGCTGATTTTCTGCTCGTATATCCAGCAGGAGCTGGTCGGGGAAAGCGGGAGTGTCTTGCAGGTATGCCTTTATGAGCCTGCTTAGCTCCTCGTAGGTGGATGGCTGCAAGGCTGTAGAGTGTTCAGTGCTGTTTTTTTTCTTTGCAACGCATATGTCGCAAACACCGCACAGGTCATAATCCAGTTCATCAAAGTATTCCAACAGGAGTTGTGTACGACATCTATGCTGGTGGCATGTATAGTGGATGACAGAGTTTACCTTTCTGGCATAAATTGACTTTTTCTGTTCCAGGTCCTTTCCGGAGAGTGGCAGGCGGCTGGCATCATAACGTGGCGTCAAAAAGGTGATTTGCGGCTTGTTCTTTTGCTCATCATAGACAACTGTTTCCATCTCCGCCATTTTTCTTAATTTGCTTTTGACTGTATCTACTGGGGTTTTAAGCTGGCGAGCAAGCTCTTGTTCATTGATGTTGATAAAGCTAGTATACAGTTCTCCGCCGTAGGCCCTGAGCAACGCTTTGGTCAGTGGTTCAAGGGCAGCATTGGCTACCTGGAATCTGTACATCTCGGTGTGGTCAATTAGTATGTGCAGTCGGGAAGGTGAGAAATATGCCTCGCTGAGCTGAATCAATCCGTGTTCTTCCAGCCTTTGGAGGGCATAATAGGTGGATGCACTTGTAAGCCTGTAAGTCTTAACAAAATCCTGCAGTTCAAAATCATAACTGGCCATATTGCTGCTCCCAACAGCAATACGGTAATAGTTGGCAAGGTACTGGTAAACCTGTTTGATGCTGTCCAGATTAGGATGGGTGTCTTCTACCCTCTGGGCTAACTTGTCTATGTCGTTTTGATCGTAGAGAATAGCGGCATAGGCTTTCGCCTCGTCTCTCCCGGCCCTACCTGCTTCCTGGTAGTAGGCTTCCAGGTTATCAGGCAGGTCTACATGTACTACCAGTCGCACATCGGGCTTATCTATTCCCATCCCGAAGGCATTGGTCGCCACGATTACCCTTGTTTTGTTACTGATCCACTCTTCCTGTTTGCGGGCACGATCCTGATTTGCCAGACCGGCATGGTAAAAATCTGCACTGATTTGCTTCTTTCTGAGCCAGCGAGCGATAGCTTCCGTCCTCCTGCGGCTTCTTACATAAATGACAGCTGTACCTGCTACACTTTGCAGCATTTCCATCAGTTTGCCTTCCTTATTTTCTACTTTGCGTACTACATAGGCCAGATTGGAACGGGCAAAGCTCTTCTGAAATAACTTGCCGTTGCTGAATGCCAGCTTGTCCTGTATGTCCTGTTTGACCTCTCTAGTAGCAGTAGCTGTCAGTGCAATAATGTTGATATCAGGGAAAAGGGCCCTGAAGTTGGCTATCTCCAGGTAAGGTGGACGAAAATCGTACCCCCACTGAGAAATACAGTGCGCCTCATCTACCGCTATCAGTCCAATGTGCATTTTCTGAGCCCGTTCAATAAAAATATCCGTCTTGAGTCTTTCCGGAGACACGTAGAGGAACTTGATATTGCCGTAGACACAATTGTCCAGGTTAAAATCTATTTCCCGCTTACTCATGCCGGAGTAAATCGCTACAGCAGGTATTTTTCTTTTACGCAACTGCTCTACCTGGTCTTTCATCAGCGCGATAAGGGGAGAAATGACGATACAAATTCCTTCTCGCATCAGGGCCGGCACCTGGAAACAGATACTTTTACCCCCGCCGGTAGGCAGCAGGGCAAGGGTATCACTACCGCTGAGGATGGAATGGATAATTTCCTCCTGCATGGGCCGGAAATGATCATAGCCCCAGTATTGCTTCAGTATGGATGTGGCGGTCATGCTAAGGGCGCTTCTTTTCCAAAAAATGTACGGTATTGTGGGCTTTGTTGCAACTTATTCCCGCTCTTCCACGATAGCACCACCTCTTAGTGCCGAAGATACCTGGAAAAAACCCAATGGAGGCTTATCCGGATCGGTGATGTTTCTGATGTTGGTGTCCGGATTACGGGGCGGAGAGCTGAAAAGTCCTCCGTCATTGAATAGCAACTCAACGAGCTGATTGTAATAATTATAGACCTCCTTGTTCAGACTGTACATTTCTATTCTTACGGTATCCTGCAGCTCAAAGGCGTAGTTTGCCAACTGCAGGGTATCTATTTTGGCCCTTAAAAACTCGTCGCTCTGTATCAGGTAATCCTCCGGTTCATCATAAAGAGAATCATTTTCAAATATCTTAAAGCGATAGTAATTGATGCCTCTTTCTTTGGGCGTACGTCCGCTAAAAAAGAAATAGTAACCTTCATCCAGCAGGGGCGTCTTTTCCCGAAAGCGATAACTGAAAGAATCAAGCTCAGCTACCGGTAGTACAGTACCCTCGGCCACATACTGATTGCCACCATAGTCTACCTGTAGCCGGTAGGTTCTGCCTGAATCCAGCGGAATCTGCCTGTTCTGAAAAGTACCAGGCTGGTTTTCCTGCGGTGACAGATCATAGGTGATGCCGCTTTCCAGATCATCAATCTGTACCGTTGCCTGCGTTACCGGGTTAAAGGCATCCTCTGCGTAAAAATCCCCGCTGGTGGATAAATTAACGATAGCGCTATTTTCTTCTGGTTCCTCTGCCCAGTAAATCAGTTCCCCCTCAATGATTAGTTGCGGATCAGTATTCGGTAAGTCCAGTTCTATGATTTCCTGGCAACTGCCCAGGATATAAGGTATCAGAAAAATGCCGTATTTATAAATAGATCGCATGGTATCAGAACTTGAAATTGTAGGTAATTGAAGGAATAATGCTGAACAGGTAAGTCTTCACGGATGCCTGCCGGCTGCTTTCTATTGGTTCACCATCTTCCGGATCAAAGTTGGGATCTTCATTATAAACCTCCTGAAATGTAATCACAAAGGGGTTTTTCCTGGCATAGGCATTATACACAGAAAAGCTCCAACTGCTTTGCCATCGTCTGTCTTCATTTTTCTTGCCTTCCCAGACTGCTGAAAGGTCCAGCCGGTGGAAGTCCGGCATACGATAAGCATTACGTTTCTGGGGGTCGTAGAAAGGTACTGATTGCCCGTCGAGCTGGTATCTACCCGAGGGCAGGGATACCGCCAGGCCGGTAGAATACACCCAGGTTCCGGATAAGGTAAGGCGGGGATGCAACTGGTGAGAGAGTACCAGTGAAATATCATGGATACGATCATGGCGGGCGTTGTAGGGCAAGCCGCCATTGATGCCATCAACCTGTCGGCGGGTCCTGGATAGGGTATAGCTGATCCAGCCAGTAGTGTTGCCTACATTTTTTTTCAGGAGAAATTCAGCTCCGTACGCCCAGCCTCTACCCGTTGAAATTTCGGTTTCTATATTATTGTTCAGCAGTATATCAGAGCCGGATTTAAAGTCAATGATGTTCTGCATCCACTTATAATATACTTCTACCGAGGCTTCCAGGCTGTTGTTGGCAAAATTTCTGAAGTAACCAGTGGCGATTTGATCACCGATCAGGGGGGCTACATAATTATCCGCCGGAATCCAGCGATCTATGGGTAAACCGGCGGTAGCATTGGACGCTACCTGTAGGTATTGCCGCATTCTGTTGTACGAAAGCTTGACGGAACTGCTGGGCGTAAGGAGGTAACGTGCGCCAAAGCGTGGTTCCAGTCCATGATAAAACTTGATATTCTCCCCCGTTTCGTATTCTTCACTACCGGTGATCGTCTCATCCGAAAAAGGCAGGCCTTCTTCATAAAGAAATACCTTACCCGGCCCTATCTGCTGGAAAGTTGAGTAACGAAGGCCGTATTCCAGGCTGATCCTGTCACTGATCTGTTGTTGATTACTGACATAAACAGCCTGCTCCAGGGCAAACTTTTCATCCAGTACCAGGGGAGTAAAATTGGTATCGCCCCTCGGAATGATACTAGGGGGAGCAAACTCATGGAGGATGCCCTGGTAGCCAAAATCAAGCGTATTTTTGGGGTTGGGGAAGAAGCTGAAATCCATTTTGGCACTATATTCCTTGAGTCCGGACTGCCAGGTAAACTCAGCCGCTTCAGTATCAATATCAAAACCATAATCAAAATTACTGTAGATCAATGTGGTATTCAGGAAGATACGGTCAGTCATCTGGTGGTTCCAGCGCATGGTGGCAGTAGCATTACCCCAGTCCAGGCCAAACTGATCCGCTATGGCAAATTTATCCCGGCCGAAGTAACCGGAAAGAAAAAGCCGGTTTTTGTCATCCAGCTGGTAATTTGCCTTGGCATTGAAGTCATAAAAGTACAGGGTGTTATTATTGATATCTTCGTTATCGGATAATCTCAGGAAAAGATCGGCATAAGTTCTTCTGCCGGATAGGATAAAGGAAGACTTATCTTTTTTGATGGGGCCTTCCACGGTAAGCCTGCTGGAAATGGTGCCGATACCACCGGAGACGTTGAATTTTTTATTGTTGCCCTCTTTCATCTGTATATCCAGGATAGAAGACAACCTGCCTCCATATCGGGCCGGAATGCCTCCTTTGTAGATTTCAAGGTTTTTGATTGCATCAGGGTTAAAAACCGAGAAAAAGCCGAGAAAGTGAGAGGGGTTGAAGACCGTGGCCTCATCCAGCAGCACCAGGTTTTGGTCTGCAGTACCACCTCTGACAAACAGACCAGTAGTACCTTCGCCTGCTGACTGTACTCCGGGAAGCAACTGCACCGTTCTGAGTACATCCACTTCGCCAAAAAGGGCAGGCAGCGACTTAATTTTCTCTATTTTCAGCTCCTCGCGGCTCATTTTGACATCCTGCACATTAGCTTCCGGACGGTCAGCTGAAATAATTACCTCCTGCAGTTCCACATCCTGATTACTTAGTTCCACTGTAATGGTGGTATCAGACTGCAGTTTTAGCGTGATTTCCTTAAACTGGTATCCAAGGTAAGCATACTGTAGGGTATAGCTATTCGCGGGAAGCGTCAGTGAATAAAAGCCATAAACATTGGTGATGGTACCGGTACCGGACAGCTCTTTTACCGAGATGGTGGCACCAATCAGCGCCTCACCGTTGGAAGCATCTTTCACATAGCCACTAATGGTTTGCTGCTGTTGGGGAAATACTGATCTGTAAGAAAAAAATAACAGGGTAAGCAGTAATAACTTTTTCATGAATAAATTATGGGATAAACCAGATACTGGGCACAGCAAAAACTTTTCCAGTGTGCTTAGCTTACTTTTTCAACGATGTACCAGCTGAATGGATGTATCAGCTTTAAAAAAAACATAAAAAAATCTGAACGGCAGGGATATCTATTCTACAGGAAGAAAACGCTGTTGGATATGCTCAAAGGTTGATTTTATATGATTATTTAAATATTTTATAAGGATTTTCAGTGGCTTTGGTAAGTAGAAGTCTGAGCATTTCAATAGGGCTGCGATATTTTGTATATTTATACTTTCAACAGGGCAGACCTGAATCTGACCTGCTTATTCATATTTTTAAACACAATTTTTATGACTGTTGCAGAAAACGGAAACACCGTAAAAGTACATTATACAGGAAAACTCAAAGACGGAACTGTCTTTGATTCGTCCTTGCAGCGCAACGAACCGCTTGAGTTTACCCTGGGCCAGGGTAATATGATCGCCGGTTTTGAACAGGCCGTGACCGGCATGAAAGTAGGTGATACCAAAGTAGCGGATATTCCCGTTGATCAGGCTTATGGTCAGAAGAGGGATGATATGGTACTTGAAGTGCCCAAAAATGACGTACCGGAAAATATCAACCCTGAAGTTGGTCAGCGCCTGGCAGTACAACAGAAAGATGGGCAATCCATCCCGGTGACTGTTACCAATATTACAGATAGCAGTATCACCCTGGATGCCAACCACCCACTGGCAGGAAAAGACCTGGTATTTGAAATCGAACTTCTTGATGTCAAGTAAGATTCTTTTTTACTACTGATATTGAAGGCTTATGCATTTGGCATAAGCCTTTTTTGTTGAAAAATAATTGCATGGCATTGAACAAATCCCAAACTTTAAACATTATCTTTCGTAATTGATAGCAATACTTTCATTTATATATTACTTAGCTGATGAATAGCAGGTTAATACCAGAAATTATTCGTGCTTTCGCTGATGTTCTGGAGCATGATTTTGATAGCTACAAACTGAACCAAAGCGACCTTAATCAGAGAAATTACGAGCAGGATGACATAAAAGATTTTATTTATGATCTGACTGAAGCTGGAAACCAGATCAAGCTGGTTTTTATGCCTAATTATATTTCCAGAGAGAAATTTCATGACTTTTTGAAAGAGCTGGAGTTTCCGGTACTGCTTTTCAGAAAAAATGCAAATGAGATTCAGCCACTGATGTTCTGGCTGAGCAAAGATGGGCTGCAGGCTAAAGTCGTTGGGCAGGATAAACAACTTGATGACCCAATCTTTCAGGTGACTGATGAGCAGTTATACGAAGAAAATGATGGTGAAATCGTCTTTTTAACTGCTTTTCCATATAAAAGCATGGTCAGCGAAAGTGGAAGCGACGCTGATCCCCATCCCACTCCAGTGAGGAGATTGCTGAATCTTCTGGGAACAGAGCGAAGAGACATCGGCTATATTTACATTTATGCCGTAGCTGTGGGTATCATCAGTTTGTCCTTACCGCTAGGTACCCAGGCGATAGTAGGCTTTATTGCAGGTGGCATGTGGTTCAACTCAGTAATTCTCCTGATAAGCCTGGTGGTTGTCGGAGTACTGGTGGCTGGCGGTCTGCAGATTATGCAGATCTCTATGGTGGAAATCCTGCAGAGGAGAGTATTTGCCAAAGCCTCTTTCGAATTTGCTTACCGCATACCGAAGATCAAAACGGAGTCTCTCTTTAAGTATCATGCACCTGAACTGATGAACCGCTTCTTTGATATCATGACGATACAAAAGGGGCTGCCCAAGTTGCTGATTGATCTATCTACGGCGGTACTGCAAATATTCTTTAGCCTTTTATTGTTGTCATTTTATCATCCATTCTTCGTATTCTTCGGACTTATCTTAGTTACGCTGCTGGTGTTAATCTTCTACTTTACTGGTCCTAAAGGTATGAAGTCTTCCATAGTAGAGTCTAAGTATAAGTATAGAGTTGCTTTCTGGCTGGAAGAACTTGCGCGTACTATCTCCTCCTTTAAGACAGCTGGTACTACCAACCTGCCGATGAAGAAGGCTGATTACAACGTGAATAATTATCTGAAATACAGAAAAGAGCATTTCAGTGTCCTCATCAAGCAGTTTACGTATATCATTATCTTTAAGACGGTGATTACAGGAGGCTTATTAATCCTGGGTACTTTACTAGTTATAGACCGTCAGATAACCCTGGGGCAGTTTGTTGCCTCCGAAATCATTATCGTATTAATTCTGGGAGCCGTGGAGAAGATCATTGTCAACATGGATACTGTATATGATATGCTGACTGCAGTAGACAAAATAGGGCATGTAACGGATTTGCCCCTGGAGAAAGACGGTGGCATCAAACTACCGGTTCATGCATTTGGGGAAGGCATCAAAATAGGTATCAAGAATCTGTCCTACACTTATCCCGGAAGGAAAAAGCCGGCTGTTAAAAACATAAACCTGAATATCGGACCCAGGGAAAGGCTCTGTATTGCCGGATATCATTCGAGTGGTAAGTCTACGCTGGTCAATATCATTGATGGTTTATTACAGTCATATGATGGTATAGTGACTTATAACCAGTTTTCTCAGCGGGATATTGACCTGAGCACCTTGCGTGATCATGTGGCCAAAAATGTGTCGCAGGAGGATATATTTGATGGAACAGTGCTGGAAAATATCACTGTTGGAAAACCCAGAGCTGATTATGACTATGCCATAAAGGCTATACAGGATGTAGGACTGGATGATGAGGTAAACCAGATGCCGAATGGTCTGAATACTGATCTCATCAGTGGTGGAAAAACACTTTCTACTTCGCTGGTTAATAAATTAGTATTAGCCAGGTGCATTGCAAAAAAACCTAAAGTAATGATCCTAAATGATTTTTTTCAGTTCTTTGAGCGTTCTGAGAAGATAAGGCTTATCAGCTATCTGACAGACCCTTCACATAACTGGTCATTGATCATCGTGACCAACGATCCTCTGATCATGAAATACTGTGACAGAGTGATTATCATGAAGGAGGGAGAGATCGTGTCGGACGGTGAGTTTGACCAGTTGATATCAGATCATCATTTACAGGAAGTAGTCATTAACGATTAAATATTTTTCTAATGGGCAATATGTTTGAATCGGGGAGTAAAGATTCTTTAGCCAGGTATCGTTTGGAGTCCATGAGCGTACTGCAGTCACCCAGGGCAGGTCTGGTGCTGGCTCGCTGGATGGGTGGTATTGGTATCTTTTTGTTCCTGGTGCTATTCTTACCCTGGCAGCAGAACATTGTGGGTAGTGGAGAAGTGACTGCCTTTTCTCCAAAAAATCGCCCTCAGACGATAGAAACTGCTATTCCTGGCCGTATTAATGAATGGTATGTGAGGGAGGGGCAGGCTGTTAATAAAGGAGACACCATCCTGACAATTGCTGAAATTAAAGACAAATTCTTTGACCCTGAGCTACTTATTCGTTTGAAAGAGCAGATTGATGCCAAAGAGGCCAGTATCGAGGCCAAAGACCAGAAAGCCCAGGCACTGGAGCGTCAGATTGGTGCACTGAAGGAGTCTATGGTTCTTAAAATAGAGCAGGCACAAAATAAACTACAGCAGTCTGAACTGAAGCTGATGAGCGATAGTATGGACTTTGAAGCTGAAAAGGTGAATTACGATATTGCTGAAAACCAGTTTGATCGGCAGAAGGTAATGTATGATCAGGGGCTCAAATCGCTGACTGAACTACAGATGAAAGAGCAAAAGTTTCAGCAGAGCCAGGCCAAATTACTCTCCAGTGAGAATAAATTTCTGGCCAGTAAAAATGAATTGATCAATGCCAAGATCGAGCTCAGCTCTATTGAAGCAGAATATCTTGAAAAAATCAGTAAAGCAGAATCTGACCTGAGTATGACCAGATCAGAACTGTATGACGGTACCGGCAGCCTGGCCAAACTTAGAAATGAGTATGCCAATATGCGCATCCGGAGTGACCAGTACCATATTATTGCGCCTCAGGATGGGTTTGTGGTAAAAGCACTTAAAACCGGTTTAGGGGAGACGATCAAAGAAGGAGAGGGGGTTGTGACCATTATGCCTAAAGCGCCCGATATGGCAGTGGAATTGTTCGTCAAACCTATGGATGTACCGCTTCTGGCTGTAGGCCGGCATGTACGAATTGAGTTTGACGGATGGCCTGCACTGCAGTTTTCAGGCTGGCCTAGCGTAGCTGTAGGTACATTTGGCGGAAAAATTGAAGTAATTGACTACGTAGAAACCAAAGATAAGCAAGGTAAATACCGGGTGCTTATTAAGCCTGATGAGTCTTTTGATGGAAACTGGCCCGAACAGCTCAGAATGGGCTCCGGAGCCAAGGGATTTATCATGCTGGAAGAAGTACCTCTCTGGTATGAAATCTGGCGTCTCTACAACGGCTTCCCTCCGAGCCTGAACGAAGAACCCAGCGCAGGCAGTAAAGATGATGTATACCAGGCAAACCTGAAAGAATAAGGACATGCGGCTTTTTAAGTATTTGTTTTCTCTGTCAATCCTTGGATTAAGCTTACTTTTTTTGCCACAGGCTGGCTATGCTCAGTATGATTCTACAGCCAGCCAATCCTTTACCATCGAAGAATATTTCGATAATATTATCAGCCATCATCCTGTTGTCAGGCAGGCTATTTTTCTCAGTGATCTGGCCCGTCAGGAACTACGCCTGGCTCGTGGGGCTTTTGACCCAAAACTCAAGTCTGATTTTGATATTAAAGAGTTTGGTGGTAAAACCTATTACAACACATGGGACAGCAAACTGGAAGTGCCTATGTGGTTCCCACTGGATCTCAATGCGGGTTTCGAACGCAACAGTGGAGATTTTCTGAACGATGAACGTTCTGGTACCGAAGATGGATTGATATACGCAGGAGTCTCTTTGCCTGTAGGCAGGGGGCTGATGATTGACGAGAGAAGGGCTGCTGTAAGGCAGGCCAAGCTCATGCAGGATATGGCAGAGGCTGAGCGCATCAAAGAAATCAATAAAGTACTGCTTAAGGCAGCCAAAGCCTACTGGGAGTGGTACAATGCTTACCAGAATTATCTCATCATCAACGAAGTAGAAAACCTCGCTAAAGTAAGGTACGATGGTATCGTACAACAGGTAGTAAATGGTGATGTTGCTCCTTTTGACTCACTGAAGGCTTTTATCAATTATCAGCTGCGGGATGTGCAGCGGGAGCAGGCAGAGCTTGAATACACCAATGCCGGTATCATGGTCTCCAACTTTCTCTGGCTTACCGACCCTGATGCTGATGAAGCAGTTCCTCTTCAACTGGCAGAAACCACGTATCCCACACTGAGCTCTCAACTGGATGCAGGCGTGCTCCTGGAACTCTCTATGCTCCAGGCTTTGCAGGATAGTGCCCGTATCAACCATCCCGAAATAGTAAAACTTGACGCTAAGATCAGGCAACTGGAGATTGAGCAGAAGCTTAACCGGGAATTTTTAAAGCCCGAAATTAACCTGAAGTATAATTTTCTGACCAAGCCTACTACAGAGGGAACCACTTCTACAAACGGAAGTACCAGCGAAGCATTCTTTATGAATGACTACAAGATGGGTGCGCAATTCTATTTTCCGCTGTTCCTGAGAAAAGAAAGGGCCAAATTGCAAAAAACTAATATTAAGCTAGAGCAGAACTACTACGAAAGGGTGTTCCAGACCAGAAGCATAGAGAACGAGATCAACACCGTTTATAACACCCTCTATAACCTGACCGAACTGGTGCGTATGCAGGAAAGGATGGTTGATAACTATCAGGCTTTATTACAGGGGGAGGTTATCAAGTTTGAGAATGGAGAAAGCTCCGTCTTCCTGATCAATACCCGCGAAACTGAGCTGCTTGACGCAAGACTGAAACTGTTGAAACTTCAGACACAGTACGAAAAGGCAAAAATAGAGTTACTCTACGCAGCCGGTATTCCTTATCTGCAGCTTTAAGAAGCCACAATACTTTTGGTTTTATTGAAGTTTTCGTTACCAACTTCTACAATAAAAAATTTGGTTTTGAGAGAGGAAAGATCAAACTCTTTAGCATAGGAGCCTCTTATCCTGACATTCTCCTCATATAGCAGGTTGCCAATAATGTCATAGACCTTTATTGAAACCATGGCTTTGGTATCCTGCAGCATGTTGAGCTTAAATTTCCCCTGTGAAATAGGTTTGAGCTCAAAGTCAAAATCCCGGTTCAAAAGTCCCTTTGAATATTTGAGGTTGGTTTCGTTTATTTTGGGGTTTTCCTGGATGATACTGGTATCAGGAAAGATAGGAGGGATGCTAAACTTAGCCATATCCTGGGCCTGCATTTTCAGCGATAGGAGCAGCACAGTTGCCAGCATGATAGCCTTGGCGTTGAAAATAAAGTTGGCTTTTAGCATATTGCCTTAAAAATAAGTTTTTTTACTGAAAAAGTTTCAATGTTGTCAAATTATCCTTGCCAGGGACCTAATTCAGGGCAAATATCGGTAGCGGAAGAGCTTATCATCTGAGAAAAGAAAAACAGCCTCCTGCCCAACACATATGAATATGACCCGGGCTGAGGGTGAAATACCACTCGAGTGTATTTCCATACTGTTCAGGTCGTATATAACGATTTCATTGTCCTGCAAAAAAAACATACGGTTACCAAAAAAACTGAAATCACCGGCTATACTAACCGGCAGTTTTTGCAGATAATTTCCCTGATAGTCCAGCACTATTATTTCATCATCCTGCTGCAAGTAAAGGCGGTTACCATATTCGCGTATTTGACTAAGCTTGCCACCTGATTTCAGGTAATAATGTAAGTCTGCTTCCAGTATAAATTCTTCTAAAATTGGGTGGTACTTAAGCAGCGTTGAGTTGCTTCCATCCAGTAACCAGATCATCTGGTCACTACTGAAGGCGGCTGCTTCAAACTGACGACCTGTACCAGACTGAATAATGGCCGGCTGGCTGATAGGTAGCAGGTATCGGTTAAAAAACTGAAACTGCTGACTATGACCATAAAAAGCAAAAATCTTGAGCATCTGACCAGCATCCAACGTACTTAGACCACGTATGTCTATTGAACTAAAAAGCTCAGCAGGCGTAAGGTCAGGCATATATTTTTGCAGTTTGCCTTGAGTGTCTGCTACGTATAGCCCTCCCAGCGCATCCAGGGAAACTGCCTGGGGAGTGTTAATTTCTATGCTGTCGGTAAGGTGCCAATGCTGTGCTGCTACAGGGCAAACATATAAGAAAAAGACGAAGAGTAGGCTAATTTTCGAACGACCTGAGTTGGAATTGCTTACCATCGTGGATCCCATAAGTTCTGGCGCTGAGCCACTCACCGAGGTTGAAGTACTGGCTATTTTCATGCAGCGGGATTTCAAGCGGTAAATGTCGGTGTCCGAAAATATAGTAATCATGATGATGATTTTTTTCTACCTCCAGGCAGTACTGGTAGATCCATTCATACTCCTTGCCCTTGAATGATTCATCTTTTTTCAGGTTGCTGAGGCGACTCTGTCTGGACCAGAGGTGAGCCAGGCCCATACCCCAGCGCGGGTGTATGGCCGCAAACAACTTCTGGCTCAAAGGTGATGCAAAGACTCGTTTGAGTATCTTGAATTTTTTATCACCTTCACCCAGGCCATCACCATGCCCGATATGAAGCTGCTGTCCGTTAATCGTGATGCTGACAGGATGCCTGATGATCTCAATTTTCAGCTCATCTTTCAAATAATCAAACATCCACATATCATGATTACCGGTGAATATGATAATGTCAATGCCCTTGTCCTTAAGTGCGGCGAGCTTTCCCAGAAACCTGATGAAGCCTTTGGGAATTACATATTTATATTCAAACCAAAAATCAAAAAGATCACCCAGCAGAAAAACGATTTGTGCATCTTCCTGTATTTGGTCTAGCCAGCGGACGATGCTATCTTCTCGCACACGACTTTTTTCATGACTGGGCGTCCCGAGATGGAAGTCCGATGCAAAATAAATTTTTTTACCAGCCTGTACTGTGAGCTTGTGTAGGGGTTGAAACTGCATATTGGCGGCAAAGTTAATATACTTTGAAATTCTCTTATGCGTATTTGGAAAACTTTATAGGCTACCCAATAAAAAAGAGTCACCCCCTAGGAGATGACTCTTTCAATGAAATATCAACTAATCTTTAGGAATTTTTATCCTCTTCAACCGAAGATGGTTCCTCAGACTCATCAGAATCGGTTTTTCCATTAGCCTCTGAAGGCTTTTTCTTAGCCTTAGATTTTGGTTTAGGAGCTTTTTCTTCGTCTTCTGCAGGCTTTTGACCTTCAGTTTTAGTTTCCTCTTCATCCTCACCTTCTGTATAAGACTGATAGTGAGTAGGCTTACTAAACGGACGTTTGCCAATCAGGCGCTCGAGGTCGGCCTGGAATAAGATTTCCTTATCCAACAGTTCTTTGGCCAGTGCTTCAAGCTCTTCCTTTTTATCATTCAGGAGTTGCTTGGTACGGAGATAAGACTCGGTGATAATTTTCCTTACCTCCTGGTCAATGGTTTCCGCAGTTGCTTCTGAGTAGGGTCTGTTAAAGTTGTAATCACCCTGTTGAGAATCATGATAAGAGATGTTGCCAATTTTATCATTCATACCATAGATGGTTACCATACTGTAAGCCAACTTGGTAATGCGCTCCAGATCATTTTGCGCTCCGGTAGAAATTTTACCAAAAATCACTTCTTCTGCGGCACGCCCACCCAGTGCCATACACATCTGATCCAGCATCTGCTCCGTAGTGTACAGGTACTGCTCTTTAGGCAGGTACTGAGCATATCCCAGGGCAGCCACACCACGCGGCACTATACTAACTTTCACCAAAGGATCAGCATGTTCCATGAACCAGCCTACTACTGCGTGTCCGGCTTCATGGTAGGCAACAATCTGCTTTTCTTCAGGAGAAATGAGCTTATTTTTCTTTTCAAGACCACCGATAACCCGGTCAATAGCATCCTGAAAATCCTGAGACTCCACTGATTTTTTATTACGGCGAGCTGCTATCAGCGCTGCTTCATTACATACGTTGGCAATTTCTGCACCGGCAAAACCAGGCGTTTGCGCAGCCAGTTTCTTAGGATTTACATCTTTGGAAGCTTTAATAGGCTTCAGGTGGACCTTAAAAATTGCCTCGCGGCCAACAATATCAGGCTTGTCAATAGATATCTGACGGTCAAAACGTCCGGGACGCAAGAGGGCAGAATCCAGTACATCAGGGCGGTTGGTAGCTGCCAGTATGATTACGCCAGAATCTGTAGAGAAGCCGTCCATCTCGGCCAGCAGTGAGTTCAGGGTATTTTCCCTTTCGTCATTAGAACCAGGCATTGCGCCTTTTCCACGGGCACGACCTACTGCATCAATTTCGTCAATAAAGATGATACAGGGTGCCTTTTCTTTGGCCTGTTTAAACAGGTCACGTACACGGGCAGCACCCACACCTACAAACATCTCTACAAAGTCAGATCCTGAAAGAGAGAAGAAAGGAACACCTGCTTCACCAGCTACCGCTTTGGCCAACAGAGTTTTACCCGTACCGGGCGTACCGACCAGCAGAGCACCTTTAGGAATCTTTCCTCCCAGGTTAGTGTATTTGGAAGGGTTTTTAAGAAATTCAACGATTTCACGAATTTCCTCCTTGGCTTCATCCAGACCGGCTACGTTATCAAAGGTGATATTTACCCGGTTTTCTGCGTCGAAAAGAGCAGCTTTTGACTTTCCGATATTAAATATCTGTCCACCAGGTCCGCCACCTCCAGCCATACGGCGCATCAGGAACCAGAAGCCAAATAGGATCAGGAAGAGAAATCCCCAGTTCAACAGAAAACTGGTAATATCCGAACGCTCCTCAACTTTATAATCTATGCGGTTGTCGGAGGGGATATCCTGCTGGGCTTCCTCAAAATTTTCGTCAAAAATATCCGGATTGGGGATTTTGAGCTTGTAGTGAGGGCCATTGGAGACTGAGAAAGGGTTTTGTTCCTCCAGTTCGTTACGATACTCACTTTCATTCAGTGCTTCGCTGGTAAGGGTGACTTCTACAAGATTCTGGTTTCTTACCAGCACCACATCCTTGATGTCGCCCTCCTGCAACATTTTTTCAAATCTCCGCTGCCCAATTTCTATGGCTGAAGAATTTTTGTTCAGGTAGGTTATTGCGAAGATCAGCAGCACAAGTGAGAGGATGATCCAGATCTGGTAGTTGGGCCTCTGTGGAGGCTTACTGGTTATTTTTTTTTTACTTTTGGTATTATTTGCCATTTATTTCCTCTTCAAATCCAAGTTTAACAAACTTTCTCTAAAACGGTATTACTTGTACAAAGTTTTTGACTCTGCTTCTGATGCCACCTCAGTCACGACAGCATCTCCCCAGAGTTCTTCTAATGCGTAAAATTCCCGGCGATCTTTTTTAAAGATATGGGATACCACACTTACATAGTCGAGTAAGACCCACTCTTTATTGTCTTTACCTTCCCGATGCCAGGGATTTTCCCGATTAATTTTGTGGACTTCTTTTTCAATTGACTCTGAAATAGCGTCAATGTGGGTGTCGGAGTTCCCGGAGCAGATGATAAAGTAATCAGCAATAGCATTTTTTACTTTGCGCAAATCCATCACGACAATGTCTTCGCCCTTTTTTTCCTGCATGCCCAGCACCACAACTTTACTAAGTTCTTCTGAATTCATGAAATATTTATACCTTGATTTTTCAATACTTGAAATTACAACACAATATTACTAAAACTTGCTTAGAATTTCTTTCAACACTTCCTGTATCGGCAGGCAATTCTTACATTATCCTGTAATAGCCTCTACCAACGAGCTTGCCATGCAAAAGTTGGCTGACTACAGCCTGCAGGATGGCGCCCTGCTGCTGGCTGATCTGCAAACCGCCGGCAGAGGACAGCGAGATGCTTCCTGGGAAGCTGCCGAGGGTCTTAACCTGACCTTTACTGTAGCGCTATATCCCGGCTTGGAGGTCGAACATCAGTTTTACCTCAACATCATGACAGCGCTGGCACTTACCGATAGCCTGAAAAACGATCTAGGTGAGCCACTTTCCATAAAATGGCCAAATGATATTTATTACAATCAGTCCAAGCTGTGCGGTATTCTGATTCAGAACAACCTGAAAGTCAATAAGATTCAATCCTGTGCAGTGGGTATAGGCTTAAATGTCAACCAGCTCCATTTTGAGAATTCGCAGGCCATTTCATTAAAGTATATTACCAAATATTCCTGGGATAAGGTAGCATTGTTGCAGGAAATTGCCCAAAACCTGGAAAACAGGTATTTTCAGCTAAAGAGCCGGCAATTTCGGAATCTGAAATATGACTATCTGAGCATGCTTTACAGAAAAGATGAGTGGCACGACTTTCAGGACGCAGACGGGGTCTTCAGCGGAATGATACTGGGGATAGATGAAAAGGGCAAGCTGGTGGTAAACCGGCAAAACAAGCTAAAATACTACGATTTTAAAGAAATTACTTACATTCATTAAACGATAGTCAGTCTGTAACTTTCTTTATGGTTTGATGTTGCATGATTATGTTTTAATTTCGTGACTTAATAAAAGTAAATCTTTTTTTATATGATTGATCAAAAAGTTCGCTACAAAGTAAAAGATATTTCCCTGGCAGACTGGGGAAGGAACGAAATCAGACTGGCTGAAGCAGAAATGCCCGGTTTGATGGCTCTCCGTGAAGAATACGGTCCTCATAAGCCTCTTAAGGGTGCCAGAATCGCCGGATGTCTGCACATGACTATTCAGACCGCTGTACTGATTGAAACACTGGTGGACCTGGGCGCTGATGTTACCTGGTCTTCCTGTAACATCTTCTCTACACAGGACCATGCCGCAGCAGCTATTGCCGCAGCAGGTATCCCTGTATTTGCCTGGAAAGGTATGACCGAAGAAGAATTCAACTGGTGTATTGAGCAGACGCTTTTCTTTGATGATGAAAGAAAAACGCATCTGAACATGATATTGGACGATGGCGGTGATCTTACCAACATGGTACTGGACCATTATCCTGAGTTTGTCAGTGACATTAGAGGTCTTTCTGAAGAAACAACTACTGGCGTGCACCGCCTGTATGAGCGCATGAAGAAGGGCACCCTTCCCATGCCAGCCATCAATGTGAATGACTCGGTGACCAAGTCAAAATTTGACAACAAATACGGCTGCCGTGAATCGTTGGTCGATGCAATCCGCCGTGCCACTGATGTAATGATGGCTGGTAAGGTAGCCGTGGTTGGCGGCTATGGTGATGTGGGTAAAGGCTCTGCTCTCTCACTGAGAGGTGCTGGTGTAAGAGTAATTGTAACTGAAATTGACCCCATTTGTGCGCTGCAGGCTGCTATGGACGGCTATGAGGTAAAGAAAATGGATAATGCCGTGGAAGAGGCTGATATCATTGTTACCGCTACCGGAAATAAGGACATCATCAAAGACCGCCATTTCAAGAAGATGAAGGATAAGGCCATCGTATGTAACATCGGTCATTTTGATAATGAAATTGATGTGGCATGGCTAAAGAAAAATTCCGTGGATAAGATTGAGATCAAACCTCAGGTTGATCTTTTTAGACTGGAGAGTGGCAATGAGATCATTCTGCTGGCCGAAGGCCGCCTGGTCAACCTGGGTTGCGCTACCGGACACCCTTCATTTGTGATGTCTAATTCATTCACCAATCAGGTGCTGGCGCAGATAGAGCTCTGGAAGTACTCTGACAAATATGAAAATGCAGTATATACGCTGCCCAAGCATTTAGATGAAAAAGTGGCCGCGCTACACCTGGCTAAGATCGGTGTGGAACTGGATACGCTGTCATCTGATCAGGCTGAATATATTGGCGTTGAGGTTAAAGGGCCATTCAAGCCTGAGTATTACCGATACTAATCATTTATTGGGTAAATTGACAAAGGCCAGCGACATCGCTGGCCTTTTTTTGTTGCCTATTCAGGCTTCAGTAGGATTAAGCAGTTGATGTAGCTAGTAGCCGCTCAAATAGCTGCTCATGCCGCAAAATGGTGTTTTCCAGAGAAAATTTTTCTAAAGCAGTATGTCTACCGTATGTACCCATTTTTTTCCGCAAATCAGGAGCGTCCATGAGTTGGAGAATTAATCGGCTAAGCTGGTCAATGTCTCCATTTTCAAATAAATAACCATTCATGCCTTCTTCTATTAGTTCTCCATTACCACCCAGGTTGGTCGCAATGACCGGTACTTTCATCGCCATCGCCTCCAGCAAAGCCTGAGATAAGCCTTCAATGGTGGAAGGGAGTACTTTGATATCAAAAAGTGGATAGTAGTTGAGCAGGTCAGGGTTGTCCACCCGGCCTTCAAAGAAGACCTGATGGGGCTGCCGGAAGGTAGCGATTACATCCTGGTAGGTTTTTTCTGTTTCTATGCCTACAAAGATCACCTTTACCGCTCTTTCAAGTCTGGCTACTGCCTGCAGTAATTGTAACTGCTCCTTCTTACGACCTACGCAGCCAATCACAAACTCACCCGCTTCTATGCCAAATTTTTCTCTGAGCGCCGCAGTTTTGGCCGGATCCAGTCTTTCATATTTATCTTTAGGCGTGCCGTTATAAATAACTTCAATGTGTGATGGATTGATACCAATCCTGATCAGGGATTGCCGTACTCCTTCACTTACAGCAATATTTTTATCAGTGCCTTTTTCATAAAACCAGCTCTGGCCCAATATGCCCATGCTGAGCGCAAGTTGACGACGGGTATGTACCAGCTTTACGGGCAGTTTGTACATCCACCGGGCCAGAATGGTCGTGTATCGGTCTTTGCTGGACTGTCCATCAATAATATCAATCTGATATTGACGAACGATGCTTGCCAGGTGGCGGATACTTTGCCTGTCGAGCTTATGCCGGATATGTATGGGAATATGCCGGGCCTTGCTGTTTTGCAGGAGTTGATGCAGGAGAGAGCCACTTGGACAGGCTACATACACCTGATGACCGCGTTCAGCAAGGCCCCGGGCAAGATAAAAAGTTGAATAAGTAGAACCGGCCATACCGGCATATTCTGACGTAATGAGGATGTTCATAGCGGCTACTATTGCAGCCGCAATATTAACCAATCTCTATCAAAAATTATTGAGGCACATTGAGTATCCAGGCATTACTGAAGGCTGAGTGTTGCCTGAGTTTTTCCAGTTCCGAAAGGGCAAGTTCTTTGGTCTGGCCCTGAAAGACATGTACGTAATAATATTTCTTCTGCTGATGATAGCCAACTTCAGGCGAGAACCCTTCGTTTTTCAACTTTACCGCCTGTTTTTCAGCATTTTCCTGAGTGGAAAATGTACCGGCGATGATGTAAAATCCTCCTTTAAGTTTAAGTGGATGAGGCTCCGTGTCAGCCTGCATGTCCGGAACAGAGTTCTTTTCCTCCTCATTAGTTTTTGCTGACTGCTGGTGACTGGAATTTTCCTGCTGTTCGCCTAACTGGATTACTCCGTCTTCAGTGTCTGTATTTTCAAACGTATCAAAATCCAACTTACTGTAATCCCGCTTTTTACCGGTAGGTGTCTCTTTAGTCTGCGGCCGGACGGCAGTTTGTTTATTGGCATTTGAAAATTCTGTAGGGGACACAAGCTGTTTGGGCTGCAAGTCTTCCTTGGCAGCAGAGCTTTTTTCCTGACTTTCTGCTGCTTCTCCACCTGACATTTGCATCAAATCCGCCGGAACTGAATTTTTTCCTGCCTGTTGCTCAGTGTTTAATTCTTTCTGCTCAGTAGGCAGATTATTTTTTCCCGCAGGGGTAGTAGCCGCTGGAGCAGGGCGTTTACGGTCAGGAACAGTTTCCTTCTTTTGATCCTGCTTTTCAGACTTTTCCTGGCTTTTGGCATGTTTTTCAAGGAGGGCCTCGTCCGGTATTTCATCAATGTCTTTCTGGGTAGACAAACGTGGTTTACGTTTGAGCATTTCTTTCTTTTTACCAATGACCAAACCGAGCTGTATTTCGTGCGAACCCATGCCATAGGCAGCAATCTCGCTGCCTCCCGTACTGTAGGCATAGCTGAATTTCAGGTTTTTCACCTGTAAGCCTGCCACTCCGCCAATGCCACTTTGCTGCTGGTAACTACCCCCGGCCCAGAAAACATCTTTAAAATAGAACACCCCCATGCCTTCCAGCTGACTTTCTCCTTCGCGGCTGTAATGGTACAGGATAGTTGGTTCAAAGCCCAGTTTATTTTCCTCACCGAAGTTGAAGCGGTAATGCGTGCTCAAAATCATGCGGCTCAGCTGATCAATTCCGGGACTGCTGAAGCTTTCCATTAGCACTGCAGGTTGGTTAAAAAGGTGGGGTAATGAAATACTCAAATTAAAGCCCTGGTTGTGGTAGCGTATCCCGAAACGGCCATCCAGATACATGGTACTACCCAGGGCGCCCTGCAGCACCGGGTCATCCCCGATATCCATCCCGTCAAAGTCGTAGGAGTGCATGCCTAAACCCGCCGAAAATCCGGTTTTGATATAATGTTCGTTTTCAGAAGAAAGCGGAATAACATAGGCGGCTGAGAACTTTACAGCCGTATGGCTTAATGAGCCAAGCTGATCGTTGATGATATCTCCGCCAATATATAAAGGGTTGGCGTTGCCGAGCGGGGAGTGAAATGAAAGTTGCGAGCTGACTGGAGCTCCCTCCACGCCAAACCATTGCTGGCGGTGCGTGAGGTACAAAACTGTATGCTTATCATATCCTGCGTAAGCAGGGTTATAGAGATAGGGATTGTTATAATAATGGGAAAAGAAAGGCAGTCTCTGGGCTGTTACAGTGCAGATACAAAGAAGCTCAATGAGTAGTATGATTATGCTCGCTTTTATTTTCATCTGGCGCTTTCTCCTGGCTCAGGAGTCATGGTCACGATGCCAAAATTAATAAAGTCATCCAAGCATTCTTTTGGACTTACCTGCCGAACTTACCGATGAATTATTCTACAGTGAATTGAAGAAAAACTAATCAGCGCATTTTTTCATTACTCCGCCCGAAAAGCTTAGTTTTGAGGCCTCAAACCTAACTTATGCAAGAACCAATAGCTGAAGAAAGCGCGCTACTGACCAATGATGCCGTTGTTTTAGGTATTCTATTTTTGATCCTGGCTTTTGTATTCCGTACTTCAGCCAGTAAGCGGCCATTCTGGCAAAAATTCTATGCTTACGTTCCCTCGGTATTACTTTGTTACTTCATTCCCGCCATACTCAATTCGTTCAATATTATCTCCGGAGAAGACTCCAGTCTTTATTTTGTGTCTTCCCGTTACCTGTTGCCTGCCAGTTTGGTATTGTTTACCCTGGGCATTGACCTGAAAGCCATTTCCCGGCTGGGCGGTAAAGCGGTAGCCATGTTTTTTGCCGGTACAGTAGGGATTATCCTGGGTGGACCACTGGCCATACTGATCGTGTCTACTTTTTCGCCGGAAACAGTAGGCGGGGCCGGGCCGGATGCTGTATGGCGAGGACTGGCCACCATCGCCGGAAGCTGGATAGGAGGGGGAGCCAATCAGACAGCCATGCTGGAAGTGTTTGGTGCCAGTACCGAACTTTTCTCGGCAGTACTGGCAGTGGATATTATTGTAGCCAACCTCTGGCTGGCAGTACTGCTCTATGGAAGTGGCAGAGCCGAAAAAATTGATGCTTTTCTGAAAGCAGATGCTTCCGCGATCCATCACGTAAGAAAACAGATAGAGGACTATGCTGCCAGTATTGCCCGTATACCCTCTACTGCCGACACCATGACCATACTGGCGATAGCCTTCGGGATTACTGGTTTCTCGCATCTGGCAGCTGATATTATCGCGCCTTACCTGGAAGCCAACTATCCTGTTTTAGAGAGTTACAGCCTCACTTCCGGCTTTTTCTGGATAGTAGTGATCGCTACGGGCGCCGGCTTATTACTCTCCTTTACCCGAGCCCGTAAGCTGGAAGGTGCCGGATCTTCCCGCTTTGCGACTGTTTTTTTGTACATACTGGTAGCCAGTATCGGTATGCAGATGGACATTACTACTGTGGTAAGCAACCCTGGTCTCTTTATGGTGGGTGGAATCTGGATTTTTCTCCATATCATTATTTTACTGGTGGTGGCCAAACTGATCAGGGCTCCCTTTTTCTTTGTGGCGGTAGGCAGCCAGGCCAATGTAGGTGGAGCTGCTTCAGCACCGGTAGTAGCCTCGGCATTCAGCCCGTCCCTGGCACCGGTGGGCGTATTGCTGGCGGTTCTGGGGTATTTTGTTGGTACCTATGGTGCCTATATTTGTGGTTTACTGATGCAATTAGTTGCGGCTTCATGATGTTATTAACCTTAAAATTGGCATAACCAAGTTGAACATATGAGCAAAGAAAGAGATCAGCAGTTCCTGTTTGTCTGTAATGGCAAAGACTGCAAAAAAGGGGGCTGTAAGGAAATAGAGAAAGCGGTAAAGAGCGAGCTGAAACAGAAAAAACAACAGAAAGCTCTTAAAATAATCAAGACAAAATGTACCGGCAAATGTAAAAAAGCACCGGTGGTCATTGCCAAAAACCAGTGGATGACCGAAATGAATGTGAAAAAAACACTGGAAGTCGTTAACCTGATGTTACTGGAAGAAGAAGTCCTGCACTAAATTATGCCTCAGTCACCGGATTCCGTACTTAAGTCGCTCCGAAATAAGGAATATGCGCCTGTATATTTTTTGCAGGGTGATGAGCCTTATTATATAGACCGAATCGCTGATTTTATAGAAGAGAATGTTTTGAGCGAGAGCGAACGGGGCTTCAATCAGATGGTGATGTACGGTAAGGATGTGGATGTCAGCACGATTCTTAACAATGCCAAGCGGTATCCGATGATGTCGGACCGGCAGGTGGTAATTGTGCGGGAGGCCCAGGAAGTGGCTGATCTCAACAACAAAAACGGTCAGCAGCAAATGGAAGCCTACCTCAAAAACCCCATGCCTTCTACCATTCTGGTATTTTGCTACAAGTACAAGAGTTTTGACGGCCGCAAAGCATTGGGCAAAATGCTGGATAAGCTGGCAGTGCTGGTGGAGTCCAAAAAAATGTATGACAACCAGCTTCCGGAATGGATTGCCCTCTATGTCAAAAATAAAGGCCATCATATTGACGACAAAGCGGTGCAGATGCTGGCTGATTATATCGGAAATAACCTGGAGCGTCTGACGAACGAAATAGAAAAAGTACTGATCAATTTCCGTAAAGAAGACGAAGAGGGAAAGATCACGCCGGCGGTCATCCAGAAGTATATCGGTATCAGCAAGGAGTATAATGTATTTGAGTTGCAGAAAGCACTGGCGGTTAAAGATGTGCTCAAGGCCAACCGCATCCTCAGGTATTTTGAAGCTAACCAGAAAGCTAATCCAATTATTCCGGTGATTGCGCTTTTGTTTACCTTTTTTAGTAAACTGCTGCTGGTGCATCAGGCAGCAGATAAATCGGAAAGGGGACTGGCGGCAGTGCTCAAGATCAACCCTTTTTTTGCCAGGGAGTACAAAGTAGCTTCGGTAAATTACCCTTTGCCCAGGGTGATCCGTAATATTCATTATCTCCGGATTGCTGACCAGCATGCCAAGGGAATTGATAATACCGGAGGTACCGATGCCCAGATACTCAAGGAACTGATCTTCAAACTGATGCATTAGGGAAATACGTGACACCTCAATTTTTTCTGATATATCCCGTTGAAGAATAATAACCGCAAACTACATATGCCTGTAAAAGTGAAAATATTACCTATTTTACTGCTTGTTTCCTGCTGCTTTGGGGCGGTCCCAATTTTTGCGCAGCAATACCTTGCTGATGTCGAGCCCATACATTATTACCAGCAGGGCATGGACCTGCTGGATAAACAAAAATACACCGCTGCACGACAGTCTTTCCAGGAGTATCTTGAAGCGGATGAGCAGGGCGAGCGAGCCGTAGAAGCGGAATATTATATCGCTTATGCTGCCATTCGCCTGTACCATGCTGATGGTGAAGCCCGGCTGGCTGACTTTGTGAAGCGGCATAGCAGCCACCCTAAAGCCGTACGCGCTAATTACGAACTGGGCAATTTTTATTTTAAGGATGAGAACTACGACAAGGCGATCACCTACTTTGAAAAAACAGATACCCGTAATCTTACCCGCGAAGAACAGAACACCCGAAATTTTAAGCTGGCGTATGCCTACTTTACCGAGCAGAATTTTTTTCAGGCCAAGCCTTTTTTTGATCAGGTAAAAGCTTCGGACAGCCCCTTCACTGCGGCTGCCAATTACTATTCCGGCTATATTGCCTACCAGCAGAGCGATTTTGCTGAAGCACTGAAAGACCTGCAGAGAGCCGAGCAGGAGCCTTCCTATGCGGAAGTAGTACCCTATCTCATTGCCAATATTTATTACAAGCAGGGCCGTTATGATCAGCTGAAAAACTATGCGCAGGGCATACTGGATAGCGGTAATCAAAAAATCAAGAACTTGCCTGACATTATGCTACTGGCCGGTGAGGCCTATTTCATGCAGGGAGATTATGCCAGGGCAGAACCTTTTCTGAGCGAGTATGCCAGTATGCGCCGTCCGGAAGCACCCATGCTCTATCGCCTGGCTTTCGCACAGTACAAAACTGGTAAGGAACAGGCAGCCATTGATAATTTTAAGCAAATTGCCTCGCTCCGTGACAGTATTGGACAGTTTTCATCTTATTACCTGGGGCTGCTGTATGTACAGCAGGACAATGAAAAATTTGCGGCCTCAGCCCTGGAAACGGCTGCCAGCATGGATTTTAGTCCTGAAATCAGAGAACAGGCAGCATTTAAACTGGGCAAGGTATACTTTGCCATGGGAGAGTTTGGTCGTGCCATTCAAAGCCTGCAGGACTTTAAGCAGCAGTACCCAAATAGCGAGCATACCGTAGAAGTCAATGACCTGCTGAGCGAAGCCTATCTGAATACCCAGAATTATGCACAGGCCATTGAATTTATTGAAAGCCTGCCCAATAAGACCATGCAGGTGCGCAATGCATACCAGAAAGTAAGTTTTTACGCCGGTACGCAGGCATTCAACCAGGCGCAGTACTATGAAGCAGTACAGCTTTTTGACAAATCACTGGAATATCCGATTGACAGAGAGATAGTAGCAGCGGCCAATTTCTGGAAAGGTGAAGCCTACTCTGTCGGTAAAAAATATGAAGAAGCGATAAATGCCTATGCCGGGGTTTTTCGGGTCCTTAACGACCAGCGTAGGCTGGAAGGAATGAACGAGATGTATTTTCTCAAGTCCCGTTATGGGATTGGCTATGCCTACTACAATACCAAAGAATATGCGAAGGCACGCGAGCATTTTGAAGCATATATCCGCGAAATAGAGCAAAAATCGGGTGGTAGCCCTTCTGGAAAGCTTAATTATGAAGATGCGCTGATTCGTCTGGCAGATACCTATTATGTCAGTAAAAATTATGCACAGGCCATCAGCACTTATGACAAAGCGATCCGCCTCAATAATCCGGACGCTGGTTATGCTTACTATCAGAAGGGTGTGATCCAGGGGATACAGGGTAACACCAGTGATGCGCTTGCCAGCCTGGATGTAGTAATAGACCGCTTTACAGACTCCCGATTCAGGGATGATGCCGTATTTCAGAAGGCGCAGATCAACTTGGAGCAGGGCAATTACCAGGCCGCCATTAGTAGCTTCAGTCGGCTGCTGCAGCAAAACCGCCAGAGCAATCTGGTGCCCTACGCCTTGCTGAGAAGAGGGCTGGCCTATACCAATCTGCAGCAGTACCCCAAAGCATCTGCTGATTACAAGGAAATTATCCGCGACTACAGTAACCATACTACGGCTAATTCTGCCCTGCTTGGACTTCAGGAAGTGCAGAGCCTTAGCGGACAGACTGAAGATGACTTCACGGAATACCTCGCTATTTACAAAAAGGCCAACCCAGAGAATAAAGCCGTAGCCAATATAGAATTTGAGTCGGCCAAGAACCTGTATTTCAGCCAGAAGTACCAGGCAGCCATACAGAGCCTGGAGGAATTTGTCGCTAATTACCCAGACAATGCCAATGTGGATGAGGCGCGTTACTATGTGGCTGAGTCCTATTACCGCTCAGACCAGATAGACAGGGCCTTGCAGGTATTTTACCAGATCGCTGAACAGGGCACTTCTTCCCGCCTCAATCGGGCAATACAAAGAATTGCAGAGCTGGAGCAGGTGCAGGACAATCACCAGCAGGCAATTAGATATTTCCGTCAGCTTGCGCAGATAGCCCGCAACAAAAGAGAGCAGTTCAATGCCTGGTCGGGCATGATGGTTTCTTACTATGCACTTGGTCAGGATAAAGAGTCTTTGCTGGATTCAGTAGACTACTATGCCAGCCAGATTCTGGCAAAAGGAAATGTTTCTGCAGCTGCCGAAAACATGGCAATGCTGTACCAGGGTAAGGCTGCTTACCAGAGAGGTAATGATGAAAAAGCGATTGACAACTTCCTCAAAACGCTGAATACTGCCAAGGATGAGTATGGAGCTGAAGCCCAGTACCTGATGGCAAAAATCCAGTATGACCAGGGTAAACATGCTGAATCCATTGAAACCCTCTATGACCTGAATAAGAACTTTTCGCTCTACGAAAACTGGCTGGGCAAGTCGTTCCTGTTGATTGCAGAAAACTATATTGCGCTGGAAGAAAATTTTCAGGCCAAAGCCACCCTTAACTCCCTGCTTGAGAACTCACCGCTGCCGGATATCCGCGAGCAGGCCAAGCAGAAACTGCGCGTTCTTGGCGAAGTGGAAGCCGAAAGGGAAGCTGAGGAGCGTAAACAGGATAGTATTAAGCTGCAGGAAGAAAACGAGATCATTATTGAAAATACTGAATCCGGCTCCAGAGAACCCGGGAAGTAGTATTAACAATGCGGCGTTTATAGGGTTGCTATACTGTAGTGCTGATTTTTTTAACTGAAATTTTTATAAAAATATGAAGACAGTAGCATATATATTTTTTACCCTCCTGCTGGTCACTTTTGCTGCCTGCGTAGACAAAAAAACACAGGTTGATGAGAAGCAGGATGTAGAATTTGAAGGCGACGTAACCATGCAGGACGAAAGAGAGGAACCCCGGATAGGAGAGGGGAACGTTTTTGAGGCCCTTACCATGGATAATGAAGGTCTGAAAATAGTTGAAAATGCCATCAGGCGTACCGGTCTTGACTCAGTACTCAGTGAGGGTGGGCCATACACTTTATTTGCCCCATCGGATGCTGCATTTCGTAGGCTTGAGGAAGAAAGCGTCGGTTATACATTTATTCCTGACTCTATCAGTACCGAAGAAATGAGAAATATCCTGCTGCATCATGTGGTGAGAGGAAACCTCAGCGATGCTGAAGTAGCCAGTCTGCAGAATCTTGACCCCATGTACGGACCTACCCTCAACGTGGTCAAAATTGATGGCAAGGTCACTATTGATAGTGCTGATATTGTGTTTGGTGACTTTAAGGCAGAAAACGGATATATCCATGTTATTGACGAAGTGCTTTTCCCTGACTAACTTGTGGCATTATACGAATGATTAGCTTACCTCAACCATCAAGTGAAAGTAGGACTCTTTTTTGGATCATTTAATCCAATTCATATAGGCCATCTGATTATTGCTAATACCATGCGGGGGTATACCGAACTGGACCAGGTCTGGTTTGTAGTATCTCCGCAGAATCCCTTCAAAAGCTCCAAATCCCTTTTATCGGATGTGGACCGGCTGAGAATGGTAGAGTTGGCAATAGAAGACAATTTCGAGCTACGTGTATCCAATGTAGAATTTAGCATGCCCAAACCAAGCTATACCGTAGATACGCTCGCTTACTTGAAAGACCGTTATGCACAGCATCAGTTTAGCCTTATCCTGGGCAGCGATAACCTGCAACATTTCCATAAGTGGAAAAATTACCGTGAAATTCTAAGCCAACACGGGATTATCGTGTATCCCCGCCCCAATACTGACGAATCCAGGATACATGACGAAATAAAAAACCATCCCGAAATCAGGATGGTTGATGCACCTTTGTTAAATATCTCTGCCACCTTTATCCGAAAATGTATTCAAAAGGATATTTCTATCAAATACCTGGTACACGATAAGGTCGCTGAATATATCTACGACAAAAAATTCTACCTTTAATCGGAAAGATCAGACGGTCATTATTTCCTTTTCCTTCTCGGCCAGCAGGCTGTCAATGCGGTTGGTATACTTGTCAGTAATTTCCTGCACACGGTCTTCTCCTTCTTTTACGGCATCCTCAGAAACACCCTCTTTGGTAAGTTTTCTGATGGAATCATTGGCATCTTTTCTTACGTTACGGACACTCACCTTGCCGCTTTCCGCTTCATTTTTGGCTTGCTTTACCAGCTGGCGACGACGTTCCTCTGTCAGCGGGGGAATATTCAGGCGAACGATCTCACCATCACTCTGGGGATTCAGGCCCAGGTCTGAGTTAATAATGGCTCTTTCTATTTCTGCAAGCATTTTTTTCTCCCAGGGTTTGATCATAACAGTACGGGCATCGGGAGTGGTAATGGATGCGACCTGGTTGATAGGCGTTTTATTACCATAGTAATCTACCATCAGGCCATCCAGCATATTGGGCTGGGCTTTGCCCGCCCTGATCTTATTGAATTCCCCGGACACGTGGCTGACAGCTTTTTTCATGTTATCTTCAGCCTCATCAAGATACATTTGGATTTCTTCGGTCATTGCGCAAACAGTTAAGTCAAGAGTTATAAGAATATTGTTTACCAAACAAAGCAAATCCGGCAAGTTGCGGTTGCCGGATGCTATGCAGACATAAAAATCTTAATTTATCAGGGTGCCCACTTGCTGGCCGCTCAGCAGGTTGTACAGGTTCCCCGGTTTATTCATATCAAAAACGATGATCGGCAGGTTGTTTTCCTGGCAAAGCGTAAAAGCGGTCATATCCATGACGTTGAGCCCTTTCTGATAAACTTCGGTAAAAGTAATATTGGCAAAACGTTTGGCATTTGGGTCTTTCTCAGGATCGGCGGTATAAACACCATCTACCCGAGTGCCTTTCAGTACCACATCTGCCTCAATCTCAATTGCCCTGAGACTCGCGGTAGAGTCGGTAGTGAAATAAGGATTCCCAATGCCGGCACCAAAGATGACCACCCTGCCTTTTTCCAGATGCCGGACGGCGCGCCGGCGGATAAAGGGTTCGCAGACCTGTTCAATTTTGATACCCGACATCAGCCTGGTATAAAGGCCGATTTTTTCTAATGCACTTTGCAGTGCCATGGCATTGATTACAGTAGCCAGCATGCCCATGTAATCACCCTGAACACGGTCCATGCCTGATTTCTCAGCTTGTACGCCTCTGAAGATATTGCCTCCTCCTATGACGATAGCGATTTCCACTCCGGCATCTTTGACCCTTCTGATTTCCTGAGCGTACTGCTGCAGACGGTCAGAGTCAATGCCATACTGTTGGCTTCCCATGAGCGCTTCACCGCTCAGCTTGAGTAGGATTCTTTTATATTTCATTCAATAGGATTTTGAAGGGCAAATATAGAAATAGCATAAGTAAGTTGATAACGAATGAACTACGGATTTTCAAAAATCACTAAGCAAGCTCAATAAGTAAGTAATTTTTCTCAACACTTTTTCCCTTTACGACATTGATTTTGTGGATAACTCCATCGGCAGGCGACTTCAATACATTTTCCATCTTCATGGCCTCCAGTGTCACCAGGGGGGTTCCTTTCTTAACTTCGTCACCCTCACTGACATGCACCTGCAGGACCAGCCCCGGCATAGGCGCCAGGATCAGCTTTTCTGCTTCCACCTCGTCTTCCTGCATGCCCATTGCCTCAATTAACATATCAAAACGGTCCTGCAACTGCACCTTAATGATGTCTCCGTTAATTTTTAGTAAAAATTCTTTCGCTGAATGATCAGCTTTGACAACTTCTACGTTGTAGGATTGGTGATGATGAATGATATGAAAATGGCGATCGGAAAGCCTGCTGAGATCAAAAGGAAACTCATTTTGGTCAATCAGAGTTTTTTCCGGACCTATTTCAATCTCAAACTGTTTCTCACTGCTGATATTTGCTTTTAGCATTTGTAATTTGGTATCGTTTTATTGAGCATTTAAGTTAACATTTCCATTTAATTAATCCATCCTACATGCAATTACTTCGTTTGGCTTTTGTCACATTACTTTTGACAAATGCTGCCTGCCAGGTTACCGAACTGGGTTCTTACCAGGCAGACAATGACAAGGCTGATACTGTAGAAATTAGCGAAAATACAGCGCTTCCTGAGGTAACTCAACCTGTACAACTTCCCTATCGTGCATCCCGCAGCAGGCTTTTTGACCTGCTGCATACCAAGCTGGAAGTAAGCTTTAACATGGCGGAACATAGTTTAGACGGAACAGCAACGCTGCAACTCCGTCCTTATTTTCATCCACAGAGCCAACTGCTGCTTGATGCCAAAGGCTTTGACATTCATCAGGTGGTCTTGCTGGCAGAGGGTGATGAAGTACCGCTCCGCTATACCTACGACGACTACCAGATAGCCATTGAACTCGGGAAAAGTTTTTCTCGCCAGGAAGAGTTCTTGCTGAAAATTAATTACACCGCCCGCCCGGATGAAGTAGCCCTGAAGGGAAGCGCTGCCATTTCGGAAGATAAAGGGCTGTACTTCATTGGTACTGATACTACGCAGCTCTTTCAGAAACCGCAACAGATATGGACGCAGGGCGAGACGCAGGCGAATTCCTGCTGGTTTCCTACCATAGATGCACCTAATGAGCGCACCACCCAGGAGATGTATATCACTGTGGACAGCACCTACCGTACATTATCCAATGGTGTGTTGGTGTATTCTCAGTTTAACGACGATAATACCCGCACGGATTACTGGAAGATGGACCAGCCACATGCGCCTTATCTCTTTATGATGGCAGTAGGGGATTTTGCGATAGTGGAAGATCAGTGGAGAGATAAAAAAGTAAGCTATTACGTTGAGCCAGAGTATGAAAAATACGCCAGGGATATTTTTGGAAACACCCCAGAAATGCTGGACTATTTCTCAGAAACACTGGGTGTGGATTACCCCTGGGATAAATACGCGCAGGTAGTAGTCCGGGATTTTGTTTCCGGTGCGATGGAAAATACCACTGCTTCGGTGTTTATGGAAGACCTCCAGGTGGATGATCGGGAACTACTGGACTACCATTGGGACGGCATCATTGCGCATGAGCTGTTTCATCATTGGTTTGGCGACCTGGTTACCTGCGAGTCGTGGGCTAACCTGCCCCTCAATGAGTCTTTTGCTACCTATGCTGAATACTTATGGCATACTCATAAATATGGCAAAGATGAGGGGGACTATGTGCTCTGGGAGCAGGGGCTCAACTATTTCTCAGAAGCAGAGGAAAAACAGGTAGACCTGATTCGCTTCCGGTATGCAGATCAGGAAGATATGTTTGACCGTCATTCTTATGATAAGGGTAGCAGAATCCTGCATATGCTCAGAAAATACCTGGGGGACGAGGTTTTCTTCAGTGCTCTCCAGTATTACCTACAGGAACACGCCTACTCCTCAGTAGAAGTCCATGATCTCAGAATGGCTTTTGAAGAAGTCAGCGGAGAGGACCTTAACTGGTTTTTCAACCAGTGGTTTCTCGCCTCGGGGCATCCGCAGCTGGAAGTCCGCCATCAGTATGATAGTGGGGTTTTAACCTTAGAAGTCAGTCAGACCCAGGACCTTTCTGCAAACCCCCTGTACTATCTGCCCATGACGGTAGAAATCTGGGAAGCAGGAAAAAGCAAGCTTTATCCTCTGCTGATAGATCAGCAGGTAAATAAGTGGGAGTTTGAACTGAGCTCCCGGCCCGAACTGGTATTACTTGACCCTGATGCAAGTATGTTGGTAGAGATGGGGCATCAGAAGGACAAAAGTGAATGGATGTTTCAGGCTACGCATGCCACTAACTTTACCCACAGGCTGGCAGCACTTGAATTTCTGACTGCTGACAGCCTGGACACCCAGATTGCGGCTAAGGTCAAAGCTGCTTTGAATGACCCATACTGGGCCATAAGGCAAACAGCGCTGAATATCCTTGAAACGAACCCTGATTACATCAGTGCTGCAGATATAACAAAGATTAGTAAAATGGCTTCTCAGGACAAAAAGTCGCTGGTCAGGGCAGATGCACTTTCAGTACTGGCGGCTCTGGATGCCGATCAGTACCAGACCGACTTTCTGAAGGCGATGCAGGACAGTGCATATTCAGTGGTAGGCTCAGCAATTGCCGCCTACACCCAGGGCAGCGCTACTGATAAAGCAGAAAAATTTGCGCCTTATGAAAAGTACAGCAACTTTAACGTGGTCATTGCGCTGGCTGATTTTTATACAGAATCAGGTGTGGATGGTAAGTATTCATGGTTTGAGCAAAAGTTTCAGCAAATTAATGATGAAGCTTTGTATTACTTACTTAACTATTTTGCCAGATATTTAATAGATTTGCAAAACGAAGAGCTGAAAGCGGGAATAGCGTTGCTGGGAGAATATGCTAAATTGCACCCTAAATACTACATTCGTTTGAACGCTTATCGTTCTTTGAGTTTTTTTGATGATCAGGAGGAAGTGCAGCTTTTGAGAAAAGAAATACGTGAAGCTGAAAAAGACCAGCGCTTACAGTCCATCTACCAAAGCATCCCTTAGAGGGGGCATATTAGGGGGTCAAAAATTTTATTTCTTTTAAGTCATAAGTTTGAATAAATCAAAAAAGCGTTTACTTTTGCACTTCCATTAGAAACAGTGGTGCTCAGTTATCGTGAAATCGCTGTTTTCTATCAGGAAAATAACAGTTGGGGAGATACCAAAGCGGCCAACTGGGGCAGACTGTAAATCTGCTGGCGTATGCCTTCGTAGGTTCGAATCCTGCTCTCCCCACATTTCATCCCTGTTTTTTTTAAGGGATGTAAGTTTGTTTGAACTTAAAGCGGGAGTAGCTCAGTTGGTAGAGCGACAGCCTTCCAAGCTGTAGGTCGCGGGTTCGAACCCCGTCTCCCGCTCTGTCAGCGTGTGAAACTTCACATAAGCCGATGTAGCTCAGGGGTAGAGCGCTTCCTTGGTAAGGACGAGGTCACGGGTTCAATTCCCGTCATTGGCTCAAAAGCTTTTGGTTAAATCCTTAGTGTCTTAAAAATTAATTTTGAAACTGTAACTTACTTAGAAAATGGCTAAAGCAACCTTTGACCGTTCTAAACCACACCTCAATATTGGTACAATTGGTCACGTAGACCACGGTAAAACAACATTGACCGCTGCTATCACGAAAGTGCTATCTGAGAAAGGATTGGCCGATATTCGTGATTTCTCAACGATCGATAATGCTCCTGAGGAGAAAGAAAGAGGTATTACGATTAATACTTCTCACGTTGAGTATCAGACAGAAAATCGTCACTATGCACACGTTGACTGTCCTGGTCACGCTGACTATGTGAAGAACATGGTTACTGGTGCTGCTCAGATGGACGGTGCTATCCTTGTTGTTGCTGCAACTGACGGACCTATGCCTCAGACCAGAGAGCACATTCTGCTCGCTCGTCAGGTTGGAGTTCCTGCCATTGTGGTTTTCATGAACAAAGTAGACCTGGTAGACGATCCTGAACTTCTCGAGCTTGTAGAGATGGAAGTAAGAGAACTTCTTTCTTTCTACGAATTTCCCGGTGATGACATTCCTGTAATCCAGGGTTCTGCTCTCGGCGCCCTTAACGGCGAAGAGAAGTGGGTAGAGAAAGTAATGGAACTGATGGGTGCCGTAGATGAGTATATCCCTCTTCCTGAGCGTCTGATCGACAAAGACTTCCTGATGCCTGTTGAAGACGTATTTTCTATCACTGGTCGTGGTACTGTTGCTACCGGAAGAATTGAAAGAGGTGTGATCAACTCTGGTGACCCTGTAGAAATTCTTGGTATGGGAGCAGAAAACCTCAAGTCTACTGTGACTGGGGTTGAAATGTTCCGTAAGATTCTTGACAGAGGCGAAGCTGGTGATAACGTAGGTCTGCTACTGAGAGGTATTGAAAAGTCTCAGATCAGAAGAGGTATGGTTATCGCAAAGCCTGGTACTGTTAACCCTCACCATAAGTTCAAAGCTGAGGTTTATGTACTTTCAAAAGAAGAAGGTGGACGTCATACTCCATTCTTTAAGAAGTACCGTCCTCAGTTCTACTTCAGAACCACTGACGTTACCGGTGAGATTTCTCTTCCTGAAAACGTAGAGATGGTAATGCCTGGAGATAACGTTTCTATTACCGTAGATCTGATCAACCCTATCGCAATGGAGAAAGGTTTGAGATTTGCGATACGCGAAGGCGGTAGAACCGTAGGTGCAGGTCAGGTTACTGACATCTTAGAATAATTTATTGTGATTATTCAGTAAAGGCTTGGCTTCCAGGGGTAACTCTGATAGGTCAAGTCTTTACTATACATATATATTTACACGGGCGTAGCTCAGCTGGTAGAGCGCCGGTCTCCAAAACCGTAGGTCGTGAGTTCGAATCTTACCGCCCGTGCTAATCCATTATGCGATGAATAACTTAATTGAATTTGTAAAGGCTTCCTATGATGAGATGAAAAATAAGGTTACATGGCCTAGTTATTCATCGCTACAGCGAAGCTCAGTTTTGGTGTTAATTGCATCTCTTATCTTTGCGCTTTTGATTGGTGTAATAGATTTGGGGTTTGAAAACACCATGACCTGGTTTTATAACGCATTTTAAGTATGGGTGAATTCAAATGGTATGTGGTAAGAGCTGTCAGCGGTAAAGAAAAAAAGGTCAAAGAATATCTTGAAACCGAAATTGTCAGAAATAATCTCGAGGAACATATTGCGCAGGTGCTGATCCCTTCTGAAAAGGTGATGGAGATGCGTAATGGCAAAAAAAGGGTTAGAGAAAGAAATTTTTTCCCTGGTTATATCATGATATCTGCTGACCTTGAGAAGAGTAATGTGTATGATGTAATTACCAGTATACCTAATGTAATAGGCTTTTTAGGATCTAATGAAAAAGGTGCCGATAAAACTCCCATTCCGCTCAGGCCAAATGAAGTCAACAGAATACTCGGAAAGGTAGAAGATACTGATGAGGACGAAGTTAAACTTGACACCCCCTACATACTAGGAGAAGAGGTGAAAGTAATGGACGGACCTTTTAGTGGGTTTATCGGTAATATCGAAGAGGTTTTCGAAGAGCGTAAGAAGTTGAAAGTAATGGTGAAGATTTTTGGCAGAAATACGCCGGTGGAACTCAATTATATGCAAGTAGAGAAATTAGATAATAGTAGCAACAATGGCTAAGGAAATAATTGGATATTTAAAGTTACAAATAAGGGGTGGTCAGGCTAATCCATCGCCTCCGGTAGGTCCTGCTCTTGGTAGTAAAGGTCTGAATATCATGGAGTTCTGTAAGCAGTTTAATGCCAGAACCCAAGATAAACAAGGACAGGTGCTCCCGGTGCGGATTACGATTTACTCTGATAAATCATTTGACTTTGTAGTAAAAACACCTCCTGCTGCTGTAATGCTGCTTGAAGCAGCAAAGCAAAAGAAAGGATCGGCCGAACCAAACCGTGCCAAGGTAGGGTCTGTATCCTGGGATCAGGTTAAGGAAATTGCTGAAACAAAAATGCCCGATTTGAATGCGTTCAAAATTGAATCTGCTATGAAAATGGTCGCTGGCACAGCAAAAAGTATGGGAATAACGGTAAAAGGTAAGGCTCCCTGGGAGGGTTAATCAATCTTATAATGACTAAATTATCCAAGAAAAGACAAGATATTCTGAAGAAGTATGACTTTACCAAGGCTTATAGCCTGGAAGAAGCTGCTTCTCTGGTGAAGGAAATCTCCAATACCAAATTTGATGCTTCAGTAGACCTGGATATCAATTTGGGAGTAGATCCTCGTAAAGCTGACCAAATGGTAAGAGGTGTAGTAGCACTACCCCATGGTACCGGCAAAGAAATTAAGGTGCTTGTGCTTTGCACTCCTGACAAAGAGCAGGACGCGAAAGATGCTGGTGCTGATTTTGTAGGACTGGACGATTACATACAAAAAATTGAAGGCGGCTGGACAGATGTAGATGTAATCATTACTATGCCAACAGTGATGGCAAAAGTGGGTAGACTGGGTAGAGTGCTTGGTCCGCGTGGTTTGATGCCTAACCCTAAAGCTGGTACAGTAACTATGGATGTCGCTAAAGCTGTGCAAGAGGTAAAGATGGGAAAGATAGATTTCAAAGTTGATAAATTTGGAATCGTACATACCAGCGTTGGAAAAGCTTCCTTTGATCCTAAAAAGATCATGGAGAATGCACAGGAAGTGATTCAGACAGTAAGCAGATTGAAACCTGCTTCTACCAAAGGAACTTACTTTAAGAGCATTTACTTGTCAAGTACGATGAGTAATGGAATTCAAATCGACAAAAGCAGCGTAGCTGGAATTTAATCATGACAAGAGAAGAAAAAGGTACTCTGATAGAAGAATTAGCCGATAAGCTAAAAAATACCAACTACTTCTACATTGCTGATACTGCAGGTATGACAGTGGCCAAGGTAAACGAATTCCGTGAGATGTGTTTCAAAAGGGGAGTTGAATATAAAGTTGTAAAAAACACCCTGATTAAGAAAGCATTGGAAAAACTTGATGCTGATTATGCTCCTTTTGATTCAGTTTTAAAAGGTAGTTCAGGCATTATGTTTTCTCCGGATATTAGTAATGTGCCTGCTAAAATCATCAAAGACTTCAAGAAGAAGGGCAAAGATCAGCAAAAACCTGCTTTTAAAGGAGCTTCCATTGATGGTGATTTGTTTATTGGCGCAGATCAACTGGATGTTCTCAGCTCGCTAAAAACAAGAGAAGAACTTTTGGGAGAGGTTATTGGATTGCTGCAGTCTCCTGCCACCAATGTTATCTCAGCCCTGCAAAGTGGTAAACATAAGCTGGCCGGTATTGTAAAAACTTTATCCGAGAGAGAAGGATAGTATTCATATAAAGTAGTAACAAATCAATTTAAATAGCGTTTTAAAATGGCAGACTTGAAAGAATTCGCAGAACAGCTGGTTAATCTGACTGTTAAAGAAGTTAATGAACTTGCTAACATCCTTAAAGAAGAATACGGAATCGAACCAGCTGCAGCTGCTGCTCCTGCTGCTGTTGCCGCTGCTGGCGGTGAAGCTGCTGTAGAAGAGGAAAAAACTTCTTTTGATGTTATCCTGAAGTCACCTGGTGGATCTAAATTAGCCGTAGTGAAACTTGTTAAGGAATTAACTGGTTTAGGTCTGAAAGAAGCCAAGGAACTGGTAGATAGTTCACCTAAAGAAGTAAAGCAGGGAGTTAGCAAAGACGAGGCTGAAGGACTTAAAAAGCAGCTTGAAGAAGCTGGTGCTGAAGTAGAACTTAAGTAATCGTTGAAATATTCTAAGATTGCTTTGCAATTAGGCCTGGCCGTACAGTCAGGTCTTTTCCTGTTTGTATATACTATTAGGTCTGGATGTTCCTTGCAGTTTGAAGATAGTCCTGCAATTTCTGAAAACTACCTTTTGTATTCCAAATAAAACCTATAAAATCTAGAAGGCTTTGGCTAATTATTATAAACCTACAGAACGCGTAAATTTTGCATCAATCAAAACTGTACTTGATTATCCGGATTTTCTGGATGTTCAGTTAAAGTCGTTTAAAGATTTTCTGCAAATAGAGACGCCTGCTGAAAGAAGAAGTAATGAAGGTCTGTTTAAGGTTTTCTCTGAAAACTTTCCTATTACAGACTCAAGGGAAAACTTCGTTCTTGAATTTATAGATTACGTAATAGACCCTCCTAAATACTCAGTAGATGAGAGTATCGACAGGGGCCTTACTTTTTCAGTTCCGCTCAAAGCAAAACTTCGTTTGTCTTGTAATGATGAAGATAATGAAGACTTTGAGACAATTGAGCAGGAAGTTTTTTTGGGTAACATCCCTTACATGACAGAAAAAGGCTCATTTATCATCAATGGTGCAGAGCGAGTCATTGTTTCCCAACTACACAGATCTCCGGGAGTTTTCTTTGCTCAAAGCAAGCATACCAACGGTACCAAGTTGTATTCTGCCAGAATTATTCCTTTTAAAGGATCCTGGATAGAGTTTGCGACCGATGTGAACGCGGTTATGTATGCGTATATCGATCGCAAGAAAAAGTTTCCTGTCACCACACTACTTCGGGCAATTGGTTATGGAAGTGATAAAGATATCCTTGACTTATTTGGCCTTTCTGAAGAAGTAAAGGCTGAAGAGTCAAGCCTGAAACAATATGTAGGTAGAAAGCTAGCTGCCCGCGTACTCAGAACCTGGACTGAAGACTTTGTGGACGAAGATACGGGTGAAGTTGTATCAATAGACAGGAATGAAGTATTGTTGGAGCGCGATTCCGTCTTGAGTGAGGAAGATATTGATACTATTCTTGAGTCAGGTACTGAATCTATTATCCTGCACAGAGAAGATGTCAATATTACTGATTACTCTATAATTTATAATACGCTTCAAAAAGATAACTCAAACTCTGAGAAAGAAGCAGTAGAGCAGATCTACCGTCAGCTAAGAAATACTGAGGCGCCGGATGAGCAGACTGCGCGAGATATTATTCAAAGCCTTTTCTTCAGTGATAAGCGCTACGATCTGGGCGAGGTCGGACGCTACAGGATTAATAAAAAGCTAAACCTTGAAATTGACTCTGATGTACGTGTACTGACAACAGAAGATATTATCAAAATTGTTAAGTATCTCATCGGTCTGATCAATTCCAGAGCAGTGGTGGATGATATTGACCACCTTAGCAACAGACGTGTACGTACAGTAGGTGAGCAGTTATACAGCCAGTTTGGTGTTGGACTAGCTCGTATGGCCCGTACGATCAAAGAGCGGATGAACGTTAGAGATAACGAGGACTTCAAGCCTGTTGATTTGATCAACGCGCGTACTTTGTCTTCTGTCATCAATTCATTCTTTGGTACGAATCAATTGTCACAGTTTATGGATCAGACAAACCCTCTGGCGGAGGTTACGCACAAGAGGAGAATGTCTGCCTTAGGCCCTGGCGGTCTTTCCAGAGAAAGAGCTGGTTTTGAAGTGCGCGACGTACACTACACTCACTACGGAAGGTTGTGTACAATTGAAACACCCGAAGGACCTAACATCGGACTGATTTCATCGCTTTGCGTTCATGCCAAAGTGAACAATATGGGCTTTATCGAAACGCCTTATCGCAAGGTAGATGACGGTAAAGTAGATATGAGCGGGGATGTATTGTACCTGACTGCGGAAGAGGAAGATACCCATAATATTGCCCAGGCAAATGCACCGCTTAAAGACAGTGGCAACTTTGTGAACGAAACCGTAAAGGCCAGGTACGAAGGTGACTTCCCTGTGGTGGAACCTGGACAGGTTTCTTATATGGATGTGGCCCCTAATCAGATTGTATCGGTAGCTGCTTCAATGATCCCTTTCCTGGAACACGATGATGCTAACCGTGCCCTGATGGGCTCTAACATGCAGCGTCAGGCTGTGCCTCTGCTGAAGCCTCAGGCGCCGATTGTCGGTACAGGTTTAGAAGCACGTGTTGCCCTTGACTCCCGTTCACTGGTGCTTGCCGAAGAACATGGCATTGTGGAATATGTGGATGGACGTAAAATAGTCATGCGCTATGACCTTACCGATGAGCAGCGGATGGTTAGTTTTGACGGAGACCTCAAGACCTACAATCTGACCAAGTTCCGGAGAACCAATCAGGATACCTGTGTGAACCTGAAGCCCCTAGTTCTGAAAGGAGAGCGGGTTAAAAAAGGACAACCCCTTTGCGAAGGGTATGCCACTGAAAATGGAGAACTAGCCCTGGGACGTAACCTGCAGGTAGCATTCATGCCCTGGCAGGGTTATAATTTTGAAGATGCTATCGTAATCTCTGAAAAAGTGGTAAGGGATGATATCTTCACTTCCATACATATTGAAGAATTTGAACTGGAAGTAAGAGACACTAAACGCGGTGAAGAGGAACTTACCTCTGAAATACCAAATGTTAGTGAGGAAGCAGTAAAGAACCTTGACGAAAATGGTATTATCAGAGTAGGTGCCGATGTAAAAGAGGGTGATATACTGATCGGTAAAATTACTCCTAAAGGTGAAACTGATCCCACTCCTGAAGAAAAACTTTTGAGAGCTATCTTTGGAGATAAGGCGGGAGATGTAAAAGATGCTTCATTGAAGGCTTCTCCCTCACTTAGAGGAGTGGTCATTGATACCAAGCTTTTCTCCAGACCCAAGAAGGATAAGGATCTGAGAGCAAAGTCCAAGAAAGAAGTAGAAAACCTGAAGGTACAGTATAAGAAAGACCTTCTGGGCCAGCGAGCCAAGGTGATTAACAAAATGGTTACTTTACTGGATGGCAAAACTTCCCAGGGTGTCAAACATAAGTTCGGTGATGAAATACTGTCTAAAGGCGTAAAATTCTCCAGAACCAACATTGAAAATAACATCTTCCCTGAAAAGAACATTTACAGGGACGAAAGTAACTACAATGTACCGGAGGAAGCTAACCTGATTGGTGACCTCATCATAGAGAATTGGACAGATGATGAGCATGTAAATCATCTGCTTTTTGAAATGGTTAAAAACTATAACCAGACGCGTAACGAGCTGACAGCCAGGTTTAAAAGAGAGCGCTTTACCCTTGAAGTGGGTGATGAACTACCTGCTGGAATTGTTCAGTTGGCTAAAGTCTATGTTGCCAAAAAGCGTAAGCTTAAGGTTGGAGACAAAATGGCTGGTCGTCACGGTAATAAAGGTGTGGTCGCAAAAATTGTTCGTGATGAAGATATGCCGTTTATGGCGGATGGTACACCGGTTGATATTGTGCTTAACCCGCTGGGTGTGCCTTCGCGTATGAACATCGGCCAGATTTACGAAACAGTGCTAGGTTGGGCCGGTCTCAAACTAGGCAGAAAATACAGCACGCCAATTTTTGACGGTGCTACACTGGACGAAGTAGCTAAAGAACTCAAAGATGCCGGGCTGCCAGATTTTGGTCGTACCGAACTCTATGACGGACTTAGCGGCGAAAAATTTGACCAGAAAGTAACAGTAGGTGTAATCTATATGCTCAAGCTAGGTCACCTGGTGGATGATAAGATGCACGCGCGGTCTATTGGTCCCTACTCCTTGATCACACAGCAGCCATTGGGTGGTAAAGCACAATTTGGTGGGCAACGTTTTGGTGAGATGGAAGTTTGGGCGCTAGAAGCCTTTGGAGCATCACACGTACTACAGGAAATATTGACTGTAAAATCAGATGATGTGGTGGGTAGAGCAAAAGCCTATGAGGCAATTGTGAAAGGTGAAAACCTGCCTAAGCCTAACATCCCTGAGTCTTTCAATGTACTGGTACATGAACTCAGAGGACTAGCACTAGAAGTTACACTTGAGTAAAAGTTTTGAATGCTACGCATCCTTCTTTTTGAGTAAAGAGGATGCGAGCCTTCTCCATTAATGAAATAAACATTCACCTATGGCATTCAAGAAAAATAGAAAGATTTCTAATGATTTCTCCACCGTGACAATCAGTCTGGCTTCTCCTGAATCCATACTTGAGAGCTCACATGGTGAAGTAACACAACCTGAAACCATTAATTACAGAACCTACAAACCGGAGATGGGTGGCTTGTTCTGTGAGCGGATATTTGGGCCTGTAAAGGATTGGGAGTGTCACTGCGGGAAATACAAAAGGATTAGATATAAGGGGATTATCTGCGACAGATGTGGTGTAGAGGTTACTGAAAAGAAAGTGCGCCGTGAAAGAATGGGGCACATAGAACTGGTTGTACCTGTAGCCCATATCTGGTATTTCAGATCTCTTCCTAATAAAATAGGTTACTTACTGGGACTCCCTACCAAGAAATTGGACCAGATCATATATTATGAAAGATATGCGGTAATTCAGCCGGGTATCAAAGCAGAGGATGGTATCAGTTACCTGGATTTTCTAACAGAGGATGAATATCTAGATATCATTGACAAGCTTCCTGCTGATAACCAGAAACTGGACGATAATGACCCTAATAAGTTTATCGCAAAAATGGGTGCTGAAGCGCTGGAGATGCTGCTTGCGCGCCTTGAACTGGATGAACTATCATACAGCCTGAGACATCAGGCCCAGACAGATACCTCTCAGCAACGCAAAGCTGAAGCTTTAAAGCGTCTGAAAGTAGTTGAATCTTTTCGCGATGCCAAAACCAGAATTGAGAATCGTCCTGAGTGGATGATCATCAAAATGGTTCCGGTAATTCCTCCCGAACTAAGACCCCTGGTGCCTTTGGATGGCGGTAGGTTTGCTACCTCTGACCTGAACGATCTTTATCGCAGGGTTATCATCAGGAATAATCGTCTGAAGAGACTGATAGATATCAAAGCACCGGAAGTGATTCTGAGAAACGAGAAAAGAATGCTGCAGGAAGCAGTGGACTCCCTGTTCGACAATTCTCGTAAAGTAAATGCCGTCCGTTCGGACGGTAACCGCGCCCTGAAATCACTCAGCGATATGCTGAAAGGTAAGCAGGGACGTTTCCGTCAGAACCTACTCGGTAAGCGTGTTGACTATTCAGGCCGATCAGTTATCGTGGTGGGTCCGGAGTTGAAGATGCATGAGTGCGGCCTTCCTAAAGATATGGCGGCTGAATTGTTCAAGCCTTTTATCATCCGTAAGCTGATTGAAAGAGGTATTGTCAAAACTGTAAAGTCAGCCAAGAAAATTGTAGATCGCAAAGATCCGGTAGTTTGGGATATCCTGGAAAATGTACTTAAAGGTCATCCGGTAATGCTAAACCGGGCCCCTACATTGCACCGACTTGGTATTCAGGCATTTCAGCCTAAACTGATAGAAGGTAAAGCGATTCAGCTGCATCCTCTGGTTTGTACTGCATTCAACGCCGACTTTGACGGTGACCAGATGGCCGTACACGTACCTCTGGGGCATGAGGCAATTCTGGAAGCTTCCATGCTGATGCTGTCTTCACACAATATCATGAACCCTGCCAACGGTGCTCCTATCACTGTACCTTCACAGGATATGGTATTGGGCTTATATTATGTTACCAAGGGTAAGAGAACTACTGAGGACGAAGTAGTGCAGGGAGAAGGTATGACTTTCTATTCTCCAGAAGAAGTCATTATCGCAACCAACGAAAAACGCATCTCTAAGCATGCCTATATTAAGGTAAAAGTGAAAGTGAGGGATGAAGAAACCAACGAAATTAATGACCAGGTTATTGAAACTGTAGCCGGAAGAGTAATCTTTAATCAGTTGATTCCTGAAGAAGTTGGTTACGTAAATGAATTACTCACCAAGAAAAAACTACAGCAGATTATCGCTACAGTTTTTAAAATTGCCGGTGTTTCAAGAACTGCCAAGTTCCTGGATGATATCAAAGAGCTAGGATTTCAGTCAGCTTACAAAGGTGGACTGTCTTTCGGTTTGGATGACATTGTAGTACCTGAGGAGAAAGATAACCTCATTGAGCTCGCAAAAAATGAAGTAGATGCAGTAAAGAACAACTACTTCATGGGTCTGATAACTGATAATGAAAGATATAATCAGGTAATTGATATCTGGACACGTGTGAACTCCCAGATTACCGGGGCGCTTCTGAAGCAAATGGAAGAAGACCGCCAGGGATTCAACTCTATTTATATGATGATGCACTCAGGAGCACGTGGTTCCAGAGAGCAGATCAGGCAGCTGGGTGGTATGCGTGGATTGATGGCTAAGCCTCAGAAAAATCTGCAGGGTTCAGTAGGTGAGATCATTGAGAACCCTATCCTTTCTAACTTTAAAGAAGGACTGGATGTAATTGAGTACTTTATCTCAACTCACGGGGCGCGTAAAGGTCTGGCAGATACAGCACTCAAGACCGCTGATGCCGGTTACCTGACTCGCCGTCTGGTAGATGTTGCCCAGGATGTGGTAATCAGAGAGTTTGACTGTGGTACAGTGAGAGGTTTGCGGGTTGCGGCTCTCAAAGACAATGAAGAGATTGTAGAACCACTATCCGAAAGAATACTCGGAAGAGTATCTGTGAATGATGAATATGATCCCGTAACGGATGAATTACTCATCAAATCCGGACAGGAAATTACTGAGAAAATTGCCAATCGTATCGACAACAGCGGCATTGATGAGATGGAAATTCGTTCTCCTCTGACCTGTGAGACCCGTCATGGTATATGTAGTAAATGCTACGGCAGAAACCTGGCCTCCGGTAAAATGGTGCAAATGGGTGAATCGGTTGGTGTGATTGCTGCTCAGTCCATTGGAGAACCTGGTACACAGCTTACTCTTAGAACCTTCCACGTGGGTGGTACAGCCTCAAATATTGCAGTTGACGCCATGATTAAGTCAAAGTTTGACGGCGTGGTTGAATATGAGGAGATCAAATATTTACATGCAACTGACGAAGAAGGCGAACAGAAAACAATTGTCATGGGTAGGTCTGGTGAGATCAAGATTGTAGATGAAAAATCAGGCAAGCTTCTCTCTACCAACAACGTACCTTATGGTTCATTCCTGAAGGTTAAAGAAGGAGAAAAAATCCAAAAAGGTCAGGAACTGTGTAACTGGGATCCTTATAATGCTGTGATTCTTTCTGAATTTGAAGGTACAGTAGAGTTTGAATCAATTGAGCAGGGTATTACCTATAAGGAGGAATTTGATGAACATACTGGTCACCGGGAAAAGGTAATCACCGATACCAAAGATAAGACTAAGAACCCCGCAATCCTGATCAAGAGAAAAGGAATAGCAGATGATGAGACTCCCAAGGCTTACAATATTCCGGTAGGTGCTCACCTGGCTGTGGATCAAGGAGACGAGGTAAAAGCTGGTCAGGTTCTGGTAAAAATCCCTAGGATGATGAGTAAATCAAGGGATATTACCGGTGGTCTTCCCCGTGTAACTGAATTGTTTGAAGCCCGTAACCCTTCTAACCCTGCTGTAGTCAGTGAGATCAATGGTGCAGTTGAATACGGAGGTGTAAAGAGAGGAAACAGGGAAATATATATTGAATCCAAAGATGGAGTGCGCAAAAGATACCTGGTACCTTTGTCAAAGCACATTCTGGTGCAGGATAATGACTTTGTAAAAGCAGGTATGGCGCTTTCAGATGGTGCAATTACTCCTGCAGATATCCTGTCTATCAAAGGACCGACTGCAGTACAGGAGTACTTGGTGGATGAAATCCAGGAAGTGTATCGTCTGCAAGGTGTAAAAATTAACGATAAGCACATTGAGGTAATTGTAAGCCAGATGATGCAGAAAGTTGAGATTGTAGATAATGGAGACACCAGTTTCCTCATACGCCAGGTAGTAGATAAATTTAGTTTCAGGGAAGAAAATGACCTAATCCTTGATAAGAAAGTAGTCATAGAGTCGGGTGATTCTGTCAAGCTTAAGCCTGGAATGATCGTTACACAGCGTCAGTTGCGTGATGAAAATTCAAGCCTCAAGCGACAGGATAAGAAGACTGTACAGGTAAGAGATGCAGAGCCAGCATTGGCTAAGCCTACGCTGCAGGGAATCACCCAGGCATCACTTGGTACTGAAAGCTTCCTGTCTGCAGCTTCTTTCCAGGAAACTACTAAAGTATTGAGTGAAGCTTCTATCAGGGGTAAACGTGATGAACTGAAAGGTTTGAAAGAAAACATCATTGTTGGTCATGCAATACCCGCTGGTACTGGTATGCGTGATTATGAAAGCATCATTGTACATTCTAAAGAAGAGTACGATCAGCTGAAAGCATCACGCGAAGGTAGAAGAGAAGCAAGCAAAAGTGCTTTGGAAGCAAATAGCTAATAAATAATGGCTGAAGAAAGTAAAGAAGAAAAGGCGTTAAAACGTAACCAGATTAGCATAGAGCTATCGGAAGAAATGGCCGAAGGTGAGTATGCTAATCTGGCTACAATAGCCCATTCCAACAGTGAGTTTGTAATTGATTTTATCCGTCTAATGCCAGGATCTCCTAAGGCAAAGGTAAAAGCAAGGATAATCGTTACTCCTGAACACGCAAAAAGGCTACTCTATGCATTAAAAGACAATATAGAGAAGTTTGAAGATGCTTTTGGGGCTATCAAACAGACTGACGGGGCTCCTAAGTTTCCTATCAATTTTGGTGGTACAATAGGAGAGGCTTAGATTCTTAAAATCAGCAATATCAAATTTGTTTTAGAATATCATAATCTGTAACTTTGCACCTTAATTTGCAAAAGCAGTACGTAAACGAAAGAAATTAATGCCCACTATACAGCAATTAGTAAGGAAAGGAAGGAAAAAATTAACTTCCAAATCGAAGTCTCCTGCGCTGGATGCTTGCCCTCAGAGACGTGGCGTTTGTACAAGAGTATATACGACAACTCCCAAAAAGCCTAACTCTGCCATGCGGAAAGTAGCGAGGGTGAGGCTTACCAATGGTAGAGAAGTAAACGCTTATATTCCAGGTGAGGGTCATAATTTGCAAGAACACTCTATTGTCCTGATTCGTGGTGGTAGGGTAAAGGATTTGCCTGGAGTTAGGTACCATATTATCAGGGGGGCTCTGGATACTGCTGGTGTTAACGGCAGGTTGCAAGCTAGATCAAAATATGGAGCAAAAAGACCGAAAAAATAATCTGAAATGAGGAAGACTAAACCTAAAAAGAGATATATACTCCCTGATCCTAAGTTCAAAGATACTCAGGTGACAAAATTCGTTAACTACATGATGGTTGACGGAAAAAAAAGCGTTGCGTATCAGATTTTCTATGATGCAGTAAAAATTGTAGAAGAGCGAACTAATGATAACGGATTAGAGGTTTGGAAGAAAGCGTTGAATAATATTATGCCTTCTGTGGAAGTGAAGAGCCGCCGTGTAGGTGGTGCTACTTTTCAGGTGCCTCTAGAAGTTCGTCCTTCCAGAAAAGTCTCTCTTGGAATTAAATGGATGATTCGTTTTGCCAGGCTGCGTGGTGAAAAAACCATGGCCCAGCGACTGGCAGGTGAAATCGTTGCTGCATCCAAAGGAGAAGGGGCTGCTGTGAAGAAGAAAGATGATACCCACAGAATGGCAGAGGCTAATAAAGCGTTTTCACATTTTAAGTTTTAAGAAATGGCAAAGAGAGATTTACGATTCCTTCGTAATATTGGTATCATGGCGCATATTGACGCCGGAAAAACTACTACTACTGAGAGAATTCTGTTTTATACTGGTCTTACCCATAAAATTGGTGAGGTGCATGAAGGTGCAGCTACCATGGACTGGATGGAGCAGGAGCAGGAAAGGGGTATTACCATTACTTCTGCTGCTACAACTACTTTTTGGAAGTACCCAACTGAGCAGGGTCAACCGGTAGATGAAACAAATGATTATCGTGTAAATATAATTGATACTCCTGGTCACGTAGACTTTACAGTAGAAGTAGAGCGCTCCCTCCGTGTACTTGATGGAGCTATTGCTTTATTCTGTGCGGTATCAGGTGTAGAGCCACAGTCAGAAACTGTATGGCGACAGGCCGATAAATACCGAGTGCCCCGTATTTGCTTTGTAAATAAAATGGACCGTGCTGGTGCGGATTTCTTTAATGTTGTAAAAGAGATTAAAGAAAAGCTTAATGCCAAGCCCGTTCCTTTGCAGATTCCTATCGGTGCGGAAGAGACCTTCCAGGGTGTTATAGACCTGATCGTAAATAAAGCGATTATCTGGGATGAGGATAATTTTGGTATGACATATAAGTATATGGACATTCCTGAAGATCTCAAAGAAACTGCAGAAGAGTGGCGTCAGAACCTGATTGAAGCGGTAGCTGAATACGACGACACACTGCTGGAGAAGTTTTTTGATGATCCTGATTCTATCTCAGTTCAGGAAATCATGGCTGCGGTACGCAAAGCAGTAATTGATATGTCTTTCTCGCCGGTATTATGTGGTTCTGCCTTTAAAAATAAAGGAGTTCAGGCTGTACTTGATGCTGTGTGCGAATATTTACCTTCTCCATTGGATATGCCTCCAATCATTGGTATTGATCCAGATGATGAAGAGAAAAAAATCACGCGTAAGCCTGATCCCGATGAGCCTTTTGCTGCTCTGGCATTTAAAATTGCTACAGACCCTTACGTAGGTAGATTGGCCTTCTTCCGTGTTTATTCTGGTAAACTAGAAGCTGGATCGTATATACACAACATGCGCACAGACAAAAAGGAACGCATTTCCCGTCTGTTGCAGATGCATGCTAATAAGCAAAACCAGATTCCGATGGTTGAAGCAGGTGATATCGCTGCAGGTGTCGGTTTTAAGGATATAAAAACAGGTGATACATTGACTGATGAGAAGCATCAGGTCATCTTAGAATCTATGTCATTCCCTGAGCCGGTTATTGGATATGCTATTGAGCCCAAAACGCAGGAAGATGTGGATAAACTGGGTATGGCTATCGCCAAACTGGTCGAAGAGGATCCGACGCTGCATGTCAATACAGATCATGAGACAGGGCAAACCATCCTTAGAGGTATGGGAGAACTTCACCTGGAGATCATTATTGACCGTTTGAAGCGAGAATTCAAGGTCGCTATTAATCAGGGAGCTCCTCAGGTAGCCTACAAAGAGACGATTACTACCACTATAGAACACAAAGAGGTCTACAAAAAACAATCAGGTGGTAAAGGTAAATTTGCTGATATTGTATTTGAGATAGGACCTAGAGAGGATGATAAGCAGGGACTTGAGTTTATAAATGGTGTAGTGGGTGGTGTGATTCCTAAAGAATTCATTCCAGCTGTACAGAAGGGCTTTGAATCTGCCATGTCTAACGGTCCGTTGGCAGGCTATCCAATTGAAGCGATGAGGGTGAAGCTTTTCCATGGTTCTTACCATGATGTAGACTCTGATTCACTCTCATTTGAGATGGCTGCCCGACTAGGGTTCAAAGTAGCAGCAAAAAAGGCGAAGCCGGTGTTGTTAGAACCAATCATGGCCGTTGAAGTAGTTTGCCCTGAAGAATATACTGGACCAGTCACAGGTGACCTTAATAAGAGAAGAGGCCTTATGAAAGGCATGGACACTAAAGGAGGAGCCCAGGTGCTCAGAGCTGATGTGCCCTTATCTGAACTATTTGGATACATCACTGACCTTAGAACAATTTCTTCGGGTAGGGCGGTTGCTACACTGACCTTCTCTCACTATGATCCAGTTCCTAATAATATAGCGGAAACTGTCATAGCCAAGGCAACTGGTGTAGCAGTTAAAAGTTAAAAACTTTCCTGAGTAGAAAATATTATGAATCAGAAAATTCGCATTAAACTTAAATCGTACGACCACAATCTGGTAGATAAATCATCTGAAAAGATTGTTCGTGCTGTGAAGACAACCGGAGCTGTAGTCAGCGGTCCTATTCCACTACCTACACGTAAGGAAATATTTACAGTGTTGCGTTCTCCTCACGTTAATAAAAAGGCCAGAGAGCAATTTCAACTTTGTACCTATAAGCGACTGGTAGATATTTATTCCAGTAGCACCAAAACTGTGGATGCGCTCATGAAACTAGAACTACCAAGTGGTGTAGATGTAGAAATTAAGGTATAAATAAAAGTTTATACTGTTCATATGAGCCAATTCTTACCAAAGAATTGGTTCTTTTTTATGTATATGGATTTCCTCTTCCTTAAAAATCCAAATAACTTTAAATTCGCTCGTGTAATAATTTGATAGGGAAGAAAAAAATATCTAAATTTGCAGTCTTTTACAGAAAAGGCGCCCGAAAATAAAGCAAGATAATTTATAGAAAATGTCAGGGATAATTGGAAAAAAAGTCGGTATGACTAGCATCTACGGTGCCAATGGACAGAACGTCGCATGCACGTTGATAGAGGCTGGTCCTTGCGTAATTACGCACGTCAAAAACGAAGATACTGATGGCTACAAAGCGGTCCAACTGGCTTATGGAGAGCGTAAAGAAAAAAACACTCCTAAAGCATTGAAGGGGCACTTTGACAGGGCTAAAACTACACCGAAAAAGAAGGTAGTAGAATTCAGAGACTTCAGGGTAGAGTTTGAAGATGATGTTAAACTGGGAAAAGATGTTTTGATAGGAGAGGTCTTCAACGAAGGTGAATTTGTAGACGCAATTGGTACTACCAAAGGTAAGGGATTTCAGGGTGTTGTAAAGCGTCACGGCTTTAGTGGTGTAGGAGAAAGTACCCACGGCCAGCATAACCGTAGCCGCGCCCCAGGTTCTATTGGAGCCTGCTCATTTCCTTCTCGTGTATTCAAAGGAATGAGAATGGCAGGAAGAACAGGAGGAAGAAGGGTTAAGGTCCTTAATCTGCGCATCTTAAAAATATATCCTGAAAAGAACCTGGTCTTGGTAAGTGGTTCTGTACCTGGTGCAAAAAACTCTTACATCGTACTTGAGAAGTAATATCATGAAAATTAGTATAAAAAATATCAGCGGAGAAGAGACAGGCAAGTCTGTAGAGTTGCCTGATGATATATTCGGAATTGAGCCAAATGATCATGCTATCTATCTCGATGTAAAACATTATCTGGCTAACCAGAGACAGGGAACCCACAAATCTAAGGAGAGGGCAGAAATAGCAGGTTCAACCAGAAAGATCAAAAGACAAAAGGGTACTGGTACTGCACGTGCTGGTAGTATAAAATCCCCAGTTTTCAGAGGTGGAGGTCGTGTTTTTGGCCCGCGTCCTAGAGATTATGGATTTAAGCTGAATAAAAAGCTTAAGAAGCTGGCCCGTAGATCTGCACTTACCTACAAAGCTAAGGCAGAAAAGGTTGTCGTAGTTGAAAACTTCCAACTTGATACGCCCAAAACCAAGTCATTCATTGATATTCTAAATGCGCTGTCATTACAGCATGACAAATCCCTTTTCATCGTTGATCAGGTGAGTGAGAATATCTATCTCTCTTCCCGGAATATCCCCCATGCAAAAGTGGTAACTGCTGATAAGTTAAATACTTATGAGATCATGAATGCCAGCCGCTTGATAATTCTGGATAATGCTGTTGAGCAGCTTGAAGCAATGTTTAACCAAAAAGTTACCGCATAAGTATGGAAATTTTAAAGAAGCCTCTGGTAACAGAAAAAATATCTGAACTAAACGAAAGCGGTAAATACGGTTTTGTAGTTGATCCTCGTGCCAACAAAGTTCAGATACGGGCAGCTGTTGAGAAAATGTATGGCGTGACAGTTGAGAAAGTCCGTACAATGAACTATCAGGGCAAAAGCAAAAGCCGTTATACCAAATCTCGGGTAGTAAACGGAAGAATGACTTCCTTCAAAAAAGCTATTGTTCAGGTAGCTGAAGGAGAAATTATTGATTTTTACAGTGGAATATAAATAGAAGTAGAGTGCTATGGCAATAAAGAAATTGAGGCCGATAACTCCTGGACAGAGACACAGACAAGCTCCACGTTTTGATGATATTACTAAACAAGAGCCTGAAAAATCTCTATTAGTAACGCTTAAAAAGTCAGGTGGCAGAAATAACCAGGGCCGCATGACAATGCGTTACATAGGTGGTGGTCATAAGCGTAAGATTCGTATTATTGATTTTAAAAGAGATAAACACGATATCCCCGCCACTGTTAAAGCGATTGAATATGATCCTAACCGATCTGCACGTCTAGCACTGCTTTACTACGCAGATGGTAGCAAATCTTACATCATAGCACCTGCCGGTTTAGAGGTAGGCCAGGTAGTAGTTTCAGGTAAAGAAGTTGCCCCTGAAGTGGGTAACGCTCTACCATTATCTTCTATTCCCTTGGGTACAATAGTACATAACATCGAGCTTACTCCTGGAAAGGGTGGTCAGATGGCAAGGAGTGCTGGTTCATATGCGCAACTTTTAGCTCGTGAAGGTAAATATGCTACCATAAAATTGCCTTCTGGAGAGATGCGTATGGTGCTGAATGCTTGTACCGCTACCGTAGGTTCTGTGTCTAACATGGACCATATGAATGTAACTGATGGAAAAGCAGGTAGAAGGCGGTGGAAAGGTAGGAGACCTCGGGTCAGAGGTGTGGTAATGAACCCTGTTGATCACCCTATGGGAGGTGGTGAAGGAAGAGCTTCAGGAGGACACCCTCGTTCGCGAAATGGTATCAAGTCCAAAGGTCAGAAAACCAGGACTCCTAAGAAGTATTCTAATCGTTTAATTATTAGTAGAAAGAAAAAGTAATGGCACGTTCACTTAAAAAAGGCCCATATATAGACTTTCGCCTGGAGAAAAAGGTTGATACCATGAATCAATCTAATAAAAAGTCAGTTATCAAAACCTGGTCACGTCGTTCAATGATTTCACCTGACTTTGTAGGCCATACTTTTGCAGTGCATAATGGTAATAAGTTTATACCAGTTTATGTTACTGAAAACATGGTAGGGCATAAGCTAGGTGAGTTTGCTCCTACCAGGAATTTCCGCGGTCATATTTCTAAGAAAGACAAAGGTAAAAGATAAACATGGAAGCAATAGCCAAGTTAAATAATGTGCCTACACCACCCAGAAAAATGCGCCTGGTTGCTGATATGATCCGTGGCCGTAAAGTGAGTGAGGCTTTAAATATATTAAAGTTTGAAGCAAAGCAGGGGGCTCCTAAAATGGAGAAATTACTTTTGTCTGCTATTGCCAACTGGCAGGAAAAGAATGAGGATGTGAGGCTGGAGGATGCTGATTTGTTTATCAAGGAAGTTAAAGTTGATGGAGGAAGAATGCTGAAGCGTTTACGTCCAGCTCCCCAGGGTAGGGCACATCGTATTCGTAAGCGTTCTAACCATATTACCTTGGTGGTTGACAGCCGAAATACAGTTTTGGATGAATCGGCAACCGACGACAAAGAATAAACTACAATACAATAAAAAAGTAGCTACATGGGACAGAAAATAAATCCTGTAGGTTTTAGACTAGGAATTGTTAAAGGATGGGATTCCAACTGGTATGGTGGAAAAGATTTCTCAAGCAAGCTTGTTGAAGACCACGAAATCAGAAAATATATAGATGCTCGTTTGCCAAGAGGTGGTATTTCTAAAGTAATCATTGAGCGAACTATTAAAAGAATTACGCTGACTATTCATACTGCTCGTCCTGGAGTTGTGATTGGTAAAGGTGGATCTGAAGTAGACAGACTGAAGGAAGAGTTGAAGAAACTCACCGGTAAAGATGTTCAGATAAACATTTATGAAATCAAGCGTCCTGAGCTTGATGCTAAACTTATCAGTGCCTCTATCGCACAGCAACTTGAAGCGCGTATTTCCTACCGTAGAGCAATGAAACAAGCTTTGGCCTCTGCTGTACGTGTTGGAGCACAGGGCATAAAAATAAAGGTTTCCGGAAGATTGGGTGGTGCAGAAATGGCTCGTACTGAACAGTATAAAGAAGGCAGAATTCCTCTACATACCTTACGCGCTGATATCGATTATGCCATCACTGAAGCCAATACTGTATACGGAAAGATTGGTGTAAAAGTGTGGGTTTTCAAAGGCGAGGTATACGGTAAAAGAGATCTTTCTCCCAATGTAGGTGGTCCTCAAAACAACGCTGGCAATGCAAGCGGAGGTGGCGGAGGTAGAGGTGAGAGAAGAAGCAACAGAAGAAGGAGGAAGTAAATCTTCAATTAGAAGGAAAATTAACATTCTGAACCATGTTACAACCGAAAAGAACCAAATACAGAAAAAAGCAAAAGGGAAGAGTAAAGGGTATTGCCCAGAGGGGACATACCATTGCCTTTGGTAATTTTGCTTTGAAAACCCTTGAGCCAGGCTGGATTAACAGTCGCCAGATTGAGGCAGCTCGTATCGCCATGACACGTTTTATGAAACGTGAAGGCCAGGTATGGATTCGTATCTTTCCTGATAAGCCCGTCACAAAGAAACCTGCTGAGGTTCGTATGGGTAAAGGAAAAGGTGCACCCGAGTATTGGGTAGCAGTAGTAAAGCCAGGACGTATACTCTTTGAAGTAACTGGTGTTAACGTTGCGACTGCACAGGAAGCCCTTCGTCTGGCTGCACAGAAGCTACCGGTTAAGACAAAATTTAGTATAAGAAGAGATTACGCTGGTCAATAATTATGAAAAATTCAGAAATCAAATCTCTCAATGTAGATGAGCTGCAAGAGAAAATTGCTGCTGAAAAAGATACGCTTACTAAGCTGAAATTTGCCCACAGCATTTCGCCTATTGAGAATCCTATGAAAATACAAGCTTCTCGTAAGCTTATCGCCAGGTTGCATACAGAATTAAGAGCCAAAGAATTAGAAAACAAGTAAGTGCTTTATGAGTACCAACAGAAACTTAAGAAAAGAAAGAACAGGTCTGGTTGTTAGCAATAAGATGGATAAGTCTATCACTATCGCTGTTCAAAGAAAGCTCAAGCATCCTATTTACGGCAAGTTTATAGGTAAGACAACCAAGTTCATGGCTCATGACGAGAAAAACGAATGCGGCATTGGTGATACAGTAAGGGTAATGGAAACAAGACCTCTTAGCAAGAATAAGCGTTGGCGTTTATTAGAAATAATTGAAAGAGCTAAATAGACAATGATACAGCAAGAATCCAGATTGAATGTAGCGGATAACAGCGGTGCAAAGGAAGTTCTTTGCATTCGTGTTTTGGGAGGCACAGGTAAAAGATATGCCTCTGTCGGTGACAAGATTATTGTTACTGTCAAATCCGCCCTATCTTCCAGTAACCTGAAGAAGGGAACTGTTTCGAAAGCAGTGGTGGTTAGAGTAAAAAAGGAAGTACGCCGTAAAGATGGTTCCTATATTCGCTTTGAAGAGAACGCAGCAGTTCTGTTAAACGCGAACGATGAGCCTCGCGGAACCCGTATTTTTGGTCCCGTTGCGCGTGAATTGCGCGAAAAGCAATTCATGAAAATTGTTTCACTCGCACCTGAAGTATTATAAGATGAAATCTCCTAATAAGAAGCTACATATCAAGAAGGACGATACTGTAAAAATTTTGTCTGGCAATAGTAGAGGCCGTACTGCAAAAGTTTTACAGATTCTCACTGCTGAGAATAAAGCCATAGTTGAAGGTGTTAACATGGTTACCAAGCACGTAAAACCTTCTGCACAAAATCCTGAGGGTGGACGAAATGAGCAGGAAGCCCCCATTCATATGAGTAAGCTGATGCTAGTAGACCCTGCAACAGGAGAACCTACCAGAATAGGCAGAAAACTCAATGAAAAAGGTAAGCTGCAAAGATATTCAAAGAAAACCGGTGAATTTATATAATAATGGCTACGACAGAGACATATCTACCAAGATTAAAGCAACAGTATCTTGAGGAAACAGTGCCTGCCCTGATGGAGAAATTTGGATATAAGTCCATTATGCAGGTGCCTAAGATCACCAAAATCAGTATTAATAAAGGAATCGGAGCAGCAGTTGCCGATAAAAAACTGGTTGATGTGGGAGTTGAAGAACTTACTACCATAACCGGGCAAAAGGCGATACCTACTTATGCAAAAAAATCTGTTTCCAATTTTAAGTTGCGTGAGGAGATGCCAATTGGAGCAAAGGTGACCCTCAGAGGAAATAAAATGTATGAGTTTCTAGACCGCCTTATGAGCATCGCACTTCCAAGGGTGCGCGATTTCAGAGGTGTGAGTGATAAAGGATTTGATGGAAGAGGAAACTATACGTTGGGTGTCAAAGAACAAATTATCTTTCCTGAAATCAGTATTGATAAAGTGAATCGTATTTCCGGTATGGATATCACTTTTGTTACTACTGCTTTTAGTGACGAAGAGAGTTATGAATTACTCAAAGCATTAGGAATGCCATTTGCCAGCAGTGCAAAATAACAGATAAAGATTATGGCTAGAAAATCAGTAATAGCAAGAGAAAGAAAAAGAAAAAGACTTGTAGATAAGTATGCTCAGAAAAGAGCGGAACTTAAATCACAAGGAGACTATGAAGCTTTGGACAAGCTTCCTCGTAATGCATCTCCAGTTAGGTTACATAATCGTTGTAAATTGACTGGACGTCCTAAAGGCTACATGCGAAAGTTTGGAATTTCCAGGGTAACTTTTCGTGAAATGGCAGCTGATGGTAAAATACCAGGTGTTACTAAAGCAAGTTGGTAAAAGTTTTAGTTTTTCAAAAAAAGTTTTACCTTTGCACTTCGTTTTTTCGTGAGCATGTAATATTTATCCATAATGATAACGGATCCCATTTCAGATTATCTGACAAGAGTCAGAAACGCCATAAAAGCCAGGCATAGAATCGTAGAAATTCCAGCCTCAAACATAAAAAAGGAGATAACTAAAGTTCTTTTTGAAAAAGGTTATATCCAGAATTATAAATTTGAGGAAGGTATTAACTATCAGGGTGTAATTAAGATCGCCTTGAAATATAATCCTAAAGACAAGTCTCCTGCTATACTACACCTCCAGAGAGTGAGTAAACCTGGTTTGAGAAAATATGCAAAGGCAGATAGCTTACCTCGGGTTTTGAATGGTTTGGGGTTAGCAATTCTTTCTACATCCAAAGGGGTAATAACTGACAAAGAAGCCAGAGAACTGAATATAGGTGGAGAAGTTCTTTGTTTCGTCTATTAATTTATATATATGTCACGAATAGGAAAACAGCCCATTAATATTCCGCAGGGAATCACTATAACTAATGAGAAAAACCTGCTTACAGCAAAGGGGCCGAAGGGTGAACTTACCCAGCAGATTGACAAAGAATTTGATATAAAGATAGAGGATGGTGTAATTACTATTTCTCGTCCTACTGAACAGAAAAGACATAAAGCTTTACATGGTCTTTATCGTGCCTTGATCAACAATATGATAGAAGGTGTTAGTAAGGGATATCAGAAGCAATTAGAATTGGTGGGTGTTGGTTATCGTGCCAACGTACAGCAGAACGTAATAGAGCTCAATCTTGGGTATTCGCACAATATTTTTCTAGGTCTTCCTGAAGGAATCAATGCTTCTGCTGAAACTGCTAAAGGTAAGAACCCGACTATTACACTTGAGAGCCATGATAAACAGTTGATTGGTCAAGTTGCTGCTAAAATTAAATCACTTAGACCAGTAGAACCTTATAAAGGTAAGGGTGTCAGATTTGTTGGTGAACGTATTAGACGTAAGGCTGGTAAGACAGCAAGTAAATAATAGATCAATATGGCTGTTAGTAACAAAAAGCTTCAAAGAAGAAATAAAATTAGAAAGAGTATTCGCAGGAAGATCAGCGGTACATCAGTGCGTCCTCGCCTTTCAGTTTTTAAAAGTAATCGTGCTATATACGCCCAGATTATCAATGATGAGGTAGGTAATACCTTAGCTTACGCTACTTCTCTTGACCTGAAAAGTGATAATGCCAATATTGAAATAGCTAAAGAAGTAGGTAAAAAACTTGCTGAAAAAGCTGTGGCAAATGGTGTTTCAGAAGTTGTATTTGATAGGGGTGGCTACATTTATCATGGAAGAGTTAAGGCTTTAGCTGAAGGGGCCAGAGAAGCAGGTTTAAAATTTTAATTAAATGGCACAAAACGTAAGATCAGTAAAAGCTAGTGAAATTGACCTCAAGGAACGCGTTGTAGCGATCAAGAGGGTTGCTAAGGTTGTAAAAGGAGGTAGGAGATTTAGTTTCGCTGCAATTGTAGTAGTAGGAAACGGTGACGGTGTAGTTGGCTATGGCCTGGGTAAAGCTAATGAAGTCACAGATGCAATAACCAAAGGTGTGGACGATGCGAAAAAAAATCTTCTAAAGGTGCCAATTCTTAAAGGCACAATTCCGCATGAAACCATTGGCAAATTTGGTGGAGGATTAGTGTTAATCAAACCTGCCTCACCTGGTACTGGAGTTATTGCAGGTGGAGCCATGCGTGCAGTACTAGAGAGTGCTGGCGTACATGATGTATTGGCAAAGTCAAAGGGGTCATCTAATCCGCATAATGTGGTAAAAGCTACTTTTGATGCGCTTGCCAATATGAGAGATGCATACACGGTTGCTGAACAAAGAGGTATTACTCTGGATAAAGTTTTTAACGGTTAATATCATGGCTAAAATAATTATTACACAGGTTAAAAGTACCATAAAGCGACCTAAAAGACAGAAAGATACCATTCAGGCTCTTGGCTTGGGTAAGATCAATAAGTCTGTTGAGGTGGAGGAGACTCCTCAGATAAAAGGGATGGTTAATAAAGTGTCTCACTTAGTTACTGTTGTTGAAGCATAATATACATGGATTTACATACAATTAAACCGGCGGAAGGTTCTACTAAGACCAAAAAGAGATTAGGAAGAGGCGAAGGTTCTGGCTTCGGAGGTACTGCTGCAAGAGGCCACAAGGGAGCCAAGTCGAGATCTGGTTATAAAAAGAAAGCTGGCTTTGAAGGTGGACAAATGCCTTTACAAAGACGCGTTCCTAAGTTTGGTTTTACCAGCCCCAACAGAGTCTCTTATAGCGTTCTTAACATTGGACAACTTGCCGCATTATCAGAAAAAAGCGGAGAAACTACTATCACGCTGGAAAGTCTTTACAAGCACGGCCTTGTTGGTAAAAAAGATAGAATCAAAATTTTGGGCGACGGTGAACTGACTGCCAAATTAGAAGTAGAGGCTCATGCTTTCTCAGCTTCTGCAGTTAAAGCTATTGAAGGAGCAGGCGGGGCTGTCAAAAAACTCTAAAGCCATGAAGAAGTTCTTTACCACCATAAAAAACATATTCTCTATCGAGGAGTTGAGAACACGTATTCTTAATACTCTTGGATTTCTTATTATATTCCGTTTAGGCTCATTTGTAGTGCTTCCTGGAGTAGATCCCTCAAAACTTGGTGGAGATGCAGGTGGTATTTTTGGCTTACTTGATACCTTTTTAGGTGGTGCATTTAGTAATGCTTCCATTTTTGGACTAGGGATCATGCCTTACATTTCAGCTTCTATTGTTATTCAATTATTAACAGTTGCTGTACCTTATTTTCAGCGGCTACAGAAAGAAGGTGACTCTGGCAGAAAGAAGATCAACCAGATAACACGAGTGCTTACTATTTTCATTACAATAGGTCAGGGTATAGGTTATCTTTCATATGCGGTTCCTGCAGAGGCCATTTTAATAGACAGGTTCTTCTTTACAGTTTCAGCATTAATTATTCTTACTTCAGGGACCATATTTTGTATGTGGCTCGGAGAGAAGATCACTGATAAGGGAATCGGAAATGGTATATCCATGCTGATCATGATTGGTATTATATCTCGCTTTCCAGGATCCATTATCGCTGAAGCATTGGCTAAAGGCATGAACGGGGCACTTCTTTTTGTCATAGAAATTGTAGCCTTGTTCTTTGTAGTAATGGCATCGGTCATGTTGGTACAGGCTGTAAGAAGGATTCCGGTTCAGTATGCTAAGCAGGTAGTCGGTAATAAGGTTTACGGTGGTCAGCGTCAGTATATTCCTTTGAAAGTAAATGCTTCAGGAGTGATGCCTATCATATTTGCACAGTCATTAATGTTTTTGCCTGGTCTGATTGCCAGCATCTGGGCTGACAGTAATGACATTGCAGCATCCATTGGTAGTACTTTCTCAGATTATACATCATGGCAATACAACCTTGTCTTTGGCGTCTTAATATTGCTTTTTACTTTCTTCTACACTGCAATTACCATTAATTCTAAACAAATTGCAGACGATATGAAACGTAATGGAGGGTTTGTACCGGGTATTAAACCAGGTCAGCCTACTGCTGAGTACATCGATAGCATTTTGTCAAGGATTACTTTGCCCGGTTCACTTTTCTTGGCAATCATTGCCATAATGCCTGCTATAGCCAATCTGGCTGGGGTAACTACGGAGTTTTCATATTTTTATGGAGGAACTTCATTACTTATCATGGTAGGTGTGATTTTGGATACTCTACAACAGATAGAAAGTTACTTACTGATGAGACATTATGAAGGCATGATGAAATCTGGCAAAATCAAAGGTAGGTCTGAAAACGCTGCAGTAGCATAATTGAACTAATTTTGATGCATAATCATTTTTTAAACCACTAAAGATATATGGCTAAACAATCATCCATTGAACAAGACGGTACAATAACAGAAGCACTTTCTAATGCAATGTTTAGAGTAGAACTTGAGAATGGACATCAGGTAGTTGCGCACATATCTGGTAAAATGAGAATGAATTATATTAAAATATTACCTGGTGACAGAGTAAAGCTTGAAATGTCTCCATATGATTTAACAAAAGGTAGGATAGTATACAGATACAAGTAAACTATGAAAGTAAAAGCATCCATCAAAAAACGTAGCTCCGATTGCAAGATTGTAAGGCGGAAAGGAAAGTTATACGTGATCAACAAGAAGAACCCTAGATTTAAGCAAAGACAAGGATAATTATGGCTAGAATTGCAGGCGTAGATATACCCGATAATAAAAGAGGCGAGATTGGCCTTACCTACATTTTTGGTATTGGCAGAAGTTCTGCCCAACTCATTCTCACCAAAGCTGGTGTTGACCTTAATAAAAAGGTTGGTGAATGGGATGATGAGGAGTCCAATGCTATCCGTAACATCATAGCCAACGAGTTAAAAGTTGAAGGTGTGCTTAAGTCGGAAGTTCAGATGAGTATTAAACGTCTGATGGACATTGGATGCTACCGCGGGCTCAGACACAGAAAAGGTCTTCCTGTTCGTGGTCAGAAAACCAAGAACAACGCTCGTACCCGTAAAGGCAAGCGTAAGACTGTAGCAAATAAAAAGAAAGCGACTAAGTAGAGTTAATTAGTTATGGCTCAGAAAAGAAAAGATAAAGCAAAAAAGAGAGTTGTTTCGGTTGAATCTGTAGGACAGGCTCACATCAAGGCCTCTTTCAACAATATCATCATTTCTATCACCAATATGTCCGGTCAGGTTATTTCCTGGGCATCTGCTGGAAAGATGGGGTTTAAAGGCTCGAAGAAGAATACTCCTTATGCTGCGCAGACTGCTGCCGCTAATTGTGCGCAGACAGCATATGATCTCGGTATGCGCAAAGTTGAAGTATTTATTAAAGGACCAGGTGCAGGTCGAGAGTCTGCAATTAGAACATTGCAAAATACAGGCTTGGAGGTAACCATGATCAAAGATGTTACTCCATTGCCTCACAATGGATGCCGCCCTCCTAAAAGAAGAAGAGTATAAAATCTGATACACAATTATGGCAAGATATAGAGGCCCTAAGTCAAAAGTAGCAAGGAAATTCAATGATCCCATTTTTGGCCCAAGCAAAGCACTTCAGAAAAAAAGTTACCCTCCCGGTCAGCATGGACGCGGAAGACGTCGCAAGCAATCAGAATACGCTGTACAGCTAATGGCCAAACAGAAGGCTAAGTATACTTATGGTGTGCTTGAAAGACAATTTGCTAATATTTTTGAAAAAGCTAACCGCAGCCAGGGAATTACTGGTGAAATCCTTCTGCAACTTTTGGAGTCAAGGCTTGATAATGTAGTTTTTAGATTAGGTATTGCACCAACCCGTCGTGCCGCTAGACAATTAGTTGGGCATAAGCATATCACAGTAAATGGAGAGGTATTGAATATACCATCTTATCAGGTGAAACCTGGAGATCTGGTTGGTGTCCGCGAAAAATCTAAATCTCTTGAAGCTATTACCAATAGCTTAGCTTCAAACAACGCTACTAGATTTGGTTGGCTTGAGTGGGACAAATCGCAAATGACCGGAAAATTCACCAGCGTACCTCCAAGAGATGAAATTCCTGAAAATCTTCAGGAGCAGCTGATCGTAGAACTTTACTCTAAGTAAGATTCATAATCATCTCATTTTAAACGAAGTATACCTAACAAATATGTCAATTTTAGCATTTCAAATGCCCGAAAAGGTGGTAATGGAGAAAGCAGACAACTTTCATGGTCTGTTTACTTTTAAGCCACTGGAGAGAGGTTATGGGGTCACTGTTGGTAATGCGCTAAGAAGAATATTATTATCCTCATTAGAAGGCTATGCTATCACCGGTATCAAGATACCTGGTGTAATGCATGAGTTTTCTACCGTAGAAGGCGTGGTTGAAGATGTTTCTGAAATCATCATGAACCTCAAAAAGGTACGTTTTAAGAAAGTAACTGAAGATTTTGTTGACAATAAAATTGTCATACCAATTAAGAATCAGTCTACTTTTACTGGGGCAGATATTCAAAAAAGTATTACTTCTTTTGAGGTATTAAATACCGACCATGTAATCTGTCATCTTGATGAATCAGTTGATATTGAGATTGAACTGTTTGTTGAGAAAGGTAGAGGGTATGTCCCATCAGATGAAAATAAACAGAGTGACCAAAATATTGGCAATATTGCCATAGATTCTATATTCACTCCCATCAAGAATGTGAAGTTCAGTGTTGAAAATACACGTGTGGAGCAAAGAACTGACTATGAGCAGTTAATACTTGATATTGAAACTGATGGATCTATTCACCCCGAAGATGCCTTGAAAGGTGCAGCCAATATCCTGATTAAACATTTCATGCTCTTTTCAGATCAGAATATGATACTGGAAACTCCTCAACAGGGTGAGCCTGATACTGTAGATGAAGAAATGCTGCACATGAGAAAGCTCCTTAAAACAGCATTAAACGATCTGGATCTTTCGGTGCGTGCCTATAACTGCTTGAAAGCAGCGGATGTGAAAACATTGGGTGATCTGGTACAGCTTGAAATTTCTGATATGATGAAGTTTAGAAATTTCGGCAAGAAATCTCTAGCTGAGTTAGAGCAGTTGGTGGCTGATAAGAATCTCACTTTCGGAATGGATGTATCTAAATATAAATTAGAAGAAGATTAAGCTCGATCAGGACAAATATCCTGAAAACTGATAGGAAGTAATGAGACACGCAAACAAAAATAATCATCTAGGAAGAACTGCCCCACATCGTAAAGCGATGTTGTCTAATATGGCAGCCTCTCTGATTCTTCATAAAAGAATCACTACTACTGTTGCTAAAGCGAAAGCATTAAAGAAATACGTTGAGCCTCTGATCACAAAATCCAAGTCAGATACTACTCACTCCCGAAGAATTGTTTTCTCTTATCTTCAGGACAAAGTATCTACTCAGGTTCTTTTTGATGAGGTATCAGAAAAAATCGCTGAACGTCCCGGTGGATACACCCGCATTATTAAACTTGGTAACAGGCTGGGTGACAACGCTGATATGTGTTTAATTGAATTGGTAGACTATAATGATGTCTATCAACAAGAGGAAGAGAAAAAGACACGTACCAGACGTAGCAGAAGAGGTGGTAAGAAAGGTAAGACTTCAACTGAGGAAGCTAGCAGCAGTTCCTCATCTAAGTCTAAAAAGGAGGAAGCAGCCCAAAAAGCTGATACAAAAGCTGAAGATACTACCGACTCGCAGGATGATGTTAATAAGTCTAATGATAATGATTCTTCAGAATCAGAAGAAAAGCAACAATAGTATTCTGTATTTCCATAAAAGGGATTAAGCTGTAATCAATACGCAGCTTAATCCCTTTTTTTTTATTAATTTGTCCCCGAAAATCGCTCAAAACTACCTTATGAAGCTTAGTAAAAAAGCACCCGCAATTCTACTTTTAGAGGATGGTACCTACTACCAAGGAAATGCCATTGGAAAAACTGGGACCAAAGGAGGAGAAATATGTTTTAATACTGGCATGACCGGTTATCAGGAAATTTATACTGATCCCTCTTATTATGGTCAAATAATCGTCAATACTACGTCGCATATTGGGAATTACGGAGTTATGGATGTAGAGCAGGAATCAGCGAACCCTAAAATCAGTGCGTTGGTCGTTAACCATTTCTCTGATACCTATAGTAGACAAAAGGCAGATCATGACCTGCAGGCATACCTTGATAATGCCGGTATTGTAGGTATTACTGATATTGATACCCGTAAGCTTGTGCGTCATATCCGATCTAAAGGTGCTATGAATGCTGTAGTTTCTTCTGACATTCTGGATATTGAAGAACTGAAAAAGGTACTTAAAGGCGTACCATCCATGGCAGGGCTAGAATTGTCTTCAGAAGTTTGTACAAAAGATGAATTTTATATTGGCAGTGAAGATGCTCCAATAAAAGTAGCAGTACTGGATTTGGGTATTAAAACCAGTATTTTAAAAAACCTTTCGGAACGTGGCTGCTACTGTAAAGTATTCCCTGCCAAAACTTCGTATGAAGAAATGAAAGCATGGAACCCGGATGGCTACTTTATTTCTAACGGGCCGGGAGACCCTGGTGCAATGGATTATGCAGTAAATACTGTTAAAAATATACTGCATGAAGATAAGCCTCTTTTCGGTATCTGTCTTGGACACCAGATACTAGCCAGAGCCAATGATGTATCTACTTATAAAATGCACCATGGACATAGAGGCCTGAACCATCCTGTAAAAAATCTTGAGAGTGGTAAGAGCGAGGTTACTTCGCAAAATCACGGTTTTTCGGTAAATCTGGAAGAGACTGAAAAAGCCAAAAACCTTAAAATCACCCACATTAACCTGAATGACAATACGGTTGCTGGCATACGCATCCTTGACAGGAAAGCATTCTCCGTTCAGTATCATCCTGAGTCTTCTCCGGGCCCTCATGATTCCCAGTATCTTTTTGATCAATTCATTGAACTGATGAACATTTAGTCATCAGCATTATTTTATTCCAAGAGAGATTATAGCTAAATTAACTTACTATTTTTATGAGTATTATCAAAAAAATTCAAGCTCGTCAAATTTTAGATTCAAGGGGCAATCCAACTGTTGAAGTAGATGTAACTACAGCCAGCGAGTTTACCGGTAGGGCAGCAGTTCCATCAGGTGCCTCTACTGGTCAGCATGAGGCTGTAGAGCTTAGAGATGGGGACAAAAGCAGGTATGTCGGTAAAGGTGTACAGAAAGCCATTGATAACGTTAATAATACAATAGCCCAGAAGCTCTTGGGGGTATCAGTTTTTGAACAAAACCTGATAGACCAGACTATGATTGACCTGGATGGCACTCCTAATAAGTCACAGTTGGGAGCCAATGCGATTCTTGGTGTATCTCTTGCAGTAGCCAAAGCAGCAGCGCAGGAACTCAGGCAGCCCCTTTACAGATATATTGGAGGCGTGAATGCGAATACTTTGCCTGTCCCAATGATGAATATTCTCAATGGCGGTAGCCATGCCGATAATGCCATTGACTTTCAGGAGTTTATGATTATGCCGCTGAAAGCCGAGACCTTTTCGGAAGCGCTGAGAATGGGAACTGAAGTTTTTCATACCCTTAAAAATGTATTGAAAAGTAAAAATCTCTCTACTAATGTAGGTGACGAAGGTGGTTTTGCTCCCAATATTGCTTCCAACAAAGAAGCGATAGAAGTAGTACTACAGGCCATAGAAAAAGCAGGGTATAAGCCTGGTGAAAATATGTTTATTGCATTAGACGCTGCCTCTACAGAGTTTTATGATAGCGAAAAAGGCATCTATAAGCTGACTTCATCAGGAGAAGAACTTTCTTCAGATGATATGGCTAGCTACTGGAAAGAGTGGGTAGATCAGTACCCTATCATTTCGATAGAAGATGGAATGAGCGAGGACGACTGGGCAGGCTGGAAAAAGCATACCGAACTCATAGGCGACAAATGTCAGCTGGTAGGAGATGACCTGTTTGTCACCAATGTAAACCGCCTTCAAGATGGTATTAATCAGGGCGTGGCTAACTCTATCCTGATCAAAGTCAACCAGATTGGCTCTTTAACCGAAACCATCAATGCTGTAAACCTCGCCAAGAGGAATAGCTATAAAAGTGTCATTTCTCACCGGTCAGGTGAAACTGAGGATAATTTTATCGCTGACCTTGCCGTAGCACTCAATGCCGGGCAAATAAAAACCGGATCAGCCTCACGCTCAGACAGAATGGCTAAGTATAATCAATTGATTAGAATCGAAGAAAACTTAGGTCTTAATGCTTATTATCCTGCAAAATTATTGTAAGCATTGGTTTAAATAACACACTAATTTTAGGTAGATTAATGCAATTCTTTATAGAATTGCATTTTCTTTTTCAAGGGATTCTGTAATCAATTGTCTACAGCAATCGTTAATATTCAAAAAAGTCAGTGTATGAGCCTACTTAATAAAGTCCCCCGATTATTCAGGAACTTTTATTTTATGTTTACCCTGGGTTTTATCCTATGGATGCTCTTCCTGGATGCTAATGATCTGGGTACCCAAATTAAACTCAGTAGAAAAGAAAGTGTGTTGGAAAAAGAGAAAGAGTTTTACCTCGAGAAAATCAGTGAAGTAGAAAAAGACAGAGAAGAGCTGACGAGTAATGATGCACTGCTGGAAAAGTTTGCCCGGGAAAATTACCTTATGAAGAAGCCGGAAGAAGACGTTTACGTTATTATCAAGCAATAGTGGGTTTGAATATGAAAAGATGCTGCATCATCATGATTTTGTTTCTTGCTGCCCTTCAGTTACCAGCGCAGGAAGAGAAAAATGACACTAATGAGCAAGGTGCTTCTTTAATTGATAAACTCTCGTTAGGGGGTAATTTCAGCCTTCAGTTTGGGAATGTCACCTTTATAGATATTTCTCCTATGGTAGGATACCGTTTTACTGATCGGTTTACGGCCGGACCAGGTATTACTTATCGTTACCTAAAATTCAGAGGTTTTGAAGGTAGCAGCGTATACGGAGGGAGCTTATTTGCACGGCATATTATTGGCTCTCAATTTTTTGCTCATGCACAGTATGAATCACTCAACGCAGAGTATCTTACTAGTTTGCAGGATCCGGTTCAGAGAGGATGGGTACCGGGTTTTTTTCTGGGAGGAGGCATTTTTCAGCCATTGGGCAGAAGGGGAGTGGTCAATATTTCTGCGCTTTATAACCTGATGTACGATCCCGTCCGTTCTCCTTACAATAGTCCCTGGGTATTCAATGTGGGCTTTATGCTTTAAGTACCAGGTCAAATTTTTCGGCCAGCGTTTCCAGATCACTGACTACTGCTTCCAGTAGTGGTATGCCTTTTTCCATTCTTTCTGTTTCCATCGCTCTTTCCGGATCGCCCGGAATCAGGACTTTCTCATGTTCGTCTGCAGTCTTAGCCGAGCGAAAACGATCTATCCACTGATCCATATTTTTTTTAAATTCATCCGCAGGACGGAAGGCATCTATTCGCATAGCACCCAGAAAATGCCCGATCCCTAGACCTACCGGATCACTGGGCAGGGGTAAAAAACTAACAAATGGAGGAACCCAGGGGCCATAGTTGGCTCCTGAAAAAACAGCAGAGAAAATATCAACAATGGAGCCCAGGCAATAGCCTTTATGGCTTCCGTGCTCACGGTCACTACCCAGGGGGAGAAGGGCTCCGCCATGTGAAAGTTCTTTAGGATTATTGGATATACCACCCTGCGCATCCTGTATCCATCCGGAAGGGGCAGATGCACCTTTTCTCTGGAGTATTTCCAGCTTACCATTGGCTGCAGTAGTGGTAGCAAAGTCAGCAACGAAGGGAGGCTGCTGAGCAGCAGGTACAGCTACTGCAATAGGGTTGGTACCCAGCAAACGCTCTACGGCAAAAGTTGGCGCTACCAGCGGACTGGCATTGGTCATCGCCATCCCTACCATATCTTTTTCCAAAGCCATCATGGCATGATGACCGGCAATACCAAAATGATTTGAGTTTCTGACACTGACCCATCCTGTTCCTGCATATTCCGCTTTTTCCATGGCAATTTTCATGGCAAAAGGGGCTACTACCAAACCCAGGCCACCATCACCGTCAACAACTGCCGTACTGGGGGTCTCGTGAACAATTTGTATGCTCGGCTTAGTGTTAATGCGTTTTTTTTCCCAAAGCCTGACATAGCCTACCAGGCGGGCTACTCCATGCGAGTCTATGCCCCTGAGATCAGCGCTAAGTAAAACATCAGCGGCAAGTTGGGCATCCTGTAAAGGACACCCCATGGCAATAAATACTTCTTTAGTGAATCTGAGTAGTTGGGTATAGGAAAAAAGGTTCATCATGGGATTTCACTGGTTCGCAATCAATTGATTGGTAACACTGCGTAACAAGCCTTCTTTAAGTGCATAAGCCGATACCCGGATATTACGAATCTGATACTTTTCCAAAATATAATAAATCAGCCAGGAGGCAACCACAATCATATCAACTCTCATTTCGGCCATACCCTGGATGATCAGCCTCTCCTGACGGTTTTTTGATGATAGGTCATGGTGCAAGTTGAGGTAAAATTCATACGTCAGCGGGAGTTCTGATGCGTTAGGTGTTACACAGATATTTTCGTGGATCACGTAGATATCGCTCAGGGTATCAAATGTACCAGATGCACCAACAAGGGTATCCGGCTGGTAAATAGCCACAGCTTCATTCAGGCTGTCAAGCTGCTCAGAGAAATAACTTTGTAGCTCTTGTACATTTTTGCTGGAAATAGGATCTTCAATGATAAACCTGTCCATAAGACGTTGTGCGCCTATTTCAAAACTTTGCTTCCAGAGTACATGCTCCTCATTACAAATGATAAACTCAACGCTACCTCCACCGATATCCATGATCATAGACACGCCGTGCTGCAGCTTCATGGCTTCTTTTACTCCGTAGAAAATATATTCCGCCTCCGTATCCCCTGATATGATATCTATAGATATACCGGTGGTCTGGTAAATTCTCTGGGCCAGGTACTCTCCGTTTTTGGCGTTACGGAAAGCACTTGTAGCAGTGGCTACTACATTCTCTACCCCAAGGCTGTCAATTTTTGAGCGGAAATATTCAAGGGCAGCAAGCGCTCTCAACTGCGCAGCTTCCACGATGATGCCTTGGTTTATTCCACCTTTACCGATCATCACCGGGCGGCGCTCACGGTGCACCACACGGCTTTGCTGCTGGCTGTCTACTTCCACAATCAACAGATGGAAGGTATTCGTGCCAAGGTCTATTATGGCAATTTTTTGCTTCTCCATATCTTATCACTGTCCATCTAACAGACAGTATTAGTATACATTTATTAAACGTAAATGCTATGCGAAATTACATGGTTTCTTATATATAACTATATTTAGGCCTACATTAATTACCATTCAATATGAAAGACAAGCAAAAGAATACCGTATCTACACCCATGACCAAAGAGGAAAAGTACAAACTGCTGGAAGAAAAGAACCGTCAGGCTTTATTGGGAGGAGGTGAAAAAAGGATACAATCTCAGCACGATAAGGGAAAACTTACTGCCAGAGAGAGAGTGGTACTTTTGCTTGATGAAGGCTCATTTGAAGAGACTGGTAAATTTGTAGAACACAGGAGTACCGCATTTGGTCTGGAAGACCAGAAATTTCTCGGCGATGGCGTGATTACCGGGTACGGTACCATCCACGGCCGGTTGGTATATATCTTTTCACAGGATTTTACCGTTTTTGGAGGCTCTCTTTCTGAAGCACACGCTGAAAAAATCGTAAAAATCATGGATCTGGCGATGAAAAATGGTGCTCCTCTGATTGGGATGAATGATTCAGGTGGTGCCAGGATACAGGAAGGAGTGGTTTCCTTAGGCGGCTATGCAGATATATTTTATCGTAATACGCTGGCCTCCGGGCTTATCCCCCAAATCTCCGCAGTATTGGGGCCCTGCGCCGGGGGAGCAGTATACTCCCCAGCGATTACGGATTTTATTTTTATGGTGGAAAAAACATCTTATATGTTTGTCACCGGCCCCAATGTAGTGAAGACTGTGACGCAGGAAGATGTTACTGCCGAAGAACTTGGCGGCGCCAGTACCCACAGTACCAAAAGTGGCGTTACCCATTTTGCCTGTAAAAATGAGTTGCAGTGTATCAAGGATATTCGGCAGCTTATGTCCTATATTCCTCAAAATTGTGATGAAGAGCCTCCTGCTACGGCTTATGAAGCAGCGAAAGATGAATCCAGGCCGGCCCTGAATGAGATAGTGCCAGAAAATCCCAATCAGCCCTATGATATGCGGGATGTGATCCATGGCATAGTTGACAGAGATACCTTTATGGAGGTACATCAAAACTTTGCTGAGAATATCGTGGTTGGTTTTGCCCGTTTGGCAGGTAGGAGTATCGGTATCGTAGGTAATCAGCCGGCCTCTCTGGCAGGTGTACTGGATATCAATGCCAGTGTAAAAGGGGCCCGCTTTGTACGTTTTTGCGATTGTTTTAATATTCCGCTGCTGGTGTTGGAGGATGTACCCGGTTTTCTGCCTGGTACTGACCAGGAGTGGAACGCTATTATCACCAATGGAGCCAAATTACTGTATGCTTTCAGTGAAGCTACTGTACCCAGGGTCACGGTGATTACCCGCAAGGCGTATGGGGGTGCCTATGATGTGATGAATTCCAAACATATAGGAGCGGACATGAATTATGCCTGGCCCAGTGCGGAAATTGCAGTGATGGGGGCAAAGGGAGCTTCAGAGATCATCTTCCGTAGGGAGATTGCCGAGGCAGAAGATCCTGCGCAAAAGCTACAGGAAAAAATAGATGAATACACGGCTAAATTTGCCAACCCCTATATGGCCGCGCAGCGCGGCTATATTGATGAGGTTATTTTTCCGTCAGATACCCGGACAAAACTTATTAAGGCCTTCAAGATGCTGGAAAATAAAGTAGATCGGTTACCCCGGAAAAAACATGGCAATATTCCTCTCTAAGTAATGTTGTTAAGCCTTTTTCCATTTATAGGAAAGAGGCTATACTTATCTTGTCAGTATGATGCGTAAATTAAGTCTGACCCTTCTGCTGGCAGTTGTTTTGGTGTTTCCTGTAAGTGGACAGGCATCTGGTGAGACTTTAAAGGTAGTCTTCTGGAATGTGGAAAACCTCTTTGATACGGTTGACGATAGTCTTACCAACGACGACGAATACCTGCCATATGGTATCAGGGGCTGGAGCAAAGAACGCTACCAGGAAAAATTATTCAAAATATACAAAACGCTGGTAGCAATAGGGGAGTGGGAATTTCCTCCCCTGCTTGCTTTGGCAGAAGTAGAAAATAAGCAGGTGCTGCAGGATCTACTGGATTATACTCCTCTCATGAAGGCTGGGTACCAGATTGTTCACCAGGATTCGGAAGACAGGCGAGGAATAGACCTGGCACTATTGTACAGGCCTGATCAGCTACAGATACTGGATACCACTTTTATACAGCTTAGCTTTCCGGATGCGCCACAGAGCAAAAGCCGCGATATCATCCATGTTGTAGTCAAGCCTGATTTTTCTGAACCATTTCATCTTTTTGTAAATCACTGGCCTTCCCGCTACGGAGGAGGGCGTTCTTCCGAATCTCGGAGGATATTTGCCGCAAGTGTAGTGCGTAAAAACCTGGACTCCTTATATTTGCTTGAGCCTCAACTCAGAGCAGTAGTTATGGGAGATTTCAATGATGTACCGGAAGATGCCAGTCTTAAAGAGTTGAACAATGCTCAGCTTAAACTTAACCATGTTACTGCGCAAAGCTTCTACGGCACACACAAATTTCAGGGTGTGTGGAGCCATTTTGACCAGGTCTGGGTAAGTGAATCACTAATGCATATACAGGAAGGTTTTTCACTATCGGTAGCTGCTGCGCATATATTTCATCCCGAGTGGCTGCTGGAAACCGATAAAAGCTACGGAGGGCTCAAACCCAACAGGTCATATGAAGGTTACCGTTACCATGGTGGTTTTAGCGATCATCTTCCCCTTTTTCTCGAACTAACCATGCCGCAGCCTCCACTGGCTGATGGTGAGCAATAGTAACATGAATAGTATTAGTAGTAGCATTATCGTACCGGCCCGGCTAACCATGCTCATGTGGGCAGTACTCCTCTTTGAGTATACTTACCGTATTGACTTTGCTTATTTTGGCATTTGGCCCAGGAGTATCAGAGGACTGATCGGAATTGTGACTTCACCTCTCCTGCATGGCAGCTTACAGCACCTGGCTTCTAACACAATTCCTCTCCTTTTTCTGGGAACCATGTTGTACATGTTTTATGACCGTATCGCTACCCGTGTTTTTCTGCAGTGTTACTTTCTTACCGGTGTACTGGTATGGATATTTGCCAGGCCCGCTTTTCATATAGGAGCCAGCGGCCTTATCTATGGACTGGCGTCTTTTCTTATCTTTTTCGGAATTTTTCGTAAAGACTTTAAATCGCTGCTCATTTCCCTCCTGATCATGTTCATTTACGGAGGACTCTTTTACGGTGTATTACCTTCCACCACTGGAGTATCCTGGGAATCTCACCTTTTGGGAGGGGTGGTTGGGTTTTTTAATGCTGTCAGAACCAGTAGCGTACAAAGAATAAGCAGTTAGGCAAGTAACTCCTTGGCATTTTCGAAGGCAATGCTGGATGGATTACTACCGCCAATCATTTTAGCAATCTCCAGAATACGCTCTTCCTCGCTAAGTTTTTTGATTTTGCTGACAGCTTTGGTAGCACTGTTATCTTTATACACAAAATAATGTGCATCACCTTTGGCGGCCACCTGGGGTAAGTGGCTGATAGCCATAACCTGGTGACTTTTAGCCATTTCTCTCATCATATATACCATCTTGATAGCAATCTCACCAGATACCCCCGTATCTATTTCATCAAATATAATGGTGGGCAGAGAAATTTTGTCAGCCAAAACGTATTTGATACAAAACATTAGGCGGGAAAACTCTCCACCTGAGGCCACAGATCTTATTTCCTGCGGGGCTATCCCTTTGTTGGCACTGAACAGAATGTTGATCTCGTCAGTACCTGTATTTCCGGGCTCTACCTGTTTACAGGCAACCGCTAATCTGGCATCAGGGATACCCAGGTTTTTGAGCAGACTACTGATTTGGTCAGTGAAATTGACAAATATTTTTTTACGGGAAATGCTCAAATTTTCGGCATGAAGCAACATTTCTCTCTGTGAGGCCTCTCTGACAGATTTCAGGTGTTCAATATCCTGGTCAAGGTTGAGTACTCTTTCCAGTTTCTGTTCCAGGTTCGCTTGTATGGTCAGCAGTTCTTCTACAGTATCTACCTGATGCTTTTGTTGAAGCTGGTAGATCAGGTTGACGCGCTCTCTTGCAGCTTCTACTTTGTCATAGTCAAAGTCTACTTCCAGTGCCTCGCTTTCGGCTTCGCCGGTAATATCCCTGAGTTCAATGAGGCAGCTTTCCAGCCGCTGGTGCAGAGAACCATACTTATGGGAATAGTTTGCTATCTTACTTAAAGCCTGTTTGCCCTGTACCAGCATATCATCTACGCTGTGGGTATCATTGGATAGCAGGGTAATGAGCATATTGAGCTGTTCTTTGATATTGCCAGCATTTTCCATCACCTGTAATTCTTCCTCCAGCCTGATCTGCTCTCCGGGCTGTAGTTTGGCTTTATGCAGTTCATCCAGTAAAAACTGATGATAGTCTGCTTCTCTTTTCATGCTTGCAGCTTCATTTCTGAGACGTTCGTACTCTGCTGAGGCACGGCGGTAATGCTGATAAGACTTCTGGTAGATTTTCAGCAGTTTTTCATTTTCCGCAAAGGCATCAATGATCTCCAACTGGTATTCAGGATTACCCAGTAGCAGGCTGTCATGCTGGCTGTGAATATCCACCAGGAACCTGCCAACGCTTTTCATGATCTCAAGTCGTACCGGTGTATCATTGATAAAGGCACGGGATTTTCCGCTGGGAGTAATTTCACGACGCAGAATGCATACCGGATCATAATCCAGTTCTTCCTGGTCAAAAATTGATTCTAACTGATATTTATTGACGGTAAATGTACCTTCTATAATACATTTTTTCTCCTCGTCATAGAGCGTTTTTTTGTCAGCGCGGTTACCGAGCAATAAGCCGATGGCGCCCAGCATGATGGATTTACCAGCGCCTGTTTCTCCGGTGATGATATTGAGTGCCGAAGAGGGCTCCATCTCCAGGGACTGCAGCAGTGCGTAATTTTTTATGACTAAGTTTTTCAGCATACCAAACTGTAGAAGTGAAGCAGGAGACAGTATTCAATTTCGACTATAACTAAAACTATCCAAATAACGTGCAAATGGTCGTTGTTTGTTTTAGAATAGCGCCGGAAGGGAAAAATGATTTTGCGCAAGAGAAACCAGGATGTTCAAAAACATAGGCTGAAAATCTGCTAAAAACTAAAATTGCATTCTTAAAATAAGTATTGTAAAGCTACAATAAGTGATTTGAATATGCAATGAAGAGTAGTATACTTATTTCAAGTAACTAGTTGTTAATGATGGGGCTGTAATCCTCTACCATAGTAGGGTTGATTTCAACTAAAGCATTATAAGCTTCACGGCGGATTTGCATGCCCCCTTTGGAGTACGTGCTGATGATTTCATCATTTTTAGCATCAAAAAATGAAATAAGAAGTATTGATTGGGGAAACAGCTTGCTGACTTCCTGTATCTCTCTCAGGGCCGACAACATACTTTCCCGGCTCTTTTCCTCATTTTCAAGAAAAGTATCCAGTCCCATCCGGTGGTACTGATATATTCCTCTCCGAACAGGTGTCATCTGGGGGTTGATGAAATTTTCAGCTAGCCAGTAACGGTTTCTTCTTCGGCTGTTGCCAAACTGGTCCCATCCTCCGCCTCCCTGCTGCTGTGCATTACTGACAATAAGCTGCGCCTGCTCAAAAAGTCTTTGTCCACCTAATTCACTGAAGGAGTCGTAGTCAAGACCGAGAACGATGTAAGCATAATAAGCGAGCAAACTGGTGATATTGCTGGTATAGGTATTAGGATTGAACTCCAGAGGTTGTGATTCTACATACTGAAACTGCCAGTCGCGATCGGCAAAATTGAACATCAGTGACTCATAATTGGTACCGTATACCGGGCGGGAGGACTGTACCTGTACTGTAGCCTGAAAGTTACCAACGGAAGGCATCTGTTCGATGTTGATCACAAAATTACAGTTGATCCTTTCTTCAGGGGCAAATGCGTCATCCGTCCATTTACGGTTATTGAGAAACTGCTCAAAGGCCGTTTCCATATCCGTAAAGATTCTTGTCTCAGTAGTCTGAACGTTTTGCGAATTCACAACTACGTTTGCATTCAGTTCCTGTGCCTGAAGGTTCAGGGCCATCCCTGTAAATATGACGAACAATATTAATCTAGGCCACATACTTTTTGATGATAAAGTCAACGATATCCCGGGCTACTTCCTGTTTGCTCTTGAGAGAAAAATCATAGGTTTTTGTATCAGCAGCCAGCATAATGCTTATCTTATTAGTATCATAACCAAAGCCTGCTCCCGTATCGTTCAGTGAATTCAGAACGATCATATTAAAATTTTTCTCCTGCAGTTTTTTCTTCGCATTTTCAGCCTCATCGTGTGTTTCCAACGCAAAACCGACAGTAAACTGGTCTGCTTTTTTACGTTTACTTAGGGTTTGGGCAATGTCCACATTTTTCACCAGATCAATGCTTAGCGTGTCGGTAGTTTTTTTGATCTTCTGAGTATGCTTTAGTTTTGGCGAGTAGTCGGAAACGGCCGCAGCAAATACGGCGATATCACAATTGTCAAAATAACTACTGGCCGCTTCAAACATTTCAGCAGCCGAACGTACCCTGCTGAGACGGACTGCTGGGTGTGAAGGCTGCAAATTGACCGGGCCACTGACTAAGAACACCTCTGCGCCCCTGGAGGCAAAAACTTCAGCCAGGGCATAGCCCATTTTTCCAGAAGAGGCATTGCTGATATAACGTACCGGATCAATGGCTTCTTGTGTAGGACCGGCGGTCAGCAGTACTTTTTTCCCCGCCAATGCAGTATCCTTAGGAAAAAAATTGGTTAAATACGTGACGATTTCTTCCGGTTCTGTCATCCGTCCTACTCCGTTCAGGCCGCTCGCCAGTTCGCCCGGCTGTGCCTCCAGGATAGTATTTCCGTACTGCTTAAGGAGGTGAAGGTTGGCCTGGGTAGAGGGGTGCCGGTACATGTCGAGATCCATCGCCGGGGCGATGATCACCGGGCAACGGGCCGAAAGGTATACGGCCGTCAGCAGATCATTACAAATGCCGTGGGAAAATTTGGCAAGGCTATGAGCACTGGCGGGCGCAATGAGGATGACATCTGCCCATAAGCCCAGCTCGACATGGTTATTCCAACTACCATCTTTATCATTGGCAGTAAAGTCAGACAACACTGGCTTTTTGGAAAGCGTGGCAAGGGTAAGCGGGCTGATGAAATCCTTTGCGGCCTCTGTCATGACTACCTGTACGTCAGCGCCGGATTTTACGAGTAATCGAACAAGAAAAGCGGCCTTATAAGCCGCTATACTTCCACAAACGCCAAGTATTACTTTCTTGCCTTGCAGCAATATATTTTTTCTTTTATTGTTCTTCGTCCGCTCTTCTGAAAACAATCTCACCATCCTGAAACTCCTCAATTGCCATTGAGGTAGGCTTGGGCATTCTTTCATAAAAGCGGGAAATCTCAATCTGTTCGCGATTTTCAAACACCTCTTCGAGGTTGTCAACTGTAGAAGCGAATTCAGCTAGTTTGCTGTTCAGTTCTTCTTTCATCGCTACCGATACCTGACGTGCTCTCTTAGAGATCACAACTACAGATTCGTATATATTGCCGGTAGGTTCAGCAATTTTGTCGGTATCACGGGTGATGATAGATGTCGGGATATTTGTCTTTTTGTTCATTGTGTTATAGATGCGTTACTGTCGCTATTGTCTTTTCTGATCTTGTTGATGCAGGTTTCATAAATATTTTCTGCATCACTGATGAATTCACTATTGGGATATTTATCTACAAAATTCTGGTAGAACTCAATGGTGGTAAAATACCTTTCTTTCTGTTTAGAGAAGATACTTGCTTCAGCTAATTTAAACTGAGCGGCTACTTTCCAGTAACTGAGTTCTTCGTTGAGCTCCGAATCAGGATAATCCTTCTGGTAATTGTCAAAGGCTATGATAGCCGCCTGATAGCGCTGAAGCTTATAGTAAAGGAGCGCATTGTTGTAAGCTTTTACCTCCAGTTTTTGCTGAAGCTCGTCCAGGATCTGTTCTGCTCTGTCTTTAAACTCGCTGTAAGGATATTTGTTGATGAAAAGCTGCATCGCCTCTATTGCCTCGAAAGTACTGGTCTGATCAAGGTTGGGAATAGGAGACTGTAGATACAGTGAATAGGCATGCATAAATAGTGCTTCAGTCGCATACTTACTACGCGTATAGGTATCGTAAAAGTTTTTGAAGTAGTGTGCGCTCAAAATGTATTTACGGTCATAATAATGCGCATACGCATAATAATACTGGGCGTCTTCAGCAGTTTTGGTACCCCTGATGATCGGTAGTACCTCCTCGAGCAGTACGATTGCCCGATAGTAGTCCTTATCCTGGTAATACTCCATCGCTGCATCATACTTCACCTGCCAGTCTGAGCTTTTCTGTATCTTACGGAATTCGCTACAGGAGCTGGTGATCAGTACAAAAACTCCCAATAAGGCTATATACAATAAATTTTTTCGCAAAGCTTCTTAGTTTAATGGAGCAAAGGTACAGGTATAATAACGAAATTACAATGTTAGTAAGCTAAACAAAGTTCCGTATAAAGTATGTGACTGCTGAAATAGAACGGTGTTGCCGGGGAGATTATTTTCTGACCACCATTTTCTTGGTAGCCACATTTTTTCCGTCAAGCTGAAGTGTGTAAAAGTAAATGCCGTTGCTTAGCTGATCGGTAGGAATTTTTACGCTGTGCTGCCCATCCAAAAGGTCAAACTGCATCACCTGATTACCCAGAATGTTGAGCACCAGGATTCTGGCAGCATGACTAAAACCAGCAAAAGAATAATCTATCGTAGCGGAACTTACGATTGGATTGGGGTATGCATTGCTGACCTTCAGATCAGGTCTCTGGTACATGATACCCCCTGGAAACTCTCCCTGCACATGGAAACGAATGCTGTGCTCGAGAGCATTGGAGGGATTGTCAATATCAAAGATAAGGTACCTAAGTATACCTTGCGATTCTTCATTGCCAGCCTGCAGCGTCAGAGAAAGCTTGTCTATGATCTCACCGGGCTTTAGAGAATTCACTTCCAGTATGCCTTGCTCTTCCAGGCAGTTGTCTCCAAGGCAGATATTAGGGGTTACGGTGCTTCCCTCAGTGTTTATTTCAAGGATACGTACTGCAAGATTAAGCGCGTCCTGAGAATTATTTTGGATGGCAATGTTGGATTTATGAAGGTCACCAGCCTGCATGAAGTATTCTTCATCAGAGGCCAGAAGGCTAAAGCTCTGAGAATAAGCACTTAAGCAGTAAAAAAGTAATATAGCTGGTAGAAAAAACTTCATAAACGGATTTAAAAAAAGAATATTTCATAAAATTAACTGAATTTTTTCCTCTTTATCAACTAAATCCATTCATTTTATTACATACTATTCGTTTTTG